>CP065590.1:0-307545 GCA_016025055.1 Chryseobacterium indologenes
ATGAAAACGAGCAGATTTTGTTTGCCAATAAGATGATTGAAACCGCAAGCGGTCATTATTCCGTGGCACAATTAGCCCAGTCTTTTGCACCTTACCTGATAGCCAACCGCAATACCGAGAAACACACGCTGCATATTTCGCTAAATCCTGACCCGAACGATAAGGTAAGCGATGATAAGTTTAGGGAAATGGCAGAACAGTATATGCGGGAAATGGGTTACGGCGAACAGCCTTTTGTGGTATTCAAACATACCGATATTGACCGTAGCCATATACACATTGTATCGGTTTGCGTGGACGAGCAGGGCAAAAAGATTTCGGATAAATTCGAGAAAATGCGGTCTATGAATGTATGCCGTGAACTGGAAAGAAAACACGGGTTGATACCCGCAACAGACAAAGAGCGCAATCAGAATGATAAGGTTTTCCGTCCGGTAGATTATCGGGCAGGCGATGTAAAAAGCCAAATTGCTTCGGTCGTTCGCCACCTCCCGAATTACTACCAGTACCAAACTTTGGGCGAATACAATGCCCTGCTTTCCCTGTTCAATATTACCGCCGAGAAAATCGAGGGCGAATTGCAGGGAGAGATGAAGCAGGGCTTAATATATATTCCGCTAAATGAAAAAGGCGAAAGAGCCGGGCATCCGTTCAAGGCTTCGCTGTTCGGAAAGAGCGCAGGGCTTCCGGCTTTGGAACTGCATTTTGCGAAATGCAAAACGGCTTTGAAAGATAGCCCCACCAAACAGACCCTAAAATCTGCCGTTACCATTGCCCTGAAAACCACGAGCGATGAACAGGCATTTAAAAAGCAGTTGGCGGAACAGGGTATTAACGTTGTGGTGCGCCGAAATGATACAGGGCGTATTTATGGCATCACATTTATAGACCACAATTCCAAAGCAGTTTGGAACGGTTCACGTTTGGCAACAGAACTTTCTGCCAACACCTTTAATGATTATTGGAACAATAACATCAAACCGAATATTAAAGAACCTGCCGTTTTACAACCCAAATTATCCACATCAAATGATGCGGATCTTCCTGCGGAAGAACCACACCATTTGTTCGACTTCTTACATACTGAAAAACACGAAGACGGTTTGATTGAAGCACTGGGAGGTTTATTGCCCGAAGCCCAGGGCGAAGATTACGAAGAACAGGACTTTGCCAATAAAATGAAGAAGAAAAGAAAACGCCAAAGAGGTTAGAAGTAATATTCAGCCAAACACTGCCACAGAACGCCACTGGCTGCCACATTCTTAGAGCCACTCCATAGAGCCTTTAAATTCACGCCCGAACATTAAAACTTTAGATAATGCAGGGAGAAGACGATTTAAGAGGGCTTTCCAAGATAATGGCTTTTATGCGGGCAGTCAGTATTCTTTGGTGCTGATGCACCTTTATTGGTTCTGCTACGGTTTCTTTTTTAGAACGTGGTTGGACGTTGGAAGTAATCAACAAGATATTAGGCAATTTCGACCGAACGGCGGGTTTGTTTTCACACACTCTTTACACCAAAGTATTCGCTTTGGTCTTACTGGCTTTAAGCTGTTTAGGGACAAAGGGCGTAAAGAACGAAAAGATAACCTGGACTAAAATTTACGTGGCGTTGGGCGTTGGCTTTGTGCTGTTCTTCCTGAACACACCTTTGTTAAAGCTATCTCCGGCAACAGGCACATTCCTGTATATGCTTACTATCTCATTAGGTTATATCGCCTTGCTGATGGCGGGCGTATGGATGAGCCGCCTGCTTCGTACCAACCTGATGGACGACGTATTTAATAATGAGAATGAGAGCTTTCAGCAGGAAACCAAACTGATGGAAAACGAGTATTCCGTTAACCTGCCCACCAAATTTTACTACAAAGGCAAATGGAACAACGGTTGGATAAACATTGTAAATCCATTCAGGGCATCAATAGTGTTGGGTACTCCCGGTTCCGGTAAATCTTATGCCATCGTAAACAACTACATCAAGCAGCAGATTGAAAAAGGCTTTAGTATGTATATCTACGATTTCAAGTTTGACGACCTTTCTACTATTGCCTATAATCACTTACTGAAGCATCGGGATAAATACAAAGTTCAGCCGAAATTTTACGTGATAAATTTCGACGACCCACGCAAGAGCCACCGTTGCAACCCACTCAATCCCGATTTTATGACGGACATTTCTGATGCTTACGAAGCGGCATATACTATAATGCTAAACCTTAACAGGTCGTGGATACAGAAGCAAGGGGATTTTTTCGTGGAAAGCCCAATTATTCTTTTGGCTGCGATTATTTGGTATCTGAAAATCTACGAAGATGGTAAGTATTGTACGTTCCCTCACGCCATTGAATTACTGAATAAAAAGTATTCGGATGTATTCACGATTTTAACTTCATACCCGGATTTGGAAAATTATTTGTCGCCCTTTATGGATGCGTGGCAAGGTGGAGCGCAAGACCAGTTACAAGGACAAATCGCATCGGCAAAAATTCCGCTATCAAGGATGATTAGCCCACAACTTTACTGGGTAATGACGGGCGATGATTTTACGCTTGACATTAACAACCCGAAAGAACCTAAAATTTTGTGCGTGGGTAACAATCCCGACCGTCAAAATATTTATTCCGCAGCTTTGGGTTTATACAATTCGAGGATTGTAAAGCTGATAAACAAAAAGGGACAGCTAAAGAGTTCCGTTATCATAGATGAGTTGCCCACAATTTATTTCAGGGGACTGGACAATCTTATCGCAACGGCGAGAAGTAATAAGGTAGCGGTATGTTTGGGCTTTCAGGATTTTTCGCAATTAACAAGGGATTACGGCGACAAGGAAAGCAAGGTAATACAGAATACTGTCGGTAATATATTCAGTGGTCAGGTGGTTGGCGAAACAGCAAAAAGCCTTTCGGAACGCTTTGGAAAAGTATTACAGAAACGCCAAAGTATGACGATTAACCGCAACGATAAATCTACCTCCATATCAACACAGTTGGACAGCCTTATTCCTGCATCGAAAATTTCAACGCTTACACAAGGTATGTTTGTCGGTTCTGTATCGGATAACTTCGATGAACGTATTGAGCAGAAAATATTTCACGCCGAAATTGTAGTGGACAATGAAAAGGTAGCGGCAGAAAGCAAAGCCTATCAGCAAATACCGCAAATCTTATCTTTTGTAAATGAGCAGGGCGAGGATAAGATGAAGCAGGAAATAGAAAACAATTACAAGCAGATAAAATCAGACATTCTGAATATTGTTGTTAGTGAAATGGAGCGTATCAAGAATGACCCTAACTTACAGCATTTGGTGCAGAAAGAATGATTATACTAAATATTTTTGTGATTTTTCTATTAATATATTGTTAGAAGAATTAAAAGTAACAGCACCATTACGTCAACATATAAAATGCCAAATTTTAATACTCATAATTTAGCATTTGCTTAAATAAACAAATTAGTTACATTTGCATTATGGATAATACTTCTTGTACACGACAACAGGCAGACATTAAACAAATCAATCGCTGTAAAGAAAGAGTTTCGGAACTCCACAGTTCGTTTGACTATTTGTCGAACGCACTTGAATTGACTGGAAACAATGTAAGACTGAAAATTCTGTTTCTTCTTTATGAAGAAAAACGACTTTGTGTTTGTGATGTGAGTGAAATTCTTGGAATGACAATTTCAGCGATTTCTCAGCACTTGAGAAAACTTAAAGACCGAAAGCTTATTGAAACCGAAAGAGAGGCGCAAACCATTTTTTACTCATTGACAAAAGAGTATGAGAAAATGTTGGACCCATTTTTTAAAATACTTGACGATAAAAAAAATTTAGAAACAATATGGTAACGGACGGAAAACTAATTGGGACTGGACTTTTGACAGCAATAGCAGCTTCATTATGTTGCATTACACCTGTTTTGGCTCTCATAGCAGGAACAAGTGGACTTGCTTCAACTTTCTCTTGGCTCGAACCTTTTCGTCCATATTTTATCGGGTTAACTATTTTAGTGCTTGCTTTTGCTTGGTATCAAAAATTGAAACCGCAAAAGAAAATTGACTGCAACTGTGAAACAACTGAAAAAATCAAACTTTATGAAAACAAAATCATTTTTAGGAATTATTACCGTTATGGCGGCTTTACTTTTATCATTTCCGCTTTATGCTCACATTTTTTTTCCAAAGACCGAAAGTAAAGCAATTATTACCCAAACTTCCAAAATTCAGAAAGTTGAGTTTACAATCAAAGGGATGACTTGTTCAGGTTGTGAACACCACGTTAAAACGGAAGTTAGTAAACTAAAAGGAATTGTGGAAGTTGTGGTTTCTTATGAGAAAGGCAATGCCATTGTTAAGTTTGACAACAAACAAACAAGTATTATAGAAATTGAAAAAGCTATCAATTCGACAGGTTATAAATCAATAAAAAGTAAAATTATATCATAATGGAAATTAAATTACAATCAGTAATAACTTGTCCAAACTGCGGATACAAAAAAGAGGAAACAATGCCGACAGATGCTTGCCAATATTTTTATGAATGTGAAAATTGCAAGACAAGATTAAAACCATTACAAGGCGATTGTTGTGTGTATTGTAGTTATGCCAGTGTTCCTTGTCCATCAATACAACAGGATAAAAAATGTTGCTATTAGAAACCAATTAAGAGAAAAAAATGTTCAGTTTTTTCAAAAAATATTTTCAAAAATTTAAGAAGAATACTTATGCTATCAACAGAAAAAACATTATCAGAAGTAATTGAAGTACTAAGACAAAGGGGTTATACGGAAGACTTTAATCTATTGGAAGAAAATATTTCGTACAAAATAGACGGAGAGAAAGTTAATTTAAGGGACATTGTTATTGATAAAATTTATCGTTTTACTGGGCTTAATGATTTGGAAGATGAGGCTATCTTATATGCGATGAGAAACCAAAAAGATGGAGCAAAAGGTGTTTTCGTAAATGGTTATGGTACATACTCTGACAGTGCAGCAAACAGCATCATTGAGCAAATATCAGTTGACGAGGACGATAATGATGATTGGACGATAGAAAATTAAATCACAATGACTGAATTAGAAAAAATTTTACTGCAAAAAGCTATAAAACCCACCGCTATGCGTTTGTTGGTGGTTGAAAAGTTATTGAAACAACAATATGCAGTAAGTCATAAAGAGCTGGCAGAACAGTTTGAAAAAGCAGATAATATTACTCTCTTCAGAATACTTAAAGTATTCCTGGAATACAAACTTGTCCATACCATTGATGATGGAAGCGGAGTGATTAAATACGCACTTTGCCAATCAGGATGCAATTGTAATTTATCAGAACTGCACACACATTTTTATTGTACCGACTGCAAACATATTTTTTGCCTTACTGAAACAGAAATTCCGAACATCGAAGTTCCTCAAAACTTTAAATTAGATGGAGCTAATTTAGTTCTTAAGGGGAAATGCGACAAATGTAACAAATAGATTTTTTCAACTTTGCAATTCTATTGCACAATCTATTTATTTATATTTGTAGCTGATGAAACTATTTATATTCATATTCAGTATATATTTTCTGGCATTATCCGTAATGCCGTGTACTGATGCGTGTGGTATGGATACCAGTAATACTTCAAAATAAGAGCTTTCTAATACAAGCAATGGTCAAACGAAAAACGGCGATTTATGCAGTCCTTTTTGTTCTTGTGCTACTTGTCATACCGTTGTGAATTTTACGTTTCAAACGTTCAAAATAAACGAGGCAAAGCCAAGTCTTAGCAAGATACAAAAATTCCCACTTCAAAATTTCAATTTCATTTCCAATTATCACGGAAACATTTGGCAGCCGCCAAAGATTAATACTTAATATTTTCAGCAAATGTATTTATTGGTAATGGATGATATATTCATTTACTATTAGATAGGTGTATTATCTAAATTGCACATTTAGCTGTCCTTTCTGTAACGGACAGAAAGTATTTATATCCATTATTATTAATTATTAATCAAATGAATTGTGTTAGACAGTATCATAAAATTTAGCATTAAGAACAAGCTCGTCATTGGAATAATGACATTGTTGCTCATTATTTGGGGAGTGTGGAGTGCCACAAAATTACCCATTGATGCCGTACCCGATATTACAAATAATCAGGTGCAAATAATTACGGTTTGCCCCACATTGGCGGCTCAGGAAGTAGAACAATTAGTAACTTTTCCGATAGAGCAAAGCATTGCTAATATTCCCGATTTAGAAGAAACCAGAAGTATTTCTAGGTTTGGTTTGTCCGTAATTACAGTTGTATTTAAGGAAAAAGTAGACATTTATTTTGCCCGACAGCTCATTAATGAAAAACTGAAAGAAGCAGAAGAAAAAATTCCGAACGGAATAGGAACGCCGGAACTGGCTCCGGTCAGTACAGGGCTTGGTCAGATATACGAATATATAATACATCCCAAAAAGGGAAGTGAAAATAAATACAATGCCAAAGACCTTCGTACAATGCAGGACTGGATTGTTGCAAGGCAACTGTATGGTACACCCGGAATTGCAGAAGTAAATAGTTTTGGTGGCGAGCTAAAGCAATATGAAGTTGCTGTTAATCCTAATCGCTTAAAGGCTATGGATATAAGTATTACCGATATTTTCAACGCTCTTGAAAAAAATAACCAAAATACAGGGGGAGCATATATTGATAAGAAACCAAGTGCTTATTTTGTTAGAGGTATTGGTTTGGTTACATCATTAGAAGATATAAAAAACATCAGTGTAAAAAATAATCCTGGCAGTGTTCCAATTTTTATAAAAGATGTGGCGGATGTACGATTTGGTAATGCTGTAAGATATGGAGCAATGACATATAATGGAGATGTTGATGCAGTAGGTGGTGTTGTGATGATGTTAAAAGGCGAAAACGCCAATAGTGTAATTGAAAAAATAAAAGAAAAGCTTCCTACTATACAAAAGTCATTACCTGATGATATTATTATTGAGCCCTATATAGACCGTTCAGTTTTAGTTGACAAGGCAATGAGTACCGTAGAAAAAAACCTGATAGAAGGTGCGTTGATTGTTATCTTTGTATTAGTACTTTTTTAGGAAATTTTAGAGCCGGATTAATAGTAGCTTCCGCTATTCCATTAGCAATGCTGTTTGCCTTAGCGATGATGAATGTGTTTGGTGTAAGCGCCAATTTAATGAGTTTGGGAGCCATAGATTTTGGGTTGATTGTAGATGGGGCAGTAATTGTTGTGGAAGCCACATTACATCACTTAGGCTTACGGAAATCTAAACAAAGGCTTACACAAACCGAAATGGATGAAGAGGTTTTCCTGTCTGCCTCCAAAATTCGTAGCAGTGCAGCATTTGGTGAAATCATTATACTAATTGTTTACATTCCTATTCTTACGTTAGTGGGTGTTGAAGGTAAAATGTTCCGTCCGATGGCACAGACTGTAGGTTTTGCCATTTTTGGAGCTTTGATTTTATCCTTAACATACATACCAATGATGTGTGCTTTGTTCTTATCCAAAAAACCTTCGTATAAAGAAACCTTTTCTGACAGAATGATGAATTGGTTACAAAAAAAATATCAGCCTTTGCTTGAAAAAGCGATTAGCATAAAGTATTGGTTCGTGGGTATCGCCATTGCCATATTTGCGGTTAGTATTTTCTTGTTTAGCCGAATGGGAGGAGAATTTATACCCCAGCTACAAGAAGGAGAATATGCGTTTGAATTTAAAATGCCTATTGAAACCTCATTATCACAAAGTATAGAAACTTCGATGCTTGCTTCGAGAATTGCCAAACAATTTGATGAAGTAAAAATGGTGGTAGGTAGAACTGGAGCTGGTGAAGTACCTACTGACCCAATGCCTCCGAGTGCAACAGATTTAATAATTATTCTTAAGCCTGAAAGTGAATGGAAATCCGGAAGGACATACGATGAATTAGGCGATGCAATAGAAGAAAAAATAGCCGTAATACCTGGCATAATTGTCGAAAAAAGCCAACCCATTCAAATGCGTTTTAACGAACTTATGACAGGGATAAAACAAGATGTTGCAATTAAGATTTTCGGAGAAAATTTAGATACACTAGCGTTAAATGCCGATAAGGTTAGCAAAGTTATACAAACAGTAAAGGGAGTTACAGTACCTCAAGTAGAACTGGTAAGTGGGCTACCTCAAATTAATATTGAATACGACCGAACTCGTTTAGCCAATTATGGAGTGAATGTAGAAGATGTAAATAATGTTGTGAGTACTGCATTTGCAGGAAAAAGTGCAGGTGTGGTTTTTGAGAATGAAAGGAGATTTGATTTAGTTGTGCGTTTAGATAGTACTTACCGGGGTAGTATTGAAGATGTAAACAATATGATGATACCCACCAACATAGGTAGTCAAATTCCTCTATCACAAGTGGCTACAATTGATTATAAATTAGGACCGGCGCAGATAAGCCGTGAAGCGGGAAAGCGAAGAATTGTAATTGGTTTTAATGTAGCAGACAGAGACGTTCAAAGTGTAGTAGAAGAAATTCAAAAAAATTGAATAACCAAGTAAAATTACCATCAGGATATTATTTCACTTATGGTGGGCAGTTTGAAAATTTACAGGAAGCCAGCAATAGATTACTGATAGCTGTTCCTGTTTCCTTAATATTGATATTTGTATTGCTTTACTTTACATTCAGCTCCTTTAAACAGGCCGGATTAATTTTTACAGCTATCCCAATGAGTGCAATTGGAGGAATACTAGCTTTATTACTTCGGGGAATGCCTTTTAGCATCAGCGCAGGTATTGGATTTATTGCATTGTTTGGCGTTGCAGTCCTTAACGGAATTGTATTGATAGGTATTTTCAATCAATTAGAAAAAGAAGGAGAAAAAGATGTATTGAAACGGGTAATCGAAGGAACTAAAACCCGTTTGAGACCGGTTTTGATGACTGCAACAGTAGCCAGTTTAGGATTTCTGCCAATGGCTTTGAGCAGTAGCGCAGGTGCAGAGGTACAAAACCTTTAGCGACCGTAGTTATCGGTGGTTTGGTAACCGCAACGTTCCTTACCCTATTTGTACTGCCGCTATTGTACATCATTTTCAATTCAAAAATTAATTTAAAAAGAAAATTCAAAGTGAAACCCATTGCAACTATCATTGTATTGCTACTATCCTTGGTAGGTTTTACAGCAAATGCACAAACGAAAGATTTATCGGGTGTTGATGAGGCAATTAGCATTGCCCTTCAAAATAATCAAAGTATTAAAGCATCAGATTTGGAAATTGAAGCGAGTAAAGTTTTGAAAAAAACAGCCGGAGAATTACCAAAACTCGATTTTAACGCCCAATTGGGACAATACAACAGCACCAAATTCGACCAGTCTTTTCAGGTCGCACAAACAATTCCGTTTCCTTCATTATTTGGAGCAAAAAAGCAATTGATTAATGCAGAAATAAAAGGTAAAGAAATACAGAAAAGCCTAAGTGTTTTAGAATTAAAAAATCAGGTACGAACGTATTATTATCAAATTCTGTACCTGCAACACAATCAAAAACAATTGCAACAATTGGACAGCTTATATGGTGATTTTATTGGCATTGCAAAGCTTCGATACAAAACTGGTGATACTAAAAAGTGGATATAAGTACAGCAGAAGCTAAGAAAGGGGAAATCAATTTATTGTTAAAACAGAATGAAGTGTTATTAAATAATGCAGTTGCCAATCTGAAAACTTTGATGAATACAAGAGAGGATTTTCTCATTGCAGAAAATGGAATTTTTCAACCTTTACAAATCAGCAATTTATTGGATAATGATGCAGTAGTAAGTCATCCCACTATTCAATCCTTATATCAGGATGCTGTTATTGCAGAACAGACCAAAAAGGTAGAGCGTTCGCAAGGTTTACCTGATTTTACAATTGGTTTTACAAATCAATCTCTAATAGGTTTTCATACTGTAAATGGCGAAGAAAAATATTTTAATTCTGGTAACCGTTTTAATTCTATAAATATTGGCATTGCAATTCCAATCACTTATGGTGCTACCAAAGCAAGGATAAAATCTTTGGACTTCAGAAAATTGGCTTCCGAAGCCAATGCTCAGCAGCAGCAAAAAGCATTAACAACACAATTGCAGAACACTTTGCAACAATATCATCAGGATATGCAACAGTTCGATTATTTTCAGCAGGAAGCATTGCCTAATGCCAAAGAAATAGTATCTGCAGCACATTTAGGTTATACTACTGGAGAAATCAGTTATGTGGAATATCTGTTTGCATTGCAAACCGCAACCGATATTCAATTAAATTATCTGAAAAGCATCCAGCAGGTAAACCAGTCTGTAATAAATATTTATTCTCTCATTAATCAATAAGCAAAAATGAAATTCAATATAAATAAAATCGCGTTTGTAACAGTGATAACTGTTTTAATATTTGCCTTTTCCGCTTGCAATAATAATAAAGATGGAAATGGGCAAAACCAAGCGAAAGAAATTAATAAAGAAGCCCACGAAGAAGCACCAACCATTACCACACTTACCGAAGAACAAATAAAAGCGGTAGGCATACAATTAGGCGTAGTAGAGCAAAAAGAATTAACGGCAACCATCCGAGCAAATGGTTTGCTGAAAGTTCATAATAACAACAAAGCCAACGCAACTTCTTTGTATGGTGGTGTAATAAAAACACTGAACGTACAAATTGGAGATTATGTAAGAAAAGGACAAATGATAGCCACTATTGCCAATCCGCAGTTTATACAATTGCAGGAAGAATATTTGAGTACTGCCAGCAGAATTACTTTTGCAGAACAAGAATTATCAAGGCAAAAAGAACTTTTCGAAGGCAATGCAGGAGCGAAAAAAATCTACAAAGTGCCACAGCCGAACTCAATAGTTTACGTACCAGAAGAGCTTCCTTACAACAACAGATACAATTAATGGGCATCAATCCAGGTTCTGTTTCAAATGGTAATCTAAAATCGGCATTGGTTGTAACCAGTCCTTTGAATGGTACGGTTAGCAACGTTTTTGCCAAGATAGGAAGTTATGCAGATGTATCTTCGCCTGTGATAGAAATTGTAGATAACAGTTCATTACATTTGGATTTACAGGTTTTTGAAAAGGATTTACCACAGGTAAAAGTGGGGCAAACCATTCACTTTACTATAACAAACAACCCATCAACCGAATATGATGCTACTGTTATTAGTATTGGTTCATCATTTGAAAATGATAGTAAAACCATAGCCGTACACTGCCGTGTAAATGGCAATAAAAAGGGTTTAATTGACGGAATGAACATCACTGGTATTGTCAGTCTTAGCAATGTAACAACTCCAGCTGTACCCAATGATGCTATTGTAAATGCCGACGGAAAATATTATATTTTTGTGCAAACCGATAAAAAAGCAGAAGAACATCACGAAGAAGGCGAAGAAGAAGGAAGTCAAAAAGAGGGCGAAGAAAAAAAACATAAAAACAGTAAGAATTTTGAAAAAGTAGAAGTACTGAAAGGCGTGTCTGATATGGGTTATACCGCAGTAACTTTTGTAAACGAAATTCCTGCAAATGCAAAAATTGTAACAAAAGGAGCATTCTTTGTAAATGCAAAATTGAGCAATACTGGTGGTCACGAAGACTAAAAAAAGAAACAATGATTTGGCTAAAATTTTATTTGCCTTTGTATTTGGTGTTGTATATGATGGTAGCTTTTGCGCTACCGTCATATCGCACCTATAAGCAAACAGGCATCAATCCTATAACATTCGGCAAAACGGATAACGCACACGATTACATTGGTTTTGTAATGAAAGTATTGATAGCCTTGCTTTTTATAGCGGTATTCATTTATTCATTCAACGATAAAGCATATCAGTATTTAGTACCCATTTCTTATTTAATGAAAGATGTGTTTATGATAGTTGGATCAATATTGATACATCTTTCACTACTCTGGATTTCGGTAGCTCAATATCAAATGAGCAACAGTTGGCGTATTGGTATAAATGAAAACAATAAAACCGAATTAATAACAAAAGGCTTATTTTCTTATAGCCGAAACCCGATATTCTTAGGAATGATAATCAGTGTTGCAGGAATATTTTTCATACTGCCCAATGCGCTTACATTTTTCCTGATACTATCCACTTATATTGTTATCCAAATTCAGATAAGATTAGAAGAAGAATTTTTAGAAAAACAACACGGACAAGAATATTTATCCTATAAACAAACTACTAAAAGATTACTATAATGGAACACAAACATAAATATGATGCACAAGGCAAACAGCTTTGTTGCACACCTCAAGAAGAAAAAATAAATACCGATGCTAAAATGCTATTGGAAAAACATCACGACGATGATGGACACAACCACGAACACACCGATGATGACGGTCATAACCACGGAAGTACCGATAAATCTACCTTTCAAATGTTTTTACCTGCTATCATCAGTTTCGTATTATTGATGATAGCCATTGCTTTCGATAATTGGGTGCCGCAATCTTGGTTTACAGGTTGGGTAAGAATTGTTTGGTATGTAGTAGCGTATGCACCAGTTGGATTACCCGTAATTAAAGAAGCATTTGAAAGCATCAGAAAAGGCGATGTATTTTCAGAGTTTTTATTAATGAGTATTGCAACCATCGGAGCTTTTGTCATTGGCGAATACCCTGAGGGTGTTGCTGTAATGTTGTTTTATGCCGTTGGCGAAGTATTCCAGACTTTGGCAGTAACAAGAGCTAAAGCAAATATTAAAACGTTGCTCGATCAACGTCCCGATGAAGTGACTGTATTAGAAAACAATCAAGCAAAAACAGTAAAGGCAGAAAGTGTAAACATTGGCAATATTATCCAATTAAAACCTGGAGAAAAGTTAGGATTGGACGGAGAATTATTGTCCGAAACTGCATCTTTCAATACAGCAGCTCTTACGGGTGAGAGCAAGCCTGACACGAAATCAAAAGGTGAAACGGTACTGGCAGGGATGATAAACTTAAATACCGTTTCACAGGTAAAAGTGACAACTGCATATACTGATAGCAAGCTGAGTAAAATTTTAGAATTGGTGCAAAATGCTACTGCTCAAAAAGCACCGACAGAATTATTCATTAGAAAGTTTGCAAAAATATACACACCGATAGTTGTACTGTTAGCTATTCTAATTACAGCATTGCCCTACTTCTTTGTAGAAAATTATGTGTTCAGCCAATGGTTGTATCGTGCTTTGGTATTCCTTGTTATCTCTTGCCCTTGTGCATTGGTAATAAGTATTCCTTTAGGCTACTTTGGCGGAATTGGGGCAGCGAGTAAAAATGGAATATTGGTTAAGGGAAGCAACTTTTTGGATGTTCTTGCCAGCATACAAAATGTAGTAATGGATAAGACAGGTACAATGACGGAGGGCGTATTTAAAGTTCAGGAAGTTGTATTTGACAAGGCATTTGATGAGAAAGAAATTTTAGAAATGGTCAATGCTTTGGAAAGCCATAGTAGCCACCCTGTAGCAACTGCCATTCAAGAATATGTAGGCGATGTAAACCACAATATCCCATTAGAAAATATAGAGGAAATTGCAGGACACGGACTAAAGGCTAATGTAAATGGGAAAGAATTATTGGTAGGGAATTTTAAGCTGATGGATAAATTTTCTATTACTTATGACATAGACCCGAACAGCATTGTCTACACGGTAATCGCAGTGGCTTATGATAGAAAGTTTGTTGGTTACATTACCATTGCGGACAGCATAAAAGAAGACGCACAGGAAACCATAAATCTATTGCATAAGCTCAATGTTAAAGCTACTATGCTTAGCGGAGATAAAAGTACGGTTGTAAAGTATGTAGCGGAACAGTTGGGGATAGATAATGCTTTCGGAGATTTATTGCCTGAAGATAAAGTAAACAGAGTTAAAGAAATTAAAGCCAAAGGCGGAAGCGTTGCTTTTGTTGGCGACGGTGTAAACGATGCGCCTGTTGTGGCTTTGAGCGATGCGGGTATTGCAATGGGCGGTTTGGGAAGCGATGCGACCATTGAAACGGCAGATGTGGTAATACAAGACGACAAACCGAGTAAAATACCTATGGCAATCAATATAGGCAAGCAGACAAAGAAAATCGTTTGGCAAAATATAGCTTTAGCATTCGGAGTAAAAGCTATTGTACTAGTTTTGGGAGCTGGGGGCTTAGCGACTATGTGGGAAGCTGTTTTTGCCGATGTTGGGGTTGCCTTATTAGCTATACTAAACGCAGTAAGGATACAGCGGATGAAATTTTAAGATTAGAACATCCTAATGATGAATAAAACAGACAATTCGTAAGAAAGGCAAAAGTTATCAAATGTCAATTTGTCGAAGGAGAAGAAGAAGAAGAAAAGACCTTCGCTCTTTATGATACTTTTTGGGATATTTTTTAGCTCTGTGTCTTATTGCTTTGATATACATAAAATTAGACACTATTATATCTATCCCTATCACTAAAAATGGACTTATTAGTTCTGTATCGAGCAAAAACCAAAGTTCCAAAAGAGAAACCCGAAAATGCAAATTTCTTTCAAATATGACAGTATTTGGGCTTCTCTATTATTGTTTAAAAAAATAGATTTAGGATAACGGATGGATAAATTTTATAACGAAACGCTGGCTAAGCTGGAAAACGAAATCAAAGAATTTGAGATTGAAGCAGACTGTTCGATAGAACGCATTGAAGCAGTTATACAACTTATTATCAAATGTTTATTCGACGTAAAAAAATATATTTTAAAAAGAGGATTTAAGAATGTTGATGAAGAAATTCGCTTTTTTAAATATCAAAAGCCAATTATCGTTTCAAAGCTCATCTATTATAATGCCATCTATAAAATCGAAACGAGAAGACCGTATGGAAATAAGCGTACCAAGAAATATTTTGTCAAAGAACTGAAAAAGCTAAAAAGGTTCTTTGAAAATAACCTTGATTTTTATAAGTATTACCGTAGCAATAATTCTTTCTTTGACGAACAATTTTTTGTACGTGGCAAGCACGATATAAGACTATGGTTAGACACTTTTTATTTTGAGGCAGACCATCGCTTTTCTACTTCGCACGATTATAAGGTTGCCAAGATAATTGCTAATGACCTGATACAGGTATATTTGGAAGACAGGTTAAATAACATCAACGTTAAAAAGGTTTCAGATAATTCGTTGATATGGACAGCAAGCAAAACTGCACTCACGGAACTCATTTATGCACTGTACTCCCACGGTGCATTTAACAATGGGAATACAGAAATAAAATTGATAGCCAAAACGTTTGAAGATGCCTTCAATATTGAGTTAGGCGACTTTTACCATACGTTTATGGAACTTAAAGCCCGCAAAATAAACCGAACGAAATTCCTCGACAGGCTGTGTGAAGCACTGATAAAGAAAATGGACGAACAAGATGAAAAACAGTAAGTATATATGTACACAGGCTTTATTCCTCTTGGCAAGAAGTCAGAGTAATTAAACTTAAATTGTAAATTTGTTTATTGCTTATGTATTAAATACTAAACGTAGTCAGTAAATAAATATGAATACAATCTTTATTAAAAATATGGTTTGCGACCGTTGCATTATGGTGGTACAAAACGAATTGGAAAAACTGGGATTAGATGCTAAAAATATAAAACTGGGCGAAGTTATTCTTTCCAAAGAAATAACATCTCTGGAAAAAGAGAATTTGTCCAAAACTTTAGAGCCATTAGGATTTGAAGTAATTGACGATAAAAAGGCAGGATAATAGAAAAGATAAAGAACATTATCATTGACCTGGTACACCATCAGGATAGTGATGTAAAAACCAACCTTTCCGATGTATTGAGTGACAAATTGCATCACGATTACAATTACCTGTCCAATCTGTTTTCAGAGGTAGAGGGTACAACCATTGAAAAATACTTTATCGCCCAAAAGGTAGAGAAAGTCAAAGAATTGTTGGTGTATGATGAGTTGTTATTAAGTGAGATTGCGAACCGCCTAAATTATTCGAGCGTGGCATATTTGAGTAACCAGTTTAAAAAAGTTACCGGGCTAACACCAAGCCATTTCAAACAGATTAAAGAGGATAAAAGAAAACCGTTGGATAAAGTGTAAGTAAATCTTACAAATCAAATCCAAAATTTCACACCAGTACCCATAAATATAATAGCCAATTTTGTATTGTAAATTAAAGCAGGCAAATATGGCGACAAACAGAGAAAATATATACATTCCATTGGAGGATGTAGAAAGCGAACACTGTGCATTAATCGTTGAAAAGGGATTGGCACAGGTAAAAGGCGTAGAAACCCATAAAGTAGAGCTGAACAACCGAAGGGCAGTGATTACAGTAGATAGCAATGAAACCGTAGGCGAGGCTGTTAAGGCAATTAAAGATTTAGGTTACGGAGTTCCTACGGTTAAAAGTGCTTTTCCGGTATTGGGCATGACCTGTGCATCCTGTGCGGGCAGTGCCGAAAGCATTGTGAAATACCAACCGGGAGTAGTTAATGCTTCCGTGAACTTTGCAACGGGCAATCTTACCGTGGAATATCTGCCCAATATGACCGATGCCTCCACCCTGCAAAAAGCGGTTCAGGGAGTAGGTTACGACCTATTGATTGAAGACGAAACCAAGCAGCAGGAAACGCTCGAAGGCATCCACGAAAAGAAATTCCGAACCTTGAAAAACAAGACCATTTGGGCAATTATCCTTTCCCTGCCCGTGGTAATCATAGGAATGTTCTTTATGGATATGCCCTATGCAGACCCGATAATGTGGCTCTTTTCCACGCCCGTTGTAATATGGTTGGGCAGGGATTTTTTTGTAAACGCTTGGAAGCAGGCAAAGCACCGTTCCGCCAATATGGATACGCTGGTGGCATTGAGTACAGGTATTGCCTACCTGTTCAGTGTTTTCAATATGCTGTTTGCCGACTTTTGGCATCAACGGGGACTGCATGCTCACGTATATTTTGAAGCGGCTGCCGTTATTATCGCATTCATCCTCTTGGGAAAACTGCTGGAAGAAAGAGCCAAAGGCAACACCTCTTCAGCCATTAAGAAGCTGATGGGCTTGCAGCCAAAAACGGTCATCGTGGTACAGGCGGACGGAACGGAAAAGCAGACCGCTATCGAAGACGTAAGCGCAGGCGATGTGATACTCGTAAAGCCCGGTGAAAAGATTGCGGTAGACGGCATGGTCATATCGGGCAATTCGTATGTGGACGAAAGCATGTTAAGCGGTGAGCCTGTACCTGTATTGAAAAAGAAAAAGAAAAAGTATTTGCAGGAACGATTAACCAAAAAGGCAGCTTCCGGTTCAGGGCGGTAAAAGTGGGCAAAGAAACCATGCTTGCCCACATCATCAAAATGGTGCAGGATGCACAGGGAAGCAAAGCACCCGTACAGAAACTGGTCGATAGGATTGCGGGCATCTTTGTTCCCACAGTGATAGGTATTGCCATCCTGACATTTACGCTATGGTTGATTTTGGGAGGCGAAAACGGGGTTGTTCAAGGTCTGTTGGCAGCCGTTACGGTATTGGTCATTGCCTGCCCCTGTGCTTTAGGCTTAGCGACACCCACCGCTATTATGGTAGGCGTTGGTAAAGGTGCTGAAAATGGCATTTTGATAAAGGATGCCGAAAGTTTGGAACTGGCCAAAAAAGTAAATGCCATCGTTTTGGACAAAACCGGAACCATCACCGAGGGAAGACCACAGGTAACGGGCATTAAATGGCTGAACAATGAGGACACTGCAAAAGAAATCCTTTTGAGCATCGAAAAGCAATCCGAGCATCCATTGGCAGAAGCGGTAGTGAAGCATCTTGGCGATGTAGCGACCACCTCTTTATCCATGTTCGACAGCATTACGGGCAAAGGCGCAAAAGCAGACCATGATAACGAAACCTATTATGTAGGCAACAAAAAGCTATTGGCAGAAAACAACATTGCCATTGCCGGAGAATTACAAGACCAGGCCGAAGAATGGGGCAAACAGTCTAAAACCGTTATCTGGTTTGCAAACAGCAAAAAGGCTCTTGCTGTAATCGCTATCGCCGATAAGATTAAGGAAACATCGGTGCAGGCTATCCGGGAAATGCAGGAAATGGGCATTGACCTGTATATGCTGACCGGAGATAATGAAGCTACCGCTAAAGCCATTGCGGAGCAGACAGGCATCAAGCATTACAAAGCCGAAGTTTTGCCACAGCATAAAGCCGACTTTGTGAAAGAACTGCAAAGTAAAGGAAAGGTAGTGGCAATGGTGGGCGATGGTATCAACGACAGCACCGCATTGGCAACAGCCGATGTAAGTATCGCAATGGGCAAAGGCAGCGACATCGCAATGGACGTAGCCAAGATGACCATCATTTCGTCCGACCTGACCAAGATACCGCAGGCAATACGCTTGTCCAAACAGACCGTAGCCACCATCAAGCAAAACCTGTTCTGGGCGTTTATCTACAACGTAATCGGCATTCCGGTAGCGGCAGGCATCCTTTACCCTGTTAACGGCTTCCTGCTCAACCCGATGATTGCGGGTGCGGCAATGGCATTGAGCAGCGTGAGCGTGGTCAGTAACAGCCTGCGGTTGAAGTGGAAGAAATAAAACAGTAAATCTCACAAATCAAACAAGAAATTACACAACAATAACTAACTGAATAGTACGGAAATTTGCATTATCAGATAACTCTAAAATTTGTAAACAATGGAAAATAAACAATTTCAATTCAAGACGAACATCAATTGCGGCGGCTGTATCGCATCTGTAAAGCCGCACTTGGACAAGGCAGAGGGCATCTGCCATTGGGAAGTGGACACGGCCAACAAGGACAAGGTACTTACCGTGAAGTCCGAGGGCATTACCGAGCAGGAAGTAATATCGACCGTGCAAAAGGCAGGCTTCAAAATAGAACCTTTGGATGCCTAAGCCAGCAACTTTTTGAAATGCCCTTTTTCCGACCGAATTTCCATGAGGTTGGGTTGATGAAAAAGGGCATTTTATCAATTCTGAAAAAGACGATAGGTTATTGCGTATATGGCATTATTTTTCCATATAGCAAAAAAAACGTAAAACGATATAAAAAACCAATTTAATTTGTAACTTTGTTGCGTTGAAAAATTATAGAATACATATAGGCATTTTGACATTGTTCTGTTTGGTTTTCTTTATGATGCCAAGTCAGAGCTATGCCTGTTCCAAAAATTCAACAAAGACCGAGCAGTCTTTCTGCTCAAAGGAGAAATCCAAAAAATCAGAACATAAAAAAGGTTGCAAGAGCAAATCCTGTAAAAAATGCAAAAGTGACAAATGCGGGGGCGGTTGTTCCCACAGCTCTTGCAGGTGCGGTGCTTCAACCACTTCCCTAAATGTCCCAACCGTAATCGAATTAAAGGCAAAAAATCACTTAGCAGCAGCTAAAAAGCAAAAATTCGGTTTCAAAGAAGCCTACTATTCTTCGGGCTTTTTCTCCATTTGGCTACCGCCTAAAATAAGCTAAAACTATGGCCTGATAGCCATAGGTATGTCCTGTCAGAAGCTGTTCCGGCTTTTGCAAATCCCCCTATTTGTATCATTTATTTAAAATTTAAAACAGAAATGGGTTTATCAATCCCCCGTTTCTCAAAATGTAATTATTATGAAATCATTATCAAAAATAGTGATGGTAATCGCCGTATTACTATCATCAATAAACGGCTTCGCACAAATCAAGAATGCGAAAACAGAAACCGTAAAGATTTACGGCAATTGTGGTATATGCAAAACCACCATCGAAAAGGCAGGTAACGTAAAAAAGGTAGCCAGTGTGGACTGGAACAAAGATACCAAGATGGCTACGCTCACCTATGACGGCGACAAAACAAATCAGGATGAAATCCTGAAACGTATCGCTTTGGCTGGTTATGACAGTGAGAAGTTCCGTGCGCCGGATGACGTATATGCTAAACTGGCTGGTTGCTGCCAGTATGATAGACCAGTGAAGACGGTTGCCAAAAACAAGGAGGCGGGAATGGACATGAATGCCGGACATGGCAATCACGACCATAGTCAAATGGCAGCTAACAAAGATGCAGCCCAAAACCAATCACAGCTAAAGGCTGTATTTGACAACTACTTTTCAGTGAAAGATGCTTTGATAAAAACCGATGCGGCGACCGCATCTGCCAAAGCCGCTGAATTGGCTGCATCCCTTAAAGCAGTCGATATGAATAAGCTATCGGCAGAGGAACATACGGCTTGGATGAAAGTGATGCAGGACTTGACCGCCAATGCGGAAAGCATTTCAAAATCAAAAGATGTTGCAAAACAAAGAAGTGCTTTTGCGGCACTTTCGGGAAGCATCTACACACTGGCCAAAGTGTCTAAACAGGATACTCCCGTTTATTACCAGCACTGCCCTATGTACAATGGAGGTAAGGGAGCCAATTGGCTAAGTAAAGAGAATGCTGTTAAAAACCCATATTACGGCTCACAGATGCTTACCTGCGGCAGTACGGTCGAAACCATTAAATAACAGGTCTGAAAGCTATGGTACAGTACAATGACATGGTGCAGGCGCTTAAAGACCTAAGACAGCGTGGATACAGTATGGACTTTAGTCTGTTGCCGGACTGCCTGTACTGTGCGTCAAGGAGCCTGAAACTAAAACCGGAGGATTTTACGGTTACGGAAACCCATAGGTTTGAAAGCCTCGACAGCAGTCCTGATAACAATGCCGTGATTTATGCCATATCGTCCAATGATGGTAAGAATAAAGGCGTACTTGTGGATGCCTATGGTGCTTATGCCGAAGAAATGACCCATGAGATGGCAAAAAAATTAAGTGCAACATAACTTTTAAAACCCCTTATTATGAAAAAATACACGTGTCCCATGCACCCGCAGGTGCTAAAAGACGAACCAGGCAAATGCCCGCTTTGTGGCATGGCACTGGTTCCAGTTGGCGGTAGCTCAGTTTCTCATGTACAAAAATCAGGACATGGGCATTCCGGGCATTCTCATCATAACCAAGCCAGAGATAGCTTTAACAAACATGAGGGGCATCATACAGGCGATTTTCTCGCTCGTTTTTGGATAAGCCTCGTCATTACAATCCCTATCCTGCTCCTGTCACACATGATACAGCAATGGTTGGGTTTCAGCCTTGCTTTCAATGGAGATAAATATGTGCTGCTGGCATTGGGTACAGTGATTTATAGCTATGGAGGCTTGCCGTTCCTAAAGGGAATGATTGGCGAGGTGAACGCCAAAGCCATAGGGATGATGACACTTGTTGCTATCGCTATATCCGTAGCCTATGTCTATTCCGTAGCCGTTGTATTTGGCTTGCAGGGCATGGACTTCTTTTGGGAACTGGCTACGCTTATCGACATCATGCTGTTAGGGCATTGGCTGGAAATGCGTTCCCAAATGGCTGCTTCACGGGCTTTGCAATCATTGGTTGCTTTGCTGCCTAACGATGTCACGGTGGAGCGAAACGGAGAAGCGGTAAAAATAAAGCTTGAAGACCTGCAAAGCGGTGAAACGGCTATCATAAAACCGGGTGAAAAAATTCCAGCCGATGGATTGGTACTGGAGGGGCTTTCGTATATCAACGAGAGCATGCTTACCGGAGAAAGTATTCCCGTGAAAAAGGAAAAGGACGGAAAGGTCATCGCAGGCTCTATCAATGGCGATGGTGCGCTGAAAGTTAAGGTAACAGCCGTTGGAAAAGACAGCTACCTGAACAGGGTTATCAATCTTGTGCAGGAGGCACAAGCTACTAAGAGCAATACGCAAAACCTTGCGGACAAAGTTGCCAAATGGCTCACCTTTATTGCCATTGCCGTTGGCATAGGCACATTTGCCTATTGGTATGCAAGCAGTGGAGATATTGCCTTTGCGCTTGAAAGAATGGTGACGGTAATGGTAACGGCCTGCCCGCACGCATTGGGCGTGGCTATCCCGTTGGTGGTCGCCATTTCCACAACGCTATCGGCGACCAATGGTCTGCTCATCCGCAACCGCACAGCATTTGAAACCACCCGAAAACTTTCCACTGTCATTTTTGATAAGACCGGAACGCTCACCAAAGGTTCCCATGCCGTAGAAAAGGTTATACCGTTAACAGACGAATATAATGCCGATGAGGTTATCCAGTATGCTGCCGCAGTACAGCAAAATTCGGAACACCATATCGCCAAAGGCATTATGGCTACATTGAAAGAAAAGAGCCTTGCCTTATGGAAGTCTGAAAACTTCAGCTATATGCAGGGCATAGGTGTTAAAGGTGTTGTGAACGGGAAAAATGTCGTAGCTGGCGGCCCGAATTATTTCACCGAAAACCACCTTTCCCTGCCTGAAATTCCAAACGAAATCAATCAAGAGGCCGAAACGGTCAACTTTGTCCTCATTGATGACCGGGTAATCGGCATCATTACTTTGGCAGACAGCATCCGGGAGGGTTCGGCACAGGCGATTGAGGAACTCAAAAAAATGGGCATCAAGTCCTTTCTGCTCACCGGGGACAACGACAGGATTGCTGCTGCCGTAGCCGGAAAATTGGGTATGGACGGGTATTTGGCTAATGTGCTTCCGCACAACAAGCAGGAGAAAGTAAAGGAGTTTCAGGCAAAAGGCGAAATCGTAGCAATGACTGGTGATGGTGTAAATGATGCACCTGCACTGGCACAGGCAGATGTGGGCATTGCCGTGGGTTCCGGTACGGACGTGGCTGCCGAAACAGCGGATATCATATTGGTAGACAGCGACCCGAGGGATGTGGTCAAACTGATTGACTTCGGCAAACTTACCTACAAAAAGATGGTACAGAACCTGATATGGGCGGTTGGCTACAACGTGGTGGCAATACCGCTTGCGGCAGGCGTACTCTATCCGAATTTTGTTTTAAGTCCCGCTATGGGTGCTGTGCTGATGAGTGTAAGCACCATTGTAGTGGCTATTAACGCAAGTTTTTTAAAAATCAAAAAATAAATAAAAATGAAAAATCTAACATTATCAATCATTGCTGTTATCATGGCATTTGTAACAGTATCATGCAATCAGGCATCCAACAAAAACGAGCAGTCTTCAAGTGATACTGCTGTTGTATCACAAGAACAGTCAGCTTCCCAACCAAAAGAGGATGATACGGTAGCTGCGCCCGTTGTGAGTGAAACTCCGAGCGGTCAGGAAGCAAAAGCAACAGGAAAAGAAGAAGCAAAAAACTTTTCTATTGCGCCCATAGTTACCGATTATCTATCATTAAAGAACGCACTTGCTTCAGATAATGACAAAGCTGCCGCCAATGCAGGAAAAAGCTGTTGGGTACTTTGAATAAGGTGGATATGAAAACTATTCCAGCCGATAAGCATAAAGAGTTTATGGAAATTTTTGAAAGTGCAAAAGAAAATGCCGAGCACATTGGCGAAAATGCTGGGAAGATAGACCACCAAAGAGAACATTTAGCGTCGCTTAGCGAAGATTTGAAAGACCTGGTTAGTTTGTTCGGCACATCACAAACATTGTATCAAGACCATTGCCCGATGTTCAATGACGGGAAAGGAGCTGTTTGGTTCAGCGAAAACAAAGAAATCAAAAATCCTTACTACGGTTCAAAAATGATTAGCTGCGGTAAGGTACAGCAAACAATTAACGGTAAATAAATTTAGGGTTATGGAAAATATGCAGAACAACCACCATACAGGTCATGCTTCAGGGCATGGTGCGCACAATTCAAGCCATGCTTCAGCCATGTACAAACGCTTTGCGATTATGGCTGTCGTAATGTTCGGTGCAATGTATTTTATTATGTACGCTATGATAGACGGGTTGCGCAACCTTATACCCAATATCAACAATTTGTATATGACCCTGCTGATGACTTCGGCAATGTTGCTTATCGAATTAGTGGTAATGAAAGTGATGTACGCTAACAGGAAAATGAACTGGATGATAGCCATATTTTCAGTCGCCGTTGGCATCTTTTCATGGTTTGGTATAAGGGAGCAAATCAATGTGGGGGACAAACAATTTGTAAAAGGTATGATACCCCATCACGCAGCAGCAATATTGATGTCCGAAAAGGCAAAGCTGACCGACCCGGAACTGATACAGTTGCAAAAAAACATACTTGAAACCCAAGCGGAAGAAATTGAATTGATGAAGCGCAAGCTGAAAGAGTTTGAAGAAAGTAAATAATAAAATTTCAAAAAATAGTTTTAACATGAGCAAAATAATAATTTGCTTTATTTCCTCTTTAACTCTGCTATTCACCGCTTGCGGGCAGACAGGGTCAAATAAGGATGAAGCGGCACAGCATCATTCGCAGGCAACTCCGGCAAGCCACGAACATGATGTCCAAATAGGCGAATTGGTGCCATTGGATGAAGTCTGCATGGTAAATGATGCCTATATGGGCAAAAAGCAGTTTGAAGTAAAATTTGATGGTAAAACCTATTACGGATGTTGCGAAATGTGTAAGGAACGTATTCCAAAAGATGCGACCGTGCGGATGGCGATAGACCCCTATTCCCATAAGCAGGTAGACAAAGCTAATGCGGTGATTGCTGTGACAGGAAATAACGGTGAAGTTTCTTATTTTGAAAACAAGGAGAATTATGCCAAGTATGTGAAAAAACAGTAGACACAAAAAGATGAAGCCACAATAAAATAATTATGACCATAAAGAAGAAAATCATATTGGGGCTGGCTGTCGTCCTGATTGCCATACAGTTCTTTCAGCCCTTACGGAACCAGGCGGTTGAAGTGCCAGCCACCCATATCGAAAGAGTGTACGCCGTACCCCAAAATGTAAAGGCTATCCTTGTTCAGTCCTGTTATGACTGCCATAGCAACAATACCCATTATCCGTGGTACAGCCGTATCCAGCCCGGCGCATGGTACATGGCAGAGCATATAAAAAAGGGGAAAGAGGAACTCAACTTTAGCGAATTTGGCGACTATTCTGTCCGCAGGCAGCGAAACAAGTTCAGGGCTATGGCCGGGCAGGTTAAGGACGGGGAAATGCCGTTGTCATCATACACACTAATTCATCGCAATGCAGTATTGTCACCGGAGGATAAGCAGGTTTTGATAGCGTGGTTTAGGACAATGGAAGACAGCATTAAATAAAATTTTTCAAATCATGAACAGATATAATAAAATACCTATAAGAATTTTGCAAACAGTGCTGATACTGCTTTGCACGCAAACGCTGTTTGCACAGAGAGTGGTGCATTACGAGCTGTATGTAAAAGATACGCTTGTCAACTATGCAGGTAAGCAAAAAGGGCAATTGCCGTAAACGGGCAAATCCCCATGCCCACCCTTACCTTTACCGAGGGCGACACTGCCGAAATAGTGGTGCACAACCAATTGAAAGAAAGCACATCACTTCACTGGCATGGTGTGTTCCTGCCCAATAAAGAAGACGGTGTGCCCTGGCTTACACAAAAACCCATCGCACCGGGCACAACCTACACCTACCGTTTTCCGATTATCCAGCATGGTACGCACTGGTACCATTCCCACTCAGGATTGCAGGAGCAGATTGGCATGTACGGAAGTTTTATCATGAAGAAAAGAAGCGATGATAAGACATTCAGAAAAGGAATTGACGATTTGCCGACCGTTCCAATTATATTAAGTGAGTGGACAAATCTTAACCCCGATAATATCAACCGTATGCTACACAATGCAAATGATTGGGCGGCCATTAAGAAAGGCGCAACACAATCATATGTTGAAGCTATTAAGGAGGGAAAATTAGGGGTAAAGGTAAAAAACGAGTGGAAGCGGATGCTGGCGATGGATGTCAGTGACGTTTACTATGATAAAATCCTAATAAATGGTAGCCATAGCACCGATTTGAAAACAATTGATGGTAAAAAGCTAAAAGCAGGCGACAAAGTCAGATTGCGTGTTTCCAATGGAGGGGCGTCTTCATATTTCTGGCTACGGTATGCTGGAGGAAAAATTACAGTAGTAGCGAATGATGGGAATGATGTTGAGCCTGTAGAGGTGGACAGGTTAATCATTGCCGTATCGGAAACCTATGATGTGGTCGTTACCATCCCCGAAGACGGATTGGCGTATGAGTTTTTAGCGACTACCGAGGACAGGACACAATCGGCAAGCTACTTTATTGGTAACGGTGTCAAACAGCTTATTTCTCCGCTGCCACGACTGAAGTATTTCGAGGGGATGAAGATGATGAACGACATGATGAAGATGAACGGCGATTTGGACGATATGGGCATGAAGATGAGCCTGAACCAAATGGATATGAACGTGGTCATGTACCCCGAAATAACAGGGGAAGCGGGAAAGAAAGCAGACCACAGCAAGCACGGGGGTATGAATATGGACAACGACCCCAACCGTTATAATGCAAATGCTTTGGGAGATATTGTTACCTTAAACTATGCCATGCTCAAATCTCCCTACAATACCACGCTTCCCAAAGATGCGCCCGTAAAGGACATAAAATTTACCCTTACCGGGAATATGAACCGCTACGTTTGGAGCATGGACAACAGGGTACTTTCTGAAACGGACAAAATACCCGTTAAGAAAGGCGAAGTACTGCGCATCACCATTTATAACAACTCCATGATGCGCCACCCGATGCACCTGCATGGATTTGATTTCCGGGTACTGAACGGCAAAGGTGAAAATGCACCTATGAAAAATATCATTGATATTATGCCGATGGAAACGGACACCATCGAGTTTGCCGCCAATGAGGAGGGCGATTGGTTCTTTCACTGCCACATCCTGTACCACATGATGTCGGGGATGAACAGAGTGTTTGCCGTAGGCGATTACCAAAATCCCTACCTGCCTGATAAGGCTAAATCATATAAGGCATTACAGCGGGAAAGCAATATGCCCCATTTCATGGCACAGAATGATTTCGCCACTAATGGTAATGACGGTATGGCAATGCTGCAAAACACAAGATGGAACTTGAGTTCGGAATGGCGTTTAGGTTACAATGATATGCACGGCTATGAAGTAGAAACCCATTTGGGCAGATACTTGGGGAAAATGCAATGGTTTATGCCCTTTGTGGGATTTGACTGGCGTTACCGTAAAATGGGAATAGACGAACACGAAACAAACTTATTCGGACAAAAGAATGAAAAGGATACACGCCGGGCTGTGAGCTTAGGTTTTGTGTACACCTTACCTATGCTCGTTAATTTTCAGGCAGAGGTTTATCACGATGGTATTGTAAGGCTGGCGCTGATGCGTGAGGATATTCCCATCACCAAAAGGTTAAGGGGCGGCTTTATGGTCAACACAGACTTTGAATATATGGGAGAACTTAGCTACATCCTCAACAAAAACATAGGCATACGCACCCACTATGATAGTGATATGGGATGGGGTGTAGGGCTTGCCTTGACTTATTAAAATTGAATAACTAAGGTTGTAAACTGCGAACCGTAAAATATCGGTCAAAAAACAGTTGGTGATGCGGGCATAATTCGTAATGATTAACCTGCATCATACTACAACCCATAAAATTATGCAGCAAAATCTAAGCGCCTCCATCATCAACACAATAGGGGTATAAAATACTATAAGCAGTAGTTGCATAATAAGCTAATATGAACAGTATAAGCTTTTCTATATTAACGAACAATGTGTATATCAAAATAATCGGATGAATAAATTCTATAATGAAACACTACATAAACTTGAAACATCAATCAGCGAATTGGAAATTGAAACTGATTGCTCCATACAGCGTATAGAAGCCGTTATACACCTGATTGTAGAATGCCTGTCCGATGTAAAAGAGTATGTCTTGAAAAAAGGGTTTAGAAATGTTGATGAAGAAATCCGTTTTTTCAAATATCAAAAACCAACTATTGTTGCAAAACTCATCTACTATAATGCCATTTATAAAATTGAAACAAGAAAGCCCTATGGAGCAAAACGCATCAGGAAATATTTTACCAAAGAGCTAAAAAAGCTAAAAAGGTTCTTTGACAACAACCTTGATTTTTACAAGTATTACCGAAGTAATAATTCTTTTGTTGACGAGAAGTTTTTTGTACGTGATAAGCACGATATAAGACTATGGTTGGACACATTTTATTTTGAGGCAGACCATCGCTTTTCTACTTCGCACGATTATAAGGTTGCCAAGATAATTGCCAATGACCTGATACAAGTTTATTTGGAAGACAGGTTAAATAATATCAATCAGAAAAAGGTTTCAGACAATTCGTTGAAATGGACAGCAAGTAAAACTGCACTCACGGAACTCATTTATGCACTGTACTCCCACGGTGTATTTAACAATGGGAATACAGACATAAAATTGATTGCCAAAACTTTTGAAGATGCCTTTAATATTGAATTAGGCGACTTTTACCACACGTTTATGGAACTGAAAGCCCGCAAAATAAACCGTACAAAATTCCTTGACAATCTGTGTGAAGCACTGATAAAGAAAATGGACGAGCAGGACGAAAAGTAAACAACCCTTACAATACGCCCCGTGGCAAATGAACGCCTTTTGTCCGTATAATGCTTTCCTGAACCGTTGGAGTTTCTTTCTGCTTTTCTGCCTGCTCCGGAGCATCTTGTTTGGTTTCCGGTGTAATAGATAGCTGTATCTTTCTTTCTACGGCAGCCAGTTCCGTTTTAAGCTCACTCAATCGGCTTTCCTTAGACCAAGTACCGTTAACCACTTCTTGAAGTATAGGCAGGTCTTTTTGTATTTCAGCAATCTTCTCTTGTTCCTGCTTCACAAAGCCCGGCAATTTTTCCAAAGCCCTCAAAAAATTCATTGTGGCAGTTTCGGGGTCTTTTGCCATTATACCATTGTTGTATGTGTACTTGATATTGCCATCGCCCTGAATAAAGAAACGGTTGTACTTTTCAACAAGACTGCTGCTGTCTTTCTGCGTCATTTCTGTTTTTACCAATAAGGTAAAACCATACAGTGTACCGATTTCATCATATTGCCCCCCGGTGAGTGCTTTGTCCGCAATCTCGTTCAGCTTTGCACCGATTTGTTTCGGATTTGCATTAGGTGGCAAGCCATCCAACAGCACAGGGTTTTCGATTGTACCGTCCGAACGCTTTTGTAGGCGTTGCTGTAAGTTTTCCCAGTCGGTACTCATCCGGTTCAAACGGGATTGAGTGCTTTGCAACATTTCCGTATAATCCTGTACCTTAAATTTGGCACTGGATTTAGAACGGTTGAACGCCTGCTTTTCGCTTTCCAATCCGGCAATCTGTTTTTCCAGTTTGGCTTTATCCAAAAGGTCTGTATTTCCTGACAGGATTGCCACATATTCCGAAAAGTTCATTCCTGATTTTTCATCCATACTTCCCTCGTCAATCGTTCTTTTGGTCAGGTTGTTGGTCTTTAACTGGTCTATGAAAAGCTGCTTATTGTACAACAGGTTAAACTTGTAGCTATCCAAAGATTTCTCAACGGCATAGATGATAACAGCCACTTTATTATCGGCAAAGAATTTGGCAATCTCATTGCCTTTTCTTACAGCCCTGCCATCACGTTGGGCAAGGTCAGACGGTCGCCACGGCGTATCTAAGTGATGAACGGCAACGGCTCTTTTCTGTGCGTTTACGCCAGTTCCAAGCATACTTGTAGAACCGAACAGCACACGGATTTTGCCCTCATTCATCCCGTTGATAAGTTCCCTACGTTGCTTGTCATTTTTCGCCTCCTGAATAAACCTTACTTCATTCGCAGGTATGCCGTGGTCTTCCACGAGCTTGCGTTTGATTTCAGAGTACACATTCCATTCGCCTGGCTTGTAGGTTCCCAAATCCGAGAAAACGAACTGCGTTCCTTTCTGTGCGTTGAACTGGTTATAATACTTGGCAATATTTGCCGCACAATGCGAAGCCTTGTTGTCGGGATGGTCGTCGTAGATACCGCTTACCATACGCATATCGAGCGACATCTTACGGGCGTAGTCCGTAGCAATGAGCATCTTTGCTTTTTCTTCCCTTTGCGATAATGGTTCTCTACCGAGCAAAGTTGCATTGCCCGTTTTGGCAAAAGCCATCAGGCTTTGTATAAAGGCTTCTTGGTCGGGCGTTGGTGGTATGTTGTACAATACCTCGTTCTTATTGGGGCGGTCAATACCAATATCCTTTGCCGTCCTGTAATCCGTGATTTCAGAATAGAACTGCGCCAGTTCCGGCACTTTGATAAAGTAGCGGAAACGCTCTTTAGCGACAATATTGTTAGCTACCGAAAATTCATAATCGGTCGTTTTCCTTGCATAGATAGCTGCCCACGCATCAAAAGAATGAATGCCTTGCTTTTCCAATGCACGGGGGCGCAGGTATTTGAACAGCAGGTACAGCTCCGTTAATGAATTGCTGATAGTTGTACCCGAAAGAAAGGTTGCGCCCATATCTGCATTGGTACGCTCCTGAATGGTGCGGATGGCAAAAAGCAGGTTCAGTGCCTTTTGGCTGCCGTCCACCTTACCCAGTCCGGCAACCCGTGTATGACGGGTGTTGAACATCAGGTTTTTGAACTGGTGGCTTTCGTCCACAAACAAATGGTCTATGCCCATCATCTTAAAGTCCACAATATCATCTTTGCGGTTTTCAATATCGTGTTGCAGCGTTTTCAGCTTTACTTCAAGATTTTCTTTCCGCTTGATTACTCCGGCGAGCATTCCCCTTGTAACTTCCTTGCCTTGCGATTTCAGCGCATCGAGATTACGTTCTACGCTGTCTAATTCTATTTCGAGAATTTCCTTTTGTATTTCGGGCGACTGCGGTATCATTCCGAACTGGTCGTGTGTGAGTATCACACAATCCCAATCATTATTTTTAATATCCCCGAAAATGCGCAGGCGTTTCTTTGGCGTAAAATCATCTATACCTGGATAAAGGATTTTAGCGTGTGGATAGGCTTTGCGGTAGTCTTCAGCAATGGCGGGTATATTCGCTTTCAGCCCGATAATCATCGGCTTGTGGGCTAATCCCAAACGCTTCATTTCCTGCGCTGCGGTACACATTATCAGCGTTTTTCCTGCGCCCACTTCGTGGTCGCAGATAGCACCGTTGTTCAGCTTTATCATCCAAACGGTGTCCTTTTGGCTTGAATACAGGTCTTCAATGCCTGCTCCCTTACGGTCTAATCCCGGAAATTCCTGATGGCTTCCGTCATAGTTCGGGCGAACGAAACAATTAAAAGTATCGTTGTACTGGTCGGTCAGGCGATTTTTAAATTCATCATTCTGTGCGTGTAGCCAGTCGGTAAAGGCGGTACGGATTTCATCAATCTTGGTGTTCGCCATTTGTATGGCTTCCATATCCCGTACTTTAATTTCTTGGTCGCCAACCATTACTTTTTTGGTAATATCAGGCGTGGTATTAACAAGGGCGTGTTTGAGCAGGGCAATACCGTCAAATGTGCGGCTTTCCGCTTTGACGGCATATTTTTCCCAAATGTGCATATTGCTCTGATGACACTTTACGGAAAAGTCGTCGGAGCTTTCGGAATAATGAACCAGTACATCCGCATCAAACAGGTGCGAGGCGAAACGGGCATAAATCCCGGTAGGTATCCACCGTTCGCCGAGGTTAAAATCCAGTTCCTCAAATTCAATCCGTTTTGGTCGGGCTTCCTCTAAAGCGGTAAGGCTTTCTTTGGCTTCGGTATCATCGGGATTGTTTTCAAGATAGGCTCTTACTTCATCGGCTTTCTCAACTACGTTGCCTGCAATCCACCGTTCGGCTATCTCGTATTCTTGTTGTAGCGGATTGTAGAACAACCGCCCGTGTAAGGCTTCTTTCAGGGTATCGGCAGGCAGGCTGCTGATTTCGGACATAAAGTCCAAATCCACGTTTCCGTACTTGTTTAGCGAGGCGGCTAAAGCCTCTTCGGGATTATCGGTTGCTAATGTGGTGGTAGAAAAGCTAACGGGACGACTGAAAATATCCGCTTTGTGGATTACGCCGCCAATGATACGCTCCAGATAAGGAATTTCTTTGCCTGCGCTGTCCGTCTTTATCAGCTTGGCATTGTCGGCAGCATTTAGATTGCCATATTTTTTGACAAAGCCATCGTACAGGAGGTTCAGGGCTTCCCGTTCTTCCTTGTGTTCGGTCTGCTTTTCAGCTTCTTTTTGGTACAGATTGATATAACTGTCCCTTACGGCTATGTAGGCTTCGGCTCTTGCTTTTTGTGCTGACGGTAATTGTAGTGGATGAAAGATTGCCGTTGCTTTATCTTCGTTTCTTTCCACATCTTGCAGATAACCGACCCAACCATTATCTACAACAAGGCAATCATTACGGTGGAACGCTTGCAGTTCGCCACTGTACGGAGCAGGTTCGGGAATGGCATTAATAACGGTATCAGGAACGGCAGACTTATCAGTCTGGCCATTACCGTTTATTTGGGAAAACAGGTCGCCGATAACTTCCTGACTATTGCCGTTTTTCTTTGGAGTACCGTTAGTGGTACCGTTGGTTTTTGGTGGTATATAGGTTTGTTGCAATGTACCACTGAACAAGTCGGTTTGGCGACCTATTGTACCTCTGCTTTTTCGAGGATTTTGCCTTTGGCTTCGGGTAGTTCTTTTGGGCAATGCAATGACGGCAACAGGTTCGCCCGCACGTTCAAACAGGTCAAAAATGCTTAGTTGCTTTAGTTCCTGCGGGCTTTCCTGATGGATTACCGAAACTGGTTCGGGTTGTGGTCTTTGCTGAATGGTTACAGGCTCTATAACCGGAGGTGTTACTGGCGGGGAAATTGGACTTTGTATAAGAGGTTCATCGTTCTGTTCGCCTCTGTACAAACTCAAATTCAAATGCTTTCCAAAATCTTCGGATAACATTTGTTTCAAATCTTTGGCAATGCCGTCAACACCGTCTTTATGCGTATAAATTAAGGCAGGCTGTCCGTAAGGGTCAGTATCTAATTTATAGTGCGTATGCACAATCCTTGTGCTGTTTTGCAACAAGGCATTGCTTGGTGTATTGTATTCTGTTTGTCTGCTACGACAAAACAGATCTTCCGCTTCGCTCAGACCTTGTTTTGTCGTATTCTTTTGCAGGATAATCAGGTCGCTGCCCACTTCTGTACCTGCATATTCGGTAAACAGGTTGTTAGGCAATCTTACAACCGAAACCAAATTATTATCCTGCATTAACGCCCTGCGTATGGGTTCGTTCTTAAGGCTGTTCAGAATGCCCTGTGAAGTAATGTAAACCAACAAACCGCCCTCACGGAGCATATCAGTACCTTTCAGAAAGAAGTAATTGTGTATGCTTCGGGCTGCTTGTTCCTTTGCGCTGTTCCTGCTTCGGGAATAGGAAAGGTCAAATACGGAAGTATCGCCAAACGGGATATTACTGGCAACTACATCATAGCTGTTTTGCTCCCTTTCGGGGATTTCTTCAAAACCGTTAATCCGGATATTGCTTTCGGGGTAAAGCTGTTTTAAGATTTTGCCAGTAAGCAAATCCTTTTCATAAGCCGTAATACTGACTTTCTGATTTTCAGAAAAGGACTGGATGAATGAGCCGATACCTGCGGAGGGTTCGAGGAACTTATCAATTTGCAAACCGCTATCACGCAAGGCTGATGAAATGGCATCTATGACCTTTGGCGGTGTATAAAAAGCCGTCAGTACGGAACTTTTCATACTGTCCACATATCTGCGGTATTGCTTATCGTCTTCGGAATTTTCTTTGAGTAGTTGGTGGAGTTCCTGCGTAATCGGAAAGAGGTCGTGTTCCGTTTTTCTCCAATTATTGATGTCTATTTCGTTTTCAATGGGGTTCAGAACGAATTTAAGACCGCCAAATCCACTGTATTGCATCATTAGCAGTCGTTCGCCTACGGTGGCTTGCCGTTTCTCCTTTTCCAGTTTAAAAACAATTCGCAGGGCATCAATATTCTGTTGGAGGTGGAAACGCTTACTGAAGCCCATTTTCCTCAATCCATATTGCGATGGTTCCGGTCAGCTCGGTATAGAGTAAATCGAACTCATAACCATAGGCGAAATCATCGGTTAATTCATATCCCGCAAATACGGGTTCGCAAACAGGAAACATTTTCAGGGCGAACGGGCGCAGTTCCTCATCTGCCATAATGGTGTCAAACTCATTGCACACCACTTTGAAAACCGTGTCGAATTTGGAGAAGTGTAAGCCCTCAAACAGTATGTAGTTGGCTATTTCGTTGCATTGCTCAACGGCGTTTCCCGAACGAAACGCACCCTCATAAGCATTAGCAGCCCACGAAGACCGTTGGTCTATAAATTTTTGGTCGTGTGCCTTTTCGGGAAAGCTGCTGTTTAATAATTCTTGCAGTCGTAATCTGAAATACGATAGGTCTTTTTGCTGTACATCCATACTATATATTGTTTAGAATTTTACTTAAATCATAAAATTATAAGTGGGAGCAAATGCCTTTGCGAATGTTGCAGGGTTTGGCGTTGAAAGGCGTTATTTGGCGTAATGGGCAATAAAAAACCTCTGAAAATCAGAGGTTCATTTTTAAGGTTTGTTGAGGATTTGGAGCATCCTACCGACTTCAATATCCATTCGTGAAAAGGCAAACCATATCTTGCCCAGGTCTTTGAGTGATGCACCGATATGGTAGAGTTCTGCACTATCAATAATCAAAAAACGGTCGTGGGCATCTGCGAAATGCTCAATATCTATGGGTGGATATTGGCTGTTGTAGCGTTGTAAATCTAACCGTAACTGGTTACTGATGCTTTTGGTAAGGATACTCGCAGTTACATTGTCTTTCCGTATGCCCAATAAGGTAAGCACGGTATCATCCACATAATTATCAAGCAAGATAATGGAACTTCCGGCATTGCGGATAATATCAGAAACAAAGGCATAGGCATCAAAAACCTGCCCGTTGTAGAAGATACCTTTTTCACTGTGCAGCTTATCGCTTTCCAAAGCCTTAAAAATTTCTTCAAATCTTTGGTCGGCTTCCAGTTGCTTCAATTCGATGTTATCCAAACGATGAAACAAAGAAGCATTGCTGATGAGCATACGCCGCATTTCTACAAAGGCTTCCATTATTTCAACACTCATTTTAACGGCTATATCCGAACGGAGTATGGCAGAAGCCATTGCCACGCCCTGTTCGGTAAATACATAGGGCAAATAACGCCTGCCGCCGTAGCTAAAACTTGAGGTTCCAATTTGGAACCTCAAGTTTTCAACTTCCTCTTCGGTCAGTTGAAAGCAGAACGAAGCAGGAAAACGCTCGATATTTCGCTTGACGGCTTTGTTCAGGTTTTTGGTTTCCACCTGATATAAGGTGGCGAGGTCGCTATCCAACATCACTTGTTTGCCACGTATGGTATAAATCAGGCTCCCGATTTCTTTGGGTACGATTGACGGTTTATTTTCCATTGCGCTTATTGCTTTTGTTTTTCTCAAACTCAAAGGAGGTTTCAGCATTTTCTTTCAGGACGATATAAGCATCGAATTTCTTTCCGGCTTTGCTTGTCATTCCTTTGATTAAAGCCGTTTTGCCCTTGTTGACAAGGCTTACTATATTTTCGATACTGATTTGTACACCGCAAACGGTACGGAACTGCACCCAGTTACAAGCCTCGTCAGGGCATTTCACAATCTTATCACGGATGATGAGTTGCTGACTTTTGCATTTCGCGCAGGTCAATTTGGGCTGATTGGTATTGGCAATAGAAGTTTGCAGCAATTCATCTGTAATGGATTTTGCATAGGTTTCCATTTCCTTTTGGAACGTTCCGGCATCTGCTTCGTTGTTTTCGATTTTCTGCAAAGCCAATTCCCATTCGGCGGTCATTGCCACATCTGCAATCTTTCGTTCTTTGACCAGTTCGTACACCTGCAATCCTTTTTCGGTAGGGATTAAGGAACGCTTATCCCGTTGGATATAATTACGGGTAAACAGTGTTTCTATAATGGCGGCTCTTGTAGCAGGAGTACCGATACCGATATTTTTCAGGGCTTTGCGTTCTTCCTCGTTTTCAATTTCCTTTCCGGCGGTTTCCATAGCCGACAAAAGCCCGGCTTCGGTGTAAAGCACTGGCGGTTTGGTCTGCTTTTCCAAAACGGCAGCTTCCTTTATTTTAAGTTCGTCGCCTTTTTGCAGTTCAGGTAGTTCCTGTACTGGCTCTTCGCCGTCATCGGTAAAACTTCCTTTGATGGAACGCCAACCCGCTTCCTGAATTTTACAGCCTTTTGCCGCAAAATCATAGTGCATAACCTGTAATGATACATCGGTTATTTCTTTCACGCAGGCTTGTGATATGGCTTCGAGCAACCGAAGCGCAATCATATTGTATATCTTGTTTTCGTCTGCGTTTAGTACCGACGGCACTTTATCTGTAATCAACAAACCGTGATGGTCCGTTACACGGAGGTCATTCACGATACGTTTGTTGAACCTTCCCCATTTAATTTTGGTAAGTGCTTGCTTGCAATCCTCACGGTTCTGCAATGCCCGCACAAGGTTTGGAATTTCTGCCCACATATCTTCAGGAATGTATTTGCTTCCGGTACGTGGGTACGTAATAAACTTCTTTTCGTACAGGCTTTGTGCGATATTAAGCGTTGCTTCAGCAGATAATTTCAGCCTTTTATTGGCTTCCTTTTGCAAGCCAGTCAGGTCGAAAAGCAAGGGCGGTTGTTCCGTAACACTTTTGGTTTCTACCGAAGTAACGGTTGCCATTGCGCCACGCTGAATAGCTTTAAGGGTATCATCGGCAAGCTGCTTTTCGTCCCATTTGATTGCGGAAATACTTTTGAAATCAACCTGTGCTTTGTTGTGCGATAATTGTATCTGCCAGTATTTCTTTACCGTGAAATTCTTATTATCGAGGTAGCGTTTACATATCAAAGCCAGTGTGGGCGTTTGCACTCTTCCGAGCGAATAGATACCGTTGCCTGCGGCAATGCTCAATGCCTGTGTAGCATTGATGCCTACAAGCCAGTCGGCACGGCTTCTGCCTTGCGCTGCCTGATACAGTCCGTCAAATGCTGCCCCGTCTTTTAGGTTGTTGAAGCCTTGCTTTATTGCCTTTTCGGTAAGCGAACTTATCCAAAGGCGTTCAAAAGGTTTGTTGCATTTCAGGTATTCATAAATGTACCTGAAAATGAGTTCGCCCTCACGACCTGCATCGGTAGCAACGATGATGCTGTTGCTTTGCTTAAAAAGCTGCTCAATGACTTTCAGTTGCTTTAATGCGCCAGTATCGGCGGTGTACCCTTTGTCTTTTTTGACCTTGCGAACGGTCAATAAAAAGGGGGTGGGCAATATCGGCAGGGATGCTTTGTCAAATCCCGAAATGCCGTAGTCTTCGGGCATTCCCAGTCCTATTAAATGACCGAATGCCCACGTAACAAAATAGCCGTTACCTGTCAGGTAGCCGTCCTTTTTATCGGATGCTCCCAACAAGCCGGCTATCTCCCTTGCTACGCTTGGTTTTTCTGCAATAATTGTTTTCATACTGTACTACATTTTTCTGCCTTTGGATTTTGCGGGCTTGTTGTCCTGTTGTTCCTGCTGCGTCTCGTTTTTCGGTCTTTGCTGCCCGGACTTCAAAGGTTCTTGGACGTTCTTGGTCGCTTCGTTGGTTTTGCCCTCCGAATTGACGGCAGTCTGCGTTTTATGGGTTTCGGCAGGTTCTACCCGTGCTTTATACTGACCGGGGAACTCGAAATTGGTCTTTCCGGTATCTTTGTCGAAAGTGATATAACCCTTATACGGTTGGTCTTTTTTATCTTTCAGTTCAACGTATATGGTTTGTCCGGCTTTGAACTTGTTATACTGCTCATCATCCAGTTCTTTGCCCCTGAAAGTTCTTGGAGCTTCCTGCGGTTGGCTTTGCTGATTGCTTTGTTGGGTGTTCTGTTGGTTGGTTTGCGCCTGCTGGTTGTTGTTGCTTCTGTCAAACAGGAACTCAACGTATCGTTTGTCAGCATTGACTTGTACCGTTGCCGAAAACTCCGTTCCCTTAGTGGAAATCATACCTTCTAAATAGAGTGGTTTGCCCTCCATCAAAGTTTGCTTTTGTTCGTCGTTCAGCTTTACGCCCTTAATTTCATCGGGGATTTTTATAAACTCCGTGCGCAATGCAATCACATCATTGGTCAGCCTGTCAATGCTGATAATGGACGGCATCAGTTCGCCTGTTTTGGAATTTACGAGATTGACCACACGCCCCATATTGCCCGTTTCAAGCAGGTTTTTCTTGTCTTCATCTGTAAACTTGTGACCGAAAAACTCAAAGTGGAGGTTAGGTTCTCTTTTGATACCGTGTATTGCCACGATAACATTGCCGTCTTCCGCTTGCTGTAAAGACAATCGGGCATCCGTGCGGAGGATAGAACCACCGAGGTTAATGCCTATCGGTAAAAGTTCATTGGTTTTGTAACCTCGTAACAAAGGGTCGAGCAGGTTTCTTTTTTCAAGATATTCTTTGCTTAATCCGAGGTTTTTCATTGTGTCCCAATCAATCTGCTCCGGCTTGTAGCGGTATTCGCTTGTTTCCGTTGTTGTTTGTGCTGTTGCCATATTATTTTGATTTTCTTGTTTTTTATCTGGTTGGGGTTCTGCTTTCACTTCGTGTTCTTTCAGCACTTTTTCGCCCTGTGGAGTGGGCTTATCTACGTGCTTTTGGAGTTCCTGCGCTTTTTCAGCAGCAACCGGGGCAGGCACTTTGAAGAAAGTAAAGTTTGTAGGGTTCTTTAACTGGCTGAAAAAATTGGAAAAGAAGTTGGAAAAGAAATCGCCGCTTTTATCCACACGCATAAACTGGTTTTGGTTTTTCTTGGTGGGTTCTACGGTTTCCATTTTCCCGTTTTCATCAATACTCTTTACTGCCTGGATTTTCATTTTCTCATTATCCAGTACGAGTAATATGTCCGAAAGCTGTTCGGGCATTTCCTGTTTATTTGTTGTTTCTTCGCTCATATTCTGAAATTTTTAAAATTTTACGGTCGAATGTAAAGGAAGCCTTCACTGATTTGCGTTATGTGGCACTCAAAGGCAGTGTTTGTCACTTATTGGCATCCAGTTTGGGCAAGGGCGGGTTAAAACTTTCCCTGATGAACTGATGCACATCGGACAGCTTGTAATACAGTTTTCCGCTAATGGTATAATAAGGGAGTTTGCCTATGGAGCGATACCGTTGCAGGGAACGGTTACTTATTTTCAGCATTTGCAATAAATCCTGATTATCCAGTAATTCCTCGCCGTCTATACTGTTGCGCTTCTTTTGTAAATCGTCTATGTGGTTTCCGAGAATGTCAAGCCTGTCCATTATGCGTTCCATCCACGCCACAAATTCCATTTTGTCGATATTCATACGGGTACGCTTTTAATGATTACCTGATTTCAGCTTTCTGCCTTTCTCGATATAGCTTTTGCCTTTCGCCATAAGCTGCTCCACATATTCATCGGTCGTCTGCACGGCGTTAGCGTTGAGCATTTCCTTGATAGCACCAATCGTATAGTAATACTGCCCGTACATTTTTGAAAAAGCTATCTGCCCGTTGGTGCGCATACGCCACAACGTTTTTTCGCTGATGTGGAGATACTGGCAGACTTCGTGGTTGTTGAGCCATAAGCTATCGTAGCTTGTATCTTCCAGTTTGAGGATATATTCGCTAATGGCTTTCAACCGTTCGTTGAGGTGCTTCCACACTTCTTCGTCAACTGTTATAATGTTCATTGCACTATTGTTTAATATTCACAGTACAAAATTCAGAAGTGTGGCAGTGTTTGTCTGCCAATGCGTACCCATTGGTTTGGCACTTTTTTCAAATTTTTTGCAATGAGAAAAACCCTTGTTTAATAAGGGTTTTAGCGTGTTTCGGTTATTTTGTAGTAGCCTTTTGCCCATATATGCCAATTGGCATATATGGGCAAAAGAAAAAGCAGTACATTTTGTGTACTGCTTTCAAACACCCGTGCTGATGTTGCTAAAGGTCTTTATCCATATACTCTTCGAGGGAAATTTTGAGCTGGTCTAAAAACACCGTTCGGGAGCCTGCCCTTGTTTTCATTCGGTGGAAAGAATGATGTATATCGTTCAAGGGCGTTCGGAAGAGGATTTGGAAAATCAATGCTAATTTCCTGATGCCTATTTTCCCGTATGCAATAGATTTGGAAACATACAGGGCGTAAATCAATTCTATCAGTGCATTTTGCGAGTTCGTCCACGAAATGTCTTTGTTTCCATCACCGTTTATTGAAATGGTATCGGGATTTTTTTCAGGGTTTATTTTGGTAAGCAAGAAAGTATAAAGTAATTCATTGGCTATAATATGGGCAACTTTGTTATCGTAATAAGTAGAAAAGCTAAGGTCAATTTCAAATACACTACTTTTTAGACCATCGTGGTAATTGATTTTTCCGAGCCTGAAATAACTGTGGTCACGGTCAGTTCTGCCTGCACGATAGTACCTGTAAAAATCCTCATTGGATATGCTTTCCTTGTATTCGGATTTCAGAATTTTCAGTTGGTTTTCAAAATAACTTTGGTGTATTCTCCCTGCACTTACGGGGCAGGTAGTTTCAATGCGGAATACCTTATTGTAATAAATAAGTTTTCCTAAAATCTGCGGTTTGATATTCTTGAAAAAATTGATTTCCTGCCGTTCGTCCTTAAATCCGGTCTGCAAGACTTTCATCTTTATAGTAAACAGCATTTCCTTTAAGAATAAGGTCATTTGGTAAGCCTCATCCGCAGTTTGCATCATTTGAGAAGATAGCATATCTTCCTGACGCTGAATTTCCGATAATATTTTGTTCAACACGATTTCCATAGCTTAGTCTGTTAAAAGTTATCACTACTTGTTTCGGAACCACATTTTAATTGATATACCAAAACTTGGAAATAATATGTAAACCATTATCACATTGTGTCCCCATATTGGGAAAGATTTATTTCCAATTACGCTTTTTGATGTATATTGGAAAAGCAGAAAAAGGGTTAAGTACACTACGACTTAACCCTTTTTTTATTAAATTTGCAATAATGATTTACAAGGTAATCAGATGAAAGCGAGTGCAGTAAGCACCATTACTAAATCGTTACCGATAGCACTTTCGGTTCTTGTAAACTACTCTTTATTAGCCACTTTGGGCTATATTAATCTTTTTAACAAAAAAAATCATTTTAAATTTAACCTTTGCCTCTGTAACAAATCTCTATTATTACCGACTATTAATACAAATAATCTTTTTATAGTAATGAAAAATGCGAAAATTGCATCATTACTTTTTGTTTTGTCTGCAGGAAGTATGATGTTTGCCCAAGATGACTTAATCAATAAGTTAAAAAACAACCACTCACAAAATGCTAATTTTCAGTTTACAACGCTCAAAGATGTTGGCGCTACTTCTGTAAAGAATCAGGGTTCATCAGGGACCTGCTGGAGTTATTCAGGAAATTCTTTCCTTGAGTCTGAAATGCAGAGAATGGGCAAAAAGCCTGTAGATCTTGCTGAAATTTTTACGGCAAGAAATTCTTACCACGATAAAGCGAAGTTATATGTTTTAAATAACGGAGCGATCAGTTGGGGTGACGGAGGAGAACTTCACGATGTAATCAACATGTACAAAAAGTACGGAGCTGTTCCCCAGGATGTTTATACCGGGCTAAAAGCCGGTCAGACGACCAACAATTTCAAAGAAATGCAGGGAAAATTAAAACCTGTGCTGGATAGTCTTGTTCAGGCTTCTTCGAAGGGAAAGCTTTCAGACAACTGGATGGATTCTGTAGATGCTATTCTTGATGAATATTTAGGAAAAGTACCTGCCAACTTTACGTATGAGGGTAAAAATTACACGCCAAAAACATTTGCAAAAGAAGTAGTTGGGATCAATGCTGATGATTATGTAGAATTGTCTTCGTATAAAGACTATCCTTATTATCAGAAATTTGTAGTTCCGATTCCTGACAACTGGAGCCACGATTCAGACTGGAATGTTCCTATGAAAGATCTTACGGCCATCGTAGACAATGCGGTAACTAAAGGATACTCTGTAGGTTGGGCAACGGACGTTTCCGAGCCATATTTCTCATACAAAAACGGAGTAGCTTATGTTCCGGACATGGATCTTGACCAAATTACGGCAGACAATAAGCAAACTTTGTTTACGGAGCCTAAAAAGGATAAAACCATTACCGAAGACATGCGTCAGAAGGCTTTGAACAATCTTTCTACAACGGATGACCACGGGATGCACATCGTTGGTTTGGCAAAAGACCAGACCGGTAAAGAATATTATATGGTAAAGAATTCATGGGGAGTAACCAATGATTTTGCAGGTTACCTGTATGTAACAAGACCTTATGTAGAATATAAATCAACTGCTATTCTGGTTCACAAAAATGCGATTCCAAAGAATATTTTAAAACAGTTGAAACCAACTAAAAACATTGGCTTATAAAGAATCACTTCTGTCATTGTAAATATGGCAGTCTTAGATATTTAAATCTGTTGAAGCCCGCTCCCGGAAATTCCGGGAGCGGGCTTGTTTTTTATCAGTACCATAACAAGACAACGTGGAACTTCTTTTTTAAATTTTTATTATTTAAAATCTGAAAAACCAGGAACAGGAACTTAATTCCTTACTTATCAATTTTTAATGCTAAAAAAACCGGCTTTCAGGAAATCCTGAAAGCCGATTCTTTAATAAATAGGTGAAAATTAAATATAAAATAAAGTGAATTATGATGATTAATGTAAATGACCAGTAGTCACCGATCTCTCAGATATCTAAAATTATGCTGTAATAAAAATATCTGAAGTACAGCGACTCTAAGGTCTTACATTAAAATAAAACGCCCATACTTTCTGCTGAAAAGTCCAGAAGAGCCTCGGTATTTCCGTCTTTGATCTTCTGTACCCACTGATAATCCTGCAAAATAGCCCGCCCTACGGCAACAAGATCAAATTCTTCATGATCCAGCCTTCTGATCAGCTCCGTAAGATCTGTCTTTTCTGTTCCCTGCCCTGCAAAAGCATTAAGAAAATCTCCGTTCAATCCCACAGAACCTACTGTAATTGTTGGCTGTCCCGTAATTTTTTTTGCCCAACCTGCAAAGTTTAAGTCTGAACCTTCAAATTCCGGTTCCCAGAAACGTCTTTGTGAGCAATGGAAAATGTCTACTCCCGCTTCTTTTAAAGGTAGTAACCAGTCTTCCATCTCATTCGGAGTCAAGGCAAGTTTAGTCTTATAATCCTGCTGTTTCCATTGTGAAAGACGTATAATAATGGTAAAATCGTCTCCTACTGCTGCCCTGATTGCTTTAACGACTTCCACGGCAAACCTGCTTCTTTCTTTTAAGGTTTTTCCTCCATATTCATCAGTTCTTGTATTGGTTACCTCCCAAAAAAACTGATCAATAAGATAACCGTGCGCCCCATGAATTTCAAGACAATCAAAGCCAAGGTCTTTTGCTGCTTTTGCAGAAGATGCAAATTGGGCAATAGTATCCTGAATATCTTCTATCGTCATTGTAGAAGCCTTTTCCATTGCAACCAGAGGATAATCATCGGACATTCTCGTATCTCCTACGTGCCAAATCTGAGGTCCCATTTTACCTCCGTTCTGATGAACGGTATCGATTACGTTTTTCCAGCCATTCAAAGCTTCTTTACCGTAAAAATCAGGAATATTTTGCATATTTTTTGATCCCGGTCTGTTGATCACGGTACCTTCGGATAAAATTAATCCTACTTCTGAAGCAGCCCTTCTTCCGTAATAGTCTGCAATATTTTGCGTCGGAACGCCATTGTCAGACTGTGCTCTGGTCATCGGAGCCATTACGATTCTATTTTTAAGCTGTAAATTTTTATATTGAAACGGTTTAAATAATGAAGATGTGCTCATTTTTAAAATTTGTTTTGTAATTGTTACACAAAGTAACTAATAATAGTTTGTTTTTGTATCTTTTATTAAAAAAATAGTGGTAACTTCGCAGTAACTTACATTAGTAACATACAGGTAACGCTTGAAATCCAGATTTGATTTGGCCTTACTATAAATATCTGAGTATGAAAAAGAACGAATTAATGCAATACAGCTGTCCTTTAGGGAAAGCAATGGCTGCCCTGGGAAGCAAATGGAAACCGATTATTGTCTTAGTAATTAAAGACAGGAAACTGCGCTTTGGAGAGCTTGCGGTACGCATTAATGTCATTTCCAGAAAGGTATTGACTGATCAGTTGAGAGAAATGGAAACAGACGGACTTGTGATCCGCGAAGAATTTAAAGAATTGCCGCCTCGCGTGGAATATTCTCTTACTGAAAAGGGATTGGCACTACTTCCTATTTTATATTTACTGGAAGAATGGGAAGCCAAATACCAGGTGAAAGGATTGCACACCGATAAAGATTGTACTTTTTTGAATGAGGAGATGAAAAATAAAAAGGCTGTCAATGTTTGATAGCCTTTTACTTTGGATGGCACTTTCGAAAAGGTAAGTATATCACCAAAATGTAAGTCTATAGGTTCTGAAGTGTTTCTGATGCAAATTTGCGGAAAGAATTTCATTATGAATTACAAAGAAATTGCTAAAGAAACTATTGGTTATCTGTACAAAGCCCACACCAGCATCCGAAAATCCGGGATTGATGAAAGACTGATTGCCCTGGTAGAGCTTCGGGTCTCCCAGATCAACGGTTGTGCTTATTGTTGCAGCTATCATGCAAAAGAACTTTCTAATTTTGGCATTGAACAGGATATCATCAACAGGCTTCCGGGCTGGAAATACACCAATGTCTTCAATGACCGGCAAAAGCTTGCTTTAGGCTGGGCAGAGGCTGTTCTGGACAATAAAGATTATGCTGTCATCAAAGAAAAATTAAAAGACCATTTTACTGAACCTGAGATGGTAGAATTAACAGCAAGCATAACGCTGATGCATGCTTTGAATAAATTGCGGATTACACTCGCAGAAGAGGATTGATACCGCAACATTCAGTGCATACGGAAAAAAGATGCGGGCTTTCAGAAATCTGAAAGCCCGCATCTTCTATCTTTAATCCCCATTAGAATATCGCAGGATATTTCTGAGGGTTTGCTTCATTGAACATTGCATAGATTTTTTCTACCATATCATCTGAAGACGGTTTACTGAAATAGTCACCATCACTTGCATAGGCAGGTCTGTGATCGTTCGCTGCAATCGTCAATGGATCTGAATCTAAGTATCTGAACGCTTTTTGCTTTTCTAAGATATGCTGTAAGATAAATCCTGTTGTTCCTCCTTCCACATCTTCGTCAATTACTACCAATCTGTTTGTTTTCTTAACACTTTCAGCAATTTCGTGGGATAAATCGAAAGGAATTAGCGACTGAATATCAATCACTTCTGCAGAAATCCCTAATTTTTCCAATTCATTAGCAGCTTCGGTTACTATTCTCCATGTAGATCCGTAAGTAACCAGCGTTACGTCTGTACCTTCTTTGGTTACTTCAATTTTACCTACCGGAACAGTAAATTCCCCTAAGTTATCAGGTTGCTTTTCTTTCAATCTGTATCCGTTCAGACATTCTACAATGATTGCCGGCTCATCTGCCTGAAGCATTGTATTGTAGAAACCTGCTGCTTTTGTAAGGTTCCTTGGAACCAATACTAAAATACCTTTTGACAGGTTCAGAATTCCCGCCATCGGAGAACCTGAATGCCAGATTCCTTCTAATCTGTGACCTCTTGTTCTGATGATCAGAGGTGCTTTCTGACCTCCTTTTGTTCTGTATTGAACAGTTGCAAGATCATCACTCATTCCCTGTAAACAGTACAGAACGTAGTCTAAGTACTGGATTTCAGCAATTGGTCTCAGCCCTCTCATTGCCATACCAATTCCCTGTCCAAGGATAGTAGCCTCACGGATTCCTGTATCAGCAATACGCAACGCACCATATTTTTCCTGCATTCCTTCCAGTCCCTGGTTAACATCACCGATATTTCCGGTATCTTCACCAAAGATCAGCGTTTCAGGATATTTTGAGAAAATTTTATCAAAATTATTTCTGATCACTACTCTACCATCTACATCTTCAGAACTGTCTGAATATACAGGTTTGATTTCTTTGATATTTTCAGCCTTCCACTGGGATTCTGAATACAGGTGAGAAGAATAGTTGTCTTTTTCAATTTCAGCTACTTCATTGTATTTCTGCATCAATTGGTTTCTTTCGGCAGAATTTGTTCCTCTTGTTGCCAATAAAGCTTTTCTTGCTAAATGGAAGACATCTTTTTTGGCTTTAGAAACCAATTTATTGAATTGGGTAATATACGTTTCTACCTCTGCATTCTGGCCTTTAAGATTTTCTACTAAAGGCAACACAGACTGAATTAATTCGCTGATTGCTTTCTGGTAATTATCCCAAGCTGTCTTTTGTCCTGCTTTTGCTTTCTTTTTTGCTTCTTCATCAATTGCATCCAGCTCTTCGGAAGTTGCAATGACTTCTTCTTTTCCGTCAATTTCGATCGAATAGTTTAAAATCCATTCTTTAAACTTTGCCAGTCCGTCAAACTCAGCTTCCCAAGCAAGGCGTTCTTCGTTTTTATATCTTTCATGAGACCCTGAAGTAGAGTGTCCCTGAGGCTGAGTAACATCCACAACGTGAACAACTACCGGAACGCTCTCGGTTCTTGCAAAATGTTCAGCCTTAGCATAAGCATCCAATAAAGCAGGATAATCCCAAGCTTTCACCTGGATAATTTCACATCCCTGATTTTGTCCTTCTTTTCTTTGGAAGCCGCTCAACATCTCACTGATATCAGCTTTTGCTCTCTGATTTTTTGTAGGTACTGAAATTCCGTACCCGTCATCCCAGATAGATACGATCATAGGAACCTGAAGTGCACATGCTGCGTTTAATGTTTCCCAGAAGTGTCCTTCTGCCGTGGAAGCATCTCCAATCGTTCCAAAGGCAATTTCATTACCATCTTTTGAAAACTTTTCAGAACCTTCAAATGTTACACTTTTATATATTGTAGAAGCCTGAGCCAGTCCTAATAATCTTGGCATTTGCCCGGCAGTCGGAGAAATATCTGAAGAAATATTTTTTTGTGCAGTAAGATCTTTCCAGCTTCCGTCTTCATGTAAACTTCTTGTTGCAAAGTGCCCGTTCATCTGTCTTCCCGCTGAAGCCGGCTCTCTTTCTACACTGGTATCTGCATACATCTGTGCAAAAAAGCTTTCCACAGTTAATGCATCAACGGCTAATGCAAATGTCTGATCCCTGTAATATCCAGAACGGAAGTCTCCATTTCTGAAAACCTTCGCCATCGCCAGTTGAGGAAGTTCTTTACCGTCCCCAAAAATTCCGAATTTAGCTTTTCCTGTGAGTACTTCTCTTCTTCCGAGATAAGACATCTCACGAGAGATCCTTCCTAACCTGTAGTCTTCAAGTATTTGATTTTTAAAATCTTGAAAGGATATTTGCTGTGTTTCAATATAGGTTGTTTGCATAGCTAAGTAAAAAAGTTTTTTAATCTTCAAGTATTTTGCTAATATACACTTTTTAAATTAATTTTAATTTTTAATAATCTTTTTAAAAATTTGATAATAAAAAAAATTGTGCTTTATTTTGAAAAAAAATGTAAAGATGGAAAAAAAGTCACCCCACATTTTGAATGCATCCAGTAATCTTTTAGGTTTTTCGCTCATTATTATCACGTCACTGAAAATCGCTAAAATGAGTGAGAGCACGTATCTGGACGAATTTGCGGGGGTTGCCTGCATACTTTTCGCCTGTAGCTGCTGTTTTTCTTTTCTCGCTATCAGAACCCGTCATGAAAAGCGGGAATACACGTACGAGACTATTGCGGATTATTTATTTTTAACAGCTTTATTTTGTATAATTCTAGCTGTTATTATTGTAACCATGAAAATAATTTAATTAAAATCATCCTATTTATCAAATCAAAAACAGTCTAAAATTTTCAATTAGTTAAACAAAAATCAAATATTCAGTAAAAAAGCAAGTAAAATAGAATTACAACTCACATTTTAATGAAATATTTGTTTTTATTGTATCAGATTGGTAATTTATTTCAATATTATAAAAAAATTACAAATGAGTAAGATCCGCATTGGTAAGGCATTTTACTATTCAATCAACCCGGCAATTATATGATCATAAAAAACGGAATGAGTACATTCCGTTTTTTATTTATATTAATTTTAAAATTTTCTTTCAATAACGTAATCCAACATGTTGTATAAGGATTTTCTTGCTTCGGAATCTGGAAATTCATTCAAAATATCCTTAGCTTTTTGTTGGAAATCCTTCATGACTGTAATGGCGTACTCCAATCCGCCTGAGGCTTTAACAAACTCTATAAGCTCTTTTACACGTTTCGGATTGGTATTATAACGCCTTATGGTATCAAAATAATACTTTCTGTCTTTCTCACCGGCATTTTTCAAAGTATAAATTAAAGGCAATGTCATTTTCTGCTCTTTAATATCGATACCTACCGGTTTACCGATAACGTTTGAGCTTAGATAATCAAAAAGATCGTCTTTAATCTGGAATGCCATTCCGGTATAGGTTCCGAAATCCTGCATTTTCTTGGCCATCACTTCATCTGTACTGTTTGACAGTACTCCTATTTCACAACATGCCGCAATTAAAGTAGCTGTTTTCTGACGGATAATTTCGTAATACACATCTTCCGTAATATCCAGTTTTCTGGCCTTTTCAAGCTGCAGGAGCTCACCTTCCGACATTTCACGGATGGTTCTTGAAATAACGCCAAGCAAGTCGTAATCTTTATGGTCTGTAGATAATAATACTGATTTCGATAAAAGATAATCGCCTACTAAAACGGCAATCTTATTTTTCCACAAAGCATTAATGGAGAAAAAATTACGACGTTTAAAACTCTCATCCACAACATCATCATGCACAAGGGTTGCCGTGTGAATCAATTCAATCATGGAAGCTCCACGATATGTTTTTTCGGTCACCTCTCCTACCAGTTTGGCACAAAGAAATACAAACATAGGACGCATTTGTTTCCCTTTGGTGGTAACAATAAAACGGGTTACTTTATCTAATAAAGGGACTTTACTCTGCATTGATTCATAAAACTTCTGCTCGAAAAGTTTCATTTCCTCATTGATCGGTTGCTTGATATCTTCTACAATGTTTGCCACTATCTGCGAATGATGGATGAATAATTATTACTTCTCACAAAGATAATTTTTTTAGTTCAATTTTACAGGAAAATTAATCTTTGAGTTTCTCTTTGGGATAAAATAAAAATAAGGTTTCGTTCTTCCTAATGAAGACCTGAACTTTTCTCCTGATATATAAATTCCGCTATCATCTACGGCAATCCCTTCAATTTGTCCTATTGACAGAGCACTTCCCAAATAATAATGTTTGGGATTTTCCTTAAAAAAGATTCCCGGTTCTGTTTCTTCAAAGATATCTAAAAAGACTTCCGTTTTTTTGGTATATCCTACCAGATACAGCTTTTTCCCGAAGTAGGCAGCGTCTGTTACCACAAAATTCGTCTTGTAGCTTTCTACTTTTACTGCTCCTTGCTTTTCATAGGTATCAGGATCAAGGGTATAATGAGTCGTGGCTTTTGAAGCCCATTCTTTGGTAAAAAGATGAATTTTTGCATTGGTATATATCATTGCTTCCGCGTCAAAATCTGTTTTATAATAATTAGAAATGTAGTCGGTCTGCTCCGGGTAATGGAATGGTATTTCCTTGATATGACTGTTTTGTACACTGTCATTTTGAAACGGTACTTTAAAAATCTTAAGATGCTTTCTGCTTCCGTCATTATTTCCAACATCACCAATATAGAAATTCGTCCCGTCGTTAGTTAAGGCTTCCCAATCCGTATTTTTGGCATTTACCTGTAAGGTTTTCAGGATTTCGCCTGAGGTTTTACTGATTTCAAACAATTCCGGATTGTTTCCGCTGTCATTAAAGGTATACAACTTTCCATTCAAAATATTCAACCCGGATGTTTCCTGGATTTTATCATCTAAAGAGCCAACTCTGTATTTTTTTATTTTGAGGAAATCAGCCTGTTGGGAAAATAAGGTTTGAAAAGTAATAACAGTGAGAAGCAGAAGAATTTTTTTTCATCATGCAAAAATAAGGCTTTAAGATGAAATACGAAGACGATTCAGTGCAAATGATCAGAGAAGGCACAGAGCGATGAACCTCTCCCTTTATATGTATTTTCATTGTCATAAACTATTTTTCCATCCATAGAAAACGGGCCACAAAAGCCCGTCTTCTCTATAGTTTTTTATTAATGTAATTTTTGAAATTAAGCAATTTTCTTATCTTTTTGGTTCTCCTGCTGTTCTTTCTTTTTGGCCTGCCTTGCAAAATATTCCCTTTGATATTGTCTTACAGTTTTTCCTGTTCCGTCGTGTCTCCAGCCCGGTGAATTGAAAATGTAATTGATCCTGTCTGTAAATTTTAAGCCAGGTTGCTTAAGGTCTTTCCATATTTTCCTCCATTCATAAAAAAGCACCGTATCCGGTCTGTTATCCGGCATTTTAGGGTAAATACCATATTTAACAGGGACATTAGGATCTTCTTTTTCAAAAGTTCCGAATATTTTATCCCATATAATCAGACACATTCCCATGTTCTTATCCAGGTATTTTACATTACATGCATGGTGTACACGGTGGTGGGAAGGAGTTACCAGAATATACTCTAAAAAACCCATTTTTTTCACAGTCTGTGTATGTACCCATGTACCATATACCTGTCCGATAGCGTACGCAACCATGATATGCCACGGATTAAACCCTAAAAAAGCTAACGGCGAAAAGTATAAATATCTGTAAAGCGGTTGCAATACAGGACTTCTGAAACCTGTTGTAAGGTTAAAAAATTCTGAACTGTGATGCGTAATGTGTACTGCCCAGAAAGCCCTGGAACGATGATCTACATAATGCAATACGTAGTAAGCAAAGTCTGTGATAATAAAACAAGCTAAGAGATACCAGATACTTAAATCCCAGGAGAAGATCTTGTGGTGATAAAAGAAAAACATTACCCCCATTGCAAAGGCCTTCATGATAAGGTCAAGGCCAAAATTCATCAAAGCCAGATAAATATTCGTGGCAAGGTCTTTACCGCTGTATAATTTAGCTTCGGAAACATGGCTATAAATCATTTCAGCTAAAATAACCGTAGCATGTAGAGGCACAGCCCATGCATACACAGTTTCTAACCCGTCCTCGCTCATAAGAAAATCCATCATCATAAATAATTTTATGCAAAGGTAGGATTTTAACTTATTCTTTAAGAGAATTTTAAGCTTTTTTTAAGGAAATTTTAATCAGTTGTCTTGTTGGCCAATTGCCCACAGGCAGCGTCAATATCGCCACCACGACTTCTTCTGACCATTACCGTGATGCCTGCATTTTCAAGCTGTCGGATATAGTTTTCTTCCGCTTGTTTGTTACACTGGTCATATTTTCCGTCGCCAATAGGATTGTATTGAATAAGGTTCACTTTAGAAGGCACCTGTTTACAGTATCTGATCAAAGCTTTGATATCTTCATCCCCGTCATTGATCCCTTTCCATACACAGTATTCGAAAGTGATCACCGAACCGGTTTTTTGATACCAGTATTGAAGAGCTTCCATAATTTCGGTTAACGGAAACTTATCGGAAAACGGCATGATTTCATTACGCTTTGATTCGATTGCGGAGTGAAGTGACAAAGCCAGTTTTACTCGCAATTCTTCATCAGCAAGCATTTTCATCATTTTGGGTATCCCGGATGTTGAAACGGTAATTCTTCTTGGAGACATTCCCAATCCTTCGGGCTGGGTAATCTTTCTGATGGCTTCCACCACGTTTTTGTAATTCATCATCGGCTCTCCCATTCCCATAAATACGATATTGGAAAGCGGCCTGTCGAAATACATTTTACTCTGGCTGTCAATCAATGCGACCTGATCTACAATCTCAGCAACTTCAAGGTTTCTCATCCTTTTCAGTCTTGCTGTGGCGCAGAATTCGCAATTTAAAGAACAGCCTACCTGTGAGGAAACACAAGCTGTAGTCCTTGTTTCTGTAGGGATAAGAACAGATTCTACCAATAATCCGTCATGAAGTTTCACTCCGTTTTTGATGGTCCCGTCGGTGCTTTTTTGAAGCAGGTCTACGGAAACAGGATTAATGGTATACTCTTCTGAAATCTTTTCACGAAGAGATTTCGAAAGATTCGTCATCTCATCAATCGAATGGAGGTTTTTACTCCATAGCCAGTCATAGACCTGTTTCGCACGAAACGGCTTTTCTCCTAAAGATACAAAGTAGTCTTTAAGCTGGTCCAGTGATAATATACGGATATCTTTCATTGTAAGGTTTTAGATTTCAGGCTTCAGGTCACAGGTAACTAGTACCTGCAACCTATTGACCTAATATCTTTTTATAAAATTAACATTGCGTCACCGTAAGAATAGAATTTGTATTTTTCTTTTACGGCTTCTTCATAAGCATGCATTACAAAATCTCTTCCTGCAAAGGCTGCAATCATCATCAATAATGTTGATTTTGGCGTGTGGAAGTTTGTGATCATTGAGTTGGCTACACCAAAATCGTGAGGAGGATAAATGAATTTATTGGTCCATCCGTTGAAAGCAGAGATTTTTTTGTTTGAAGAAACAGAAGTTTCCAATGCTCTCATGGTAGTAGTACCTACAGCACAAACTCTTCTGTGAGCTTCTACTGCCTTGTTGATGATCTCAGCATTTTTTTCATCGATGATGATTTCTTCAGATTCCATTTTGTGTTTAGAAAGATCTTCCACCTCGATTGGGTTGAAAGTTCCTAAACCTACGTGAAGAGTCACCTCAGCAAAATCGATTCCCTTGATCTCTAATTTTTTCATCAAGTGTTTAGAGAAGTGTAAACCTGCTGTAGGAGCAGCTACTGCGCCTTCCACTTTTGCATAAATCGTCTGATATCTTTCTGCATCTTCCGGCTCTACCGCTCTTTTGATATATTTCGGAAGTGGAGTTTCTCCCAATTCCTTCAATTTTGTTCTGAATTCTTCGTATGAACCGTCGAATAAGAATCTTAATGTTCTTCCTCTTGAAGTAGTATTGTCAATAACTTCCGCTACCAACGATTCATCTTCAGTAAAGAATAATTTGTTACCAATTCTGATTTTTCTTGCCGGATCTACCAATACATCCCAAACACGCGTTTCTTTATCAAGCTCTCTTAAAAGGAAAACTTCAATTTTAGCCCCGGTTTTTTCTTTATTTCCGTAAAGACGGGCAGGGAAAACCTTCGTATTGTTGAAGATGAAAAGATCACTCTCATCAAAATAATCCACTACATCTTTGAATAATTTGTGCTCGATAGTTTCTGTTTTTCTATCAAGAACCATTAATCTGGCTTCGTCTCTGTGCTCTGATGGGTGTTCTGCTAATAATTCCGCAGGAAGATCAAAATTAAAATCTGATGTTTTCATTTTTTAAATTACGGTTTAAAAATTATTGAAATTACATAGTGTAATTTTCGGAGTGCAAATATACGACATTCAACACCCCTTTGTCAAGTATTATTTACAACCAAATCTAAAACCGTGATTACACGGTGATTTCAATCAAAAAAAGGCTTATTTTGGTGTCCCGAAAAAAATAAGTATTGAAATTGATGAGCAGAATTCGAATTCTGAAGATGCAATACTTTGACAAAGGAAAACATAAAGACAAAACAATCTATATAATTATGAGCAAGTATTCAATTGAAGCGTTTATCAACGAAACAAAAGAGAATCCACAGCAAAGGGACTATTTTGAGCTGGAAACCAAGCATCTTCTGGAAATCAACCTGAATAACCAGGCGGTATGGACTAAAAGAGGAAGCATGGTAAGCTATGTGGGAAATATCAATTTTGAAAGACAGGGAATGCTGTCCGGAGGCATCGGAAATCTTTTAAAGAAGGCCATCAGCGGTGAAGGAAGTAAACTGATGAAAGCAGAAGGCAGCGGAAAATTGTATGTAGCTGATTCAGGAAAAAAAGTCCGCATTCTCTATCTGAATAATGAATCGGTGTGTGTGAACGGAAATGATGTGCTGGCTCATGAACAGAGTGTAAAAAGTGATATTACCATGCTTAAAAGTATTGCGGGAATGATGTCCGGCGGTCTTTTCCAGGTAAAACTTTCCGGGACCGGACATATTGCCATTACAACGCATGGAGATCCTCTGACGCTGCTTGTCACTCCTGATACTCCTGTTTTCACTGATCCTAATGCTACCGTGGCATGGTCCGGAAATCTGAGTCCTGAGCTTAAAACAAATGTTTCTTTCAAAAGCCTTATCGGAAGAGGAAGCGGTGAAGAATTTCAGATGAAATTTTCAGGACACGGATGGGTTCTGATTCAGCCATATGAAGAAGTATATTTTATGGAAAAATAAAGCTTCTTACCCTCGGGCAATTTTTGTATTTTCGTACTAACTAAAACAAAAGCAGATGAATACACTGATCAGGTTAGTTTTCGTATGGGTACTTTTTCCTACTACAATTATTGCCCAGGCTTTATCCCCAAATTACAACTACACTATTGATCTCATTCATCTGCCTGACGATGAAGTCAAAGTTTCATTTACTCCGCCTAAAAATAATCTTCAACAGGGAAAATTTGTGATCCCAAAACTCGTTCCCGGCTTTTATCAGGCCATGAATTTCGGGCAATATGTCTCCGATCTGGTGGCCACTGATAAAAAAGGAAAAAAAATCATGACTGAGCGTTTAGATCAAAATAGCTGGATGGTTCATAATCTCAAAAACGTCAATACCATTTCCTATAAGGTGTCTGACGGATGGGATTCTTTAGAAAAAGAAAGCCACGAAGCCAGATCTGCAGGCAGCACATTCATAAAAGACAGTGTTTTTGTCATCAATTACAATTCTCTGGTGGGTTATTTTGAGGAAATGAGAGATATTCCTTATCAGATCAATATTAAGAAAAATAGGGACTTCTATGCTTCTTCTGCACTGGATTACACACAGAAAGACAAACATACAGATATAGTATTGGCAAAGGATTACCGTCAACTGGTTGATTCTCCGGTAATGTACTGCGTTCCTGATACTACCTGGATAAAAATAGGTCATACGGAGGTGCTTGTATCTTTCTATAACAAAAAGGAGAGGCATTATTCCCAAAAAATAGCACAGGAACTGGAAAATATTCTGAAAAACCAACAGGCTTATCTCGGAGGCTCATTGCCTGTTGATAAATATGCTTTTCTGATCTATTACGAATCCTCAAATGAAAAGGGGTTTTTAGGAGACGGGCTTGAGCATTCTCAATCTACTGTCTGCCTGTATCGTTCGGGAAATATGAATTTCCTTCCGATGGCCTTGCAAAGGGTAGCTTCCCACGAATTTTTTCATATTATCACTCCATTGAACATTCATTCGGAAGAAATTCAGCATTATGACTTTCTGAACCCTGTCATGTCTAAACACCTTTGGTTGTATGAGGGGATGACAGAATATGCAACCATCCATATGCCTGTAAAACAAAAAATGATCGGTCTCGGGGATTTTGAAAAAAGCCTTGAAGAAAAGATCAAAGGCATGAAGGGGTTTGATAACCATCTTTCTTTTACAGAGATCAGTAAGAATGCGATGCAAAGGCAGGATCAGTATATGAACTTTTATCAAAAAGGTCCACTGCTGGGAATGTGTCTGGATATAAGACTCAGGGAGCTTTCGGGAGGAAAAATGGGAACTCAGGATCTGATGCTTCAGCTGATGAAAAAATATGGAGCAGGCAAGTATTTTAAAGATGATGATATATTTGATGAAATCACCAAAATGACATTCCCTGAAATACGTAGCTTTTTCCGTGATTATATTGAAGGCACCCAACCCGTACCTTTGAAAGAATATCTGTCAAAAGTTGGGTTTACCTATGACGAAAACACCGGAAAAGTGGATCTTTTATCTCATCCGGATCAAAGGCAAGTGGCATTAAGAAAAGTCTGGATCGGTCAGTAACTTTTGAATAAAACATTCTTAATTTTAAACATTTACCTAATATTTTTCTGGTATGAAACGAAAACTTTCAGGTTTACTGTTGATCATCATTCAATTGGCCTATCCTCAGATACAAAACGTTGAACAAGCAATTGATTCCTGCATAATTAAAGATAATTTTAATGGTGCTGTCTTAGTCGCTCAAAATGGAAAGACCGAATTACTCAGGTATACAGGATTATCCAACAGGCATTACAATATCCCCTTTTCAGATGAAACCCTGTTTCATATTTTCTCCCTTACCAAAACTTTTACAGCTGCATTGATCATGCAACTTTATGAAAAGGGGAAAATTAATCTCGATGCTCCGATTTCTACCTATTACCCCGAGTATAAAGGAGAAGCAGCAAAAAAGGTTACCATAAGAAATCTGCTTACCTACAGCAGTGGCAGGGATAATAAAGATATCAGCTCACCGGAACTTATCCATCAGGCCTATGATAATACCATCTGGAACCTTGATGATTTTATCACCACTTATCTTTCTGAAAAACTTATTGATAAGCCGGGAACAAAGTTCAGTTATAATAACGGTGACTTTATCCTTCTGAGAAAGATCATCGAAAAAATATGTCATCAACCTTTTGAAGAGGTGTTAAAGGAGCAGATACTCATCCCCCTGCACATGCAAAGTACAGGATTCCTTCATCATAATGATATTATCAGAAATATCGACGAAGGCTATACAGCAGACAATCCATCCGATCCGTTTGTCCTTCATATGCCTACAAATACCTATATTGATAATTTCTACTCAGCAGGGGCGATGTATTCTACTCCAAAGGATCTGCTCACCTTTGACCATGCAGTATTTAACGCTGACCTATTCAATAAAAAGACATTGGAAACCATGCTTACTGCAGATAAAAAACTGGAAGATACGGCATTGGGCTTTTGGGTATATCCTAAAAAATTCGGGTCAGTTAATACTTTGTTTGCAGAACGTCAGGGGGAAGGTTATGGCCATAGTGCCAATTGGGTACACCTGGTAGATAAAAACCTAACGGTAATTATCCTTTCCAATACCAAAGATATCAAATACCTGAATAAAATGAGAGAAAAGATAATCAATGCTTATTATGGACAGTAAGTTGTAAGCAACACTCTCCAATTCTCCTCTCAACCCTTTCACACTCTCCCACTCTCAAAAACTAATCTTTCATCACACATACAATCTATAAATTTCTACTTTGGTACTTCTCAAAGCATTTCTGTTCAAAAACATTCACTGTTCATTGAAAAAGTTTTAATATATTTAAAAAAAAAATAGATGAACAAGAGCACTTCCCGCAGAGACTTTATTAAAACGGCAACTCTGGCAAGCTTTGGGGCACTGGTTTTACCCAATTCTTTATTTGCTTATTCCCATGATTTTAAAACAGATAAGAAAGTCCGTGTCGGTTTTATCGGCGTAGGACTACGTGGACAAGAACATGTAAAATTGCTTGCAAAACGCAGTGATGTAGAGATTATAGCTTTTGCTGATCCGGATAAAAGAATGCTTTCAGCTTCACAAAAAATACTAAAAGACAATAATAAACCGGCTGCTCAGGAGTTTTCAAACGGTGAATACGACTATAGAAACCTTTTAAAGTCCAAAAATATAGACGCAGTTGTTATTGCTACTCCATGGGAATGGCACCTTCCTCAGGGTGTAGAAGCCATGCGTGCTAAAAAAATTGTGGGAATGGAAGTCTCAGGAGCTATAAAACTTCAGGACTGCTGGGAGTTTGTAAAAGTATATGAAGAAACTAAGGTTCCTATTTTCATGATGGAAAATGTATGCTACCGCAGAGATATCATGGCTATCCTGAATATGGTTCGCAAAGGAATGTTCGGCGAGCTGGTACATGGAAGAGGTGGTTATCAGCATGATTTAAGAGGTGTACTTTTCAATGACGGAGTAACCCCTTACAATTCCGGAGCTGAATTTGGAGAGAAAGGCTTCAGCGAGGCTAAATGGAGAACGGAACATTATGTAAAGCGCAACGGAGAACTTTATCCTACCCACGGATTAGGACCGGTAGCCATGATGATGGACATCAACCGTGGAAACCGTCTGACCAGACTTTCATCCTTCTCTTCCAAGTCTGTAGGACTCCATAAGTATATTGTTGAACATGCTAAAGGTGGAGAAAATCACCCGAATGCCAAAGTAAAATTCAATCAGGGAGATATTGTTACGACCCAGATTGCCTGTGAAAATGGAGAAACCATTCTCCTTACCCATGATACCAGCTTACAAAGACCTTATGATTTAGGATTCAGAGTACAAGGTACAGAAGGGCTGTGGCAGGACTTCGGATGGGGAGATTTCAACCAGGGGCATATTTATTTTGAAAAAACAATGAACCATACCCATCGTTGGGACAATACCGAAAAATGGATGAAAGAGCACGACCATCCCATGTGGAAAAAATTCGAAAATACAGCTGCAGGAGCAGGACATGGAGGAATGGATTTCTTTGTGATGAATACTTTCATTGAATGTATCAAACGAAACATAGAATTCCCGATGGATGTATATGACCTTGCTCTATGGTATTCAATCACCCCATTAAGTGAAGAATCTATTGCTAAAGGTGGTCAGGTTGTTGATATTCCTGATTTTACCAATGGAAAATGGAAAACCCGCAAACCTGTATTTGGTATGACCGATGAGTTCTAAAAAGACCTTACTTATATTAGCCGGTGGATTAGGAAGCCGTTATAAAGGATTAAAGCAAATAGACGGAATACTCGACAACGGATCCCCGATTTTGGAGTATTCTGTTTATGATGCTCTGGAAGCGGGATTCCAGAAGATTGTTGTTATCATCAACAAACTGATTCCTCAAAGTTATATTGAAAGACTGAACGCTATATCCCAGGCAAAAGGTTTTGAACTTCACTGGATTTATCAGGAAGTCAACAGTATCCGGTTACAAGGTTTTGATTATCCTGAACGTGAAAAACCATGGGGAACCGCACATGCCGTCCTTTGTGCTAAATATGCAATACAGGAACCTTTTGTCATGATTAATGCTGATGATTTTTATGGTAAAGAAGCCTATCTTCTTGCTGCCGACGAAATTGACCATCACCGTATTTCCGAGTCACAGTTTGGTATGGTAGCCTACCCCGTTGAAAGTACGCTGAGCAGCTATGGGACAGTGGCAAGGGGAATCTGTACTTTAGATCCTGAAAACTACCTGATCAAAGTTGAGGAACAGACTTCGATTCAAAAAATAAACGGTTCTATCATTTATACAGAAGACGGAAAATATATTCCGATATCCCCCGACACTCTGGTATCGATGAACTTCTTTATTTTCCATCCGCATATTTTCTGTTCTCTGGAGGCGTATTTCTATGATTTCATTGAATCTGATCCTGCGCCTAAACAGGAGTTTTATATTCCTTCTGCGGTACAGAGAATGATGGACGATGAACAGGTAAAAGTATTGGTAAAAGCGTCAAATTCTCCATGGATGGGAGTTACCTATGCAGATGATAAAAAGAACATCAAGGATTTCCTGAAATCGCAGATTCAAAAAAACAGCTATCCGGAAGATTTATGGAAATAAAAGATATTGTTACTCAATTTATCCATACAGAAAATTACAGTCTTTCTCCTATTACAGATGGACTGATCAATACAACTTACCTTTTGGAAGACAGGGATCGGAGAGAAAAGTTTATCCTGCAAAAGATCAATGACAATGTTTTCAAACAGCCGCAGGTTGTTGTGAAAAATCATTTACTTATTAATGAACTTCTCCAATCCAATAATTATCAATTTCAGATTATAGAGATTATTCCTTCTCTTGACGGTAAACTTTTGGTAAAAGATTCAAATGGTCAGCCATGGCGTATGTTAAGTTATGTTGAAAACAGTATTACCTTTCTTACTGCTCCATCCTTACAAACTGCTTTTGAAGCAGCTAAAACTTTCAGCTATTTCCTTGCTACCATAAATACTGAAAAATTACCTGATATTGAAGATCCGCTTCCTGATTTTCTCAATTTTGAAAAAAGGATTACAGATTATAGAAATTCATTAAAAAATGCTGCTCCTCATTTAAAAGAAAACGCAAAGGCTGAAATTGAAATGACCAACCAGTTTCTTTCGTTGCCTGAACAATGGAAAGAAATGGAAAGAAGTAAGCAGGTGCCCAAAAGAATTATCCATGCAGATGTAAAAATCAGCAATATCCTTTTCGATCAACATCATAATCCTCTGGCTGTGATTGATTTGGACACCATGATGATTTCTACCATTTTATATGATTTTGGAACCATGGTCCAGTCTTATACCAATAAAACCAAAGAAGATGACGGAAGTGCCAGAAACAATTTCAACCCTGAAATGTATGAAGCCGTAAAGGAAGGATTTTTATTCCATCTGAAAGATAAATTAACTCCAAAAGAATCTGAAAACCTGGACTATGCGGCACAGGTTGCCATTTATATCCAGGAAGTTCGTTTTTTAACCGATTATCTGAACGGAAGCACCTATTACTCTATCACACATCCTGAGCACAATCTGGATAGAACCAGGAATCAACTGGAACTGTTGAAAGGGTTGAGGGAATATTTAGAGGTTGAATAAATCACAAAAGTTTTTTGAACACTTAAGTTATTTAAGTGACAAGTTTACGCATAAAAAGTGCACTAAAGTTTCTTGAAAATCTCAGATTTTCTCTGGAATGAACTAAAGTATTTAAAAGAAATATGTATTATCAGTATTACTCTCTGGAAAATTAAAAACAAAATTCTGTAGTACCAGTTCAATCTCCAAGAGTTTATCATTTCAGAAAATCAAGAATCTTTGCCCAACCTTCAAGTTTTTTTCAAACGGAATGGTATATGCCGGGCTTGTTGATGGCAGTAAAAAAACCGGTAAGTTATTTTTCTTTCCTAACAGTTTGATCAGATTTTTATACGATTTCCCGCCATTACAAAACAGCGCTTTGATATTCGGATGTTTTTCAAGCAATTCAGCAATCTGGTTGGCTTCTTCATTTTTGATTTCCGAATCAAGGCTTCCTTTTCGTTCACAGGAATCAATAACGTCCCAAAGAGCGATGTGATGTTTCTTTATTGTTTCAATTCTCTGAGTATAGTCTTCTGTAAATTCTTCTTCCATCAATTCAAAGATAATCCGCCAGAATTTGTTCTGAGGATGGGCATAATATTGTTGTTTTTCCAGTGATTTACCGCCAGGAATGGAGCCCAGGATCAATATTTCAGACTGAGAATCAATAATGGGAGGAAAAGAAAAAATACGGTTTTGCATCATCAAATATATACATTTTGGCTAAAGCCATTGGAATTTTTTATAATAAAAAAGCGGGCTAAAGCCCGCTTCTATTGATATTTTTTATAATGTTTCTTTCAACCAGTCAAAGAATTCTCTCTGCCATACCAATCCGTTTTGTGGATGAAGTACCCAGTGATTCTCATTCGGGAAGTATACCAGTTTTGATTTTAAACCTCTTAGTTTTGCAGCCTGAAAAGCTTCCTGTCCTTGTTCGTAAGGCACACGGAAATCGATTCCTCCCTGAACAATCATGATAGGTTTATTCCATTTTTCCACGAAATTGCTTGGGTTGAATTCTGTATATGCTTTGGGTTGTGGCTTGTCCCAAGGAGAACCGATATCCCAGTTCGCAAACCAAAGCTCTTCAGTAGTCAGGTACCATGATTTCATATCAAATAATCCATCGTGGGCAATAAATGTTTTGAATCTGTTTTCGTGAATTCCTGCCAGCATAAATACACTATAACCTCCATAGCTGGCCCCTACTGCTGCTACTCTGTCACCGTCTACATAAGGTAATGTTTTAGCATAATCTGTAGCGGCAAGATAATCTCTCATCGGCTGTCCGCCCCAGTCTTTTGAAATATCTTCGTTCCATTTGGTGCCCCATCCCGGCATACCTCTTCTGTTTGGAGCAACTACGATATAGTCATTGGCTGTCATTAAAGCGAAGTTCCATCTTACACTGAAATATTGTGTCAGTGCAGATTGTGGACCTCCCTGGCAGTAAACCAATGTAGGATATTTTTTATTTGGATCGAAATTAGGCGGATAATGGAACCAAACTCCCATTTCTTTACCGTCGGAAGTTTTCACCATTTTAAGTTCAGATTTTCCTTGAGCCAGCTTAGCATAAGTATCCTTATTGGCTTCAGTCACCTGCTTCATTTCTCCGTTTTTTAGGTTTACAGAGAATAATTCCGTAGCATGGTTTACGTCTGTTCTTCCTACTAAAAGAGAGGTCTTATTGTCGGTAAAAATTTCGTTAACATCGAAATCTCCTTTTGTAATCTGCTGCACTTTTGCTGATTTTGAATCAAGAGAAAAAAGTTGCTTTGTACCTCTGTGCGCTGCCGTAAAATAAATAGTTTTTGAATCTGCTCCCCAAAGAACATCTCCTGAAACGCTGTCATCCCAGCCTGCGGTAAGGTTGGTTGTCTTTCCGGTTTTCCAATCCATGATTTTCACATCATTCTTATCCGCTTCATAGCCGTCTCTGGCCATACTCTGCCAGATCAGTGATTTACCATCCGGGCTGAACTTAGGATTGATATCGTACCCTTTATTCGGCTCAGTTAAGTTTTTGGTAACCCCTGAAGCCATATCATAGGCAAAAATATCCGTATTGGTACTTGTTGCATATTCTTTACCACTTTTAGGCTTTGTCACATACAGAAGCTGTGAGGAATCCGGACTCCAGATAAAGTCTTCTGCTCCACCGAAAGGTCTTTGAGGGGAATCCCATGTTTTTCCTTCCAGCAGATCTTTTGCAGCCTCAACTTTATCGGATGTATTGACTACAAACACGTGATTGTATTTCCCTTCGTTGAAGTAATCCCAGTGTCTGTGGTTCAGATCTGTGTATACCTGTGCCGTTGTTTTAGGTGTATCGGCATATTTATCTTTGCCCATTAACTTTTCAACCAAGACCTGCCTGCTGAAAGCAATTCTTTTACCATCCGGAGAAATAACTATATTGTCAACTTCACCGATCGTGTAAAACTCAGTCCATGTTTTCCCTGCATCTTTGGAAAGATAAATTTTGTCTCCTTCCTGGGCATAAATTCCGTTTTTATCCCATTGGATCAGAGATTTTTTACCTAAATCAATTTTTGCAGACTGATTATTAAGAACATTCAGAAAATAGTTTTCACTTTTTGTTTTTTCTGTTTTCAGATCTACCTGTCCTACTTTGTAAATAAGGGAAGCCTGATCCGGTGAAACTGCCTGTACTCCCACTTTTTTCAAAGTCCAAAGAATTTCAGGCGTCATTACTTGTTGTGCATTCATTAAAAGCGGAGCTGCCAGCGCCAGCAGACTGTACTTAAGTTTCATATGTTACTATTCATTTTTAGCGGAATGAGAGAATCCGCAGATTCCTTCATCCCTTTATTACATTCAAAGATTGCCAAAGTTAATATTTAAAATAAAAACAGCCGAAAGAATTAACATTTAAGTTTCCTAAAATTGAAATAAATATCATATTGATGGGTATATTTCAGTAATTTTATAAAAAACTAAATTCCATTGACCATGAAAAAAAATCTACTTTTAGCGTCTTGCTTTGTATCATCTTTTCTTTTTTCTCAAATCACAATGCTCCCCGCGGGAACTCATTATTATGATCCTTACCAGGCTACTGTTTCGGGAAACGGAACGATTTATTATACTACAGACGGAAGTACACCAACACTCAATTCAAATTCAGCAATCAACACCGTACAAGTTTCTATTGATCAGAATAAGGAAATCAAAGCATTCCTTGTTGACGGCCAGGGAAATTCTTCAGCTGTCATCGCTAAAAAATATCACACGGGAGCTATTCCCGCCTCGGCTATTTATTTTAAAGCTCCTTCCACATGGACCTCGGGAAGTTGTGTCATGATTGATATGGTTCGTCCCAATTCCATTAACGGATTTGCTATTGACACTTTCTGGCCAGGACTACCGATGCAGCCCACAGGATGTGAAACCTGGTACAAGATCAGCAGGAATTTTGAAAATGCCAATGTACGCTTCAATAATTGCTCTCCTTTTGAGAATATTCCACAAACCGTCAGTACTCATCTGATTCCAATGGGAAGTACTTTGTATTATGATTTTACAGATGGAGAGATCACCAATCCGCCTTCATGCTTGTTTCTGGGAACCAGTGAGGCCTTGCTAAACTGCAAAGATGTCTTAATCAAAGTATATCCGAATCCTGTTTCCGATATTTTAAAGATCAATACCCAAAGGGATTTCCTGGAGTATGAAATTATAGACATTAATGGAAAAACCGTCTCAAGGAATGGATATAAAAAGGAAATTTCTATTAGGCATCTGATTTCGGGAAATTATTTTTTAAAGCTAAAGGATCACCGGGGAAGTTTAGTCGTACTGAAGTTTATAAAGAAATAAAAAATCCGCTCATTGAGCGGATTTATATTTTGATCTGAATTTTCATTCTTTAGTCTCCATCTGAGAACATTGAGTTTGCCAGAGAGGTTACGATTGATAACAGGATACTGAATACAAATGCCCACCAGAAGCCATCTACAAACATACTGTCTATAAAATAGTCGGCAATCAGGATAATGGCCGCGTTGATGACCAAGGAAAAGAATCCCAGGGTAAGAATAGTCAGCGGAAGTCCGAAAAGGCTTAAAATTGGTTTTACAAAGATATTCAGTACTCCGAGTACAAGAGCAAAAATAATGGCTGATGAAAATCCTTCAAACTGTACTCCCGGTAAAATTTTGGTTAAAAGATAGGCAACTATGGCCGTCACAAACAATCTGATAATTAAGTTCATTTCGTTATTTTTTTAATGTTTATGGGGTGTATGGAGCAAAAGCTATTCCATTTTCATGAAAAATTTTCAATAAAATTGATCGTTTAAAGGATATTTTAATTCCTTATTTTATTTTCATCATGGTTACCAATGAAGTAGCCGCATGACTTTCTGATCCTGACCCTTCCTGTACCACATAAATTTCTGTTCTTACCACACTAATTTTTGTCCCACCTTTTATCACATATGATTTAGAAACTAAAGCATCTCCCAGTGCCGGACGAAGATAGTTAACTTTCAACTCTACTGTCACCACATAGCAATCCTCCTCATAATGGCTTACTGCGGCATATCCTGAAGAAACATCTACCAGGGAAGCGATCATAGCCCCGTTGAACATACCTGCTTTTCTGGTCATCATTTCCATTTTAGGAATTTTCATGGAAATAAAATCGGTTTCCACTTCCAGTAATTCTGCACGGTAAAATTTCAATGTTTCTGAACGGTTGAAGCTGTCTGTGATGAGTTTTCTTTTTTCTGGTGTCATGAATTTATTTTTAACAAAGGTAAGTGCTGTAATGTTTTAATCCTTATTCAATTTTAAATTTCATCAAAAAAGCCGTTCCATCTGAGATGAAACAGCTTCTTTTTGAGTGTAACTCTATTTATACGAACGATAACTTTCCTGATGAATTTTCTGTTTTCAGCTGATGATCTTCTTCGATCATATCTGCGGCTTTCTCTCCGATCATTATGGTAGGCGCATTGGTATTTCCGGAAACAACGTCCGGCATAACGGAAGCATCGGCAACCCTGAGTCCCTTTATGCCGTAAACTTTTAACCTCGGATCGACAACAGAAAGACTGTCGATACCCATTTTACAGGTTCCGGTCATATGGTGGTAGGTAGAACATGATTTTTTGATATAATCGATTACTTCTTCTTTGGTTTTGCCTTCACCCGGATAAATTTCACCATCATTCCATTCTTTCATGGCTTCAGTTTTCCCCATTTCACGGCATATTTCCACACATCTGTACAATGCTTCGAGATCTGATTCTTCGGAAAGGTACATCGGATTTATTTCTGCAGGCGCTGCAGGATCGGAAGAGGTCAATTTAATATAACCTCTACTCGCGGGTCTGATAAATCCGGCACAAAATGTAAATGCATTTTCCGGCCCTGTGAATCCGGGACTGTAATAAGGAAGCCCCATAAATAGAGGCTGCAAATCAGGAAAAACCATTTCGTCCTTGCTTTTCCAGAATAACTGTGCTTCCAGTAAATTGGCTTCCGGAGCAGGAATTTCTTTTTTCGCTTTAAAAATAACACTGGTCAACAGGTGATCCTGAAGGTTTTTACCCACTCCTTTCAAATCTTTTACCACCGAAACTCCCACTGATTCCAATTCTGCCTTATCCCCGATTCCTGAAACCATCAGTAACTTGGCCGATTCAATCGTCCCACAGGAAACAATTACTTCTCTTTCTGCTCTTGCTTCTACCAGCTTACCATTCTGAAGGTATTGAACGCCTACGCAACAGTCGCCTTCAAAAATTAATTTCTGTACCAGTGCCCCGGTTTGTACAGTAAGATTGCTTCGGGAAATTACAGGATCTAAAAAGGCTTTTGACGTAGAACATCTCTTACCGTCTTTTCCTACGCTCAGATGATTCAATCCGGCACCCCAGATCTCCTTATTAAAATCATCTGTTAAAGGATATCCCAACTCTTTACATGCTTCAATAGCGCTTATCGAAATGGCATTCGGGTTTTTAATCCGGCTTACAAATAAAGGCCCCTCTCCGCCGTGTATCTGATCTTCACCGTCTTCGTGGGTTTCGGACTTCTTAAAATAAGGCAACACACTTTTCCAGTCCCATCCCGTACATCCGTTATAAGCCCAATGGTCATAATCCTGCTGATGTCCTCTGATGTAGATCATTCCGTTGATAGAGCTGGATCCTCCCAGCGTTTTACCACGAGGCCAGTATCTTGTATTTCCTCCGGCATGTTCCTGAGGAACGGTATGATACGCCCAGTCCCTTTCTGTATTCCATATGGCGGGCCATCCGGCCTGTTCCTGCACTTCAGTCACTTTATCATCGGGACCAGCTTCCAGCAGGAGTACATTTATATTTTCAGTTTCACTGAGCCTGTTGGCTATGACAGCTCCTGCCGAACCGGATCCGACAATTATAAAATCGTATTTCATGAGTTTTTATTTTATTTTTACTTTTTAATGCTGATTACTTTAGGAACTGTCACAGCTTTTAACCCTTCAATTCCAAATTCCACTCCATAGCCGGATTGTTTGGCCCCTCCAAATGGTACAAACGGATGAATAGCGCCATGCTGGTTGATCCAAACGGTTCCGGCTTCCAACTGTGTTGCCACTTTCTGTGCCTGACCGACATCATCGCTCCACACTGAAGCTCCCAGCCCGTTATCTGAGTCGTTGGCTTTCTCAATTGCTTCTTCTACAGTTTTATATTTAATAATTGGCAACACGGGTCCAAATTGTTCTTCATCCACAATTCTGTCTCCGTTATCAACATTTCCAACCAGCGTTACCGGAATAAAATATCCTTCAAGATCCGGTTTCTGTCCTCTGAATATAAAATCGGCTCCTGTATTTTCAGTATCACGGATCAGATCCTGAATTTTATCGTACTGCATTTTATTTTGTATCGGTCCCAATACCGCATTCTCATCGGCTCCATTGCCCATGGGAATCCTGGAAGAATAATCAGCCAGAGCCTGTACTGTTTTTTCATAATCATCTTCATGAACATATAATCTTTTTAAGCAGGCACAGGTTTGTCCCATATTCAGGAAAGCTCCCCAGAAAATATTTTCTATGTGTTTTGCAAGATCAAGTCCGGGCAGAATAATTCCCGCATCATTTCCGCCGCACTCCAGCGTTAAACGCGCCATATTGTTAGCAGATGCTTCAACCACTTTTTTCCGGTGGCGATAGAACCTGTAAACATAATTTTTCCGATTTCCGGATGGCTTGTAAGATATCCGCCTACCTCTCCCCTACCGGTTACCACCTGTAAAAGATCTGCGGGAAGTACGGTATTGATCAGATTGATCATTTCTATACTACAGTACGTTGTATACTCAGAAGGTTTGATGATCACGGCATTTCCCATTCTGAGGGAAGGTATAATCTGCCATATGGCGATCATTAAAGGCCAGTTCCAGGGAGCAATTGCTGCGACAATTCCAATCGGATTTCTATATAAAACATCTTTTCTTGTATCATCTTCGAATACCACTTCCTCAGGTAAATCTAGGGAGGCGGGAACCTGTGTCCAGCCTACACAAGCCTGCATTTCAAATTGGGAGCCAGGTCCGTTGAGGGGTTTTCCCTGCTCGCGGGTAATCCATTCTGCGAGGTGTTTTGAATGAGTCTGCAATACATCAGCTACCTTCAACAAAATATCTTTTCTTTCCGCATCCGGCCTGGCTGCCCATTGCTTTTGGGCTTTTTTTGCTTTTTCAATTCTGGCATCTATTTCTTCCCTGGAAGTGTTAACAACCTCACCGATAACCTCTAATGTAGAAGGATTTAAGGATAGAAAAGCAGTATCTGTAGTATGGGTTTCTTTTGCAAATGACATATTTTCCATTGTTTTAAATTATTTTGTATTTTACGTAGTTCTAAAATGGCAAAAACATGATGTAAATCATTTACCTATTCTCTATTTTTTTTAACCTAAACTCTACCTCTATGGAAAAGATCGAAGAAAGAACTGTTTTCAGCATTCCTTTTGGTGAATTGAATATATTTGAAACAAATGTCGTTTGCCATGGTTTTCCTTTCTTTTTTGAACAGCCAGTCATCACGCTAATGCTGAGTGGCAGTAAAATCATTCGCAGTGAAGACGACACTTTTGAGTTTAAGGAAAGGAGTGTATTTATTCCTCCATGCCATAAGGAACTGAGTATAGATATTCATCCTTCGTTCCGTGAACCTACGAAATGTCTGGTGTTGAATATAGAGCAGGAATATATTGACAGCGTATTCTCTGAAGTGATTGAAAACTGGCATCCTGACTGGGAAAGAACGGGTATTATGATGAAGGAAAATGCTGTAAAAAAATTTTTAAGCTCTGATGAATCTTTATGGAAAAGTCTTACCAACCTTTATAACAGGAGAATTGACGGAAATTATCATGGATCCTCAGATTTTCTCTTAAGCTTAAGTCTTAAGGAACTGATCTATGAATTGATGAAAACGAATGCAAAAAATCTGCTGCTTCATTCTGATAAAACTGAGAATATGCAAAACGGTCTGGAGGACGTAGTGCAGTTCATCAGACAAAATTACAGAGAGCCTATTACCATAAAAAAACTGGCTTTAGTAGCGGGAATGAGTGAAGCGAATTTGTTTAAAAAGTTTAAGCATTCCTATACCTGTACGCCGGTTGAATACATCATTCAGCTAAGGATAGAACATGCCAAAGAACTGCTGATCAGTCATCCTGAAATGGGGATTAAAAATATCTGTTTTGAATCCGGTTTCAATACGTTGGAATATTTTTACAGAAAATTCACCCAAATCACGGGAAAATCACCGAAGAGATTTACAATAAACTAAGAGATATGGCTTTCAAAAAAACGTTTTTATTTTTATGCTTTTTAATGACCGGTATTGTTCAGGCACAAACACTGCATTTGTACGGTGGTGCTGACCAGGACCAATATCTGGGGTGTCTTAATTGTGATACTTTTGATAAAGATTCTGTGTGGAACGAGTTCAGTGATTACGGAAATGTATTCAGTTCCAAATCCATATGGAATACAAACGGAAACTATGGAAGCATCTACAGCACTTATTCTCCCTGGAGTACATATGCATCCTATCCTCCGGCTATTCGTGATCAGGATGGCAATTTTTATGGTTTCCTGACTTTAAATCCTTATAAATCTGAAAGGTCTGAACTGGAGCTGGCTGTGATCCTGTATACGCATCATGAAGATATTAAAGCTGATATCGGAGGATGGTATGATAAACTATTCCGGTATTGATCCCTGAAGAAAAGATGAATCCCTTACTAAATCTTTGATTTGTCAGGTCAAAGAGTGAACTTATATTATGCTTAAAAAGGCAGTGCGTTAGACTGGCAGTCAAAAGATCACGGGTTCAATCCCGTATTATCCGCTTTTTATTTCATACCAGTCTGCTCTTTTCTATATTTTGCCTTCAACCATCGGTTTGTCTGAAATTTCTTTGATTCTTGCTTTTCAATGCCACCAATTCTCATAAATCCTAATAAAAATCAGGTTTCTCAGGTGAAATAAAGCTTTATCATTGTTTAGAATTACTATAAATAAAGGTATATTTGCTACTTCTTTATTTTTAATAAGACTAAATAATAATAAAATGCAACAAGCTGGTAAAAAGAGATCTAAAGGTACCTTCAAAAAATATATTCTGAAAGCTCATTTGTGGCTGGGATTACTTTCCGGTATTATTGTCTTGATAGTTTCTTTATCAGGGGCATTTTTTGTTTTTAATGAAGATATCACTGCTGCATTGCGTAAAGAACATATATTTCATGGGGAGAAAGATATTCAGCATAAAAAACCTATCCCTTTACGTGAGTTAAAAGACCTTGTAAATGCTCAGCTGAAAAATGAAATCGTAAAAACAGATGAAGTCACCATTCCTATAGACCCATCCCGCTCTTATCAATTCGGACTGATTAAAGGGAACCCTGATGGCTGGAATCATTTCAATAGCATTCTTGTTTATAAAAACGTTTATGTGAACCAATATACCGGCAAGGTACTCTCTATATATGATGTCAAATACAATCCTTTTTTTATATGTATGGCTCTGCATCGATCACTGTTGCTAACGGACAAAGTGGGAGGTACTATTGTTGGAGTGTCCAGCATTATCTTTGTGATCATGCTAATCACGGGTATTATCTTGTGGTGGCCGAAGAATAAAAAAATGCGCAAACAGCGTCTATGGTTCCAATGGGAAAAAGTGAAAGGCTGGCGACGCAAGAACTACGATATGCACAATATCCTTGGCTTTTATGCATCTTTTATTGCTATTATTGTAGCGATTACGGGGATTATGTATTCGTTCCGCATTACTCAGATGTGGGTTTATTTTGTACTCAATGGATTTTCCTCTGCTACACCTGATTACAGTCAATACAAAACCACTGCTCCGGAGTCAGTTGAAACAGCAACTACGATAGACCGCATTATAGATCAGGTCAAAATATATTATCCAAAAGCCAATTCTTTTGGTGTTGATCTTGAAGACCATTCTGAAGCAGACCATAAACACGATAATTTGAGCATCCGGATCAAAGAAAAAGAATTCACTTATGGAGAATCTTCGCTGATGATCTTTGATGAACATTCAGGGAAACTTCTGTTTAATCGACCTCATGAACACAAACTGATGGCTCAAAGAGCGACAGATGCTACTTATGATTTGCACGTAGGAGCCTTCTTCGGAATGCCCGGAAAAATACTTGCATTGATCATAAGCCTGTTTTGCGCTTCATTACCAGTAACCGGTTTTATGATCTGGTGGGGAAGAAAAAAAAAAAGAAAACAACAATCTAAACTATTATCATGAAGAAACACTACATATGGCTCCCTTTAATGGCGAGCCTGAATGTCTACGGACAAACAGAGAGCCTGAATGATTCTTTACAAACAGAAAAAGTTTCAGAAATCAGTGGTATCGTAGTAAAAGGAAACAAAGCAATCTTTCAGCAGAAAGCTGACAAAATGATTTTTAATGTAGAAAATAGTGTATTGTCTGATGGTACAACTGTGCTCGAAATCCTAGGTCAGACGCCAGGTGTAGTTGTTTCTCAGGAAGGCGAACTCTCTTTACGTGGAAAGAAAGGAGTAAGTATAATGATTAACGGGAAATTAAGTTCTCTCTCCACCAAGGAACTGGCCAACCTATTGCGTTCTACCAACTCTACCTTGGTAAAGAATATTGAAATTATCGCTAATCCTTCTTCAAAATATGATGCTGCAGGAAATGCCGGTATCATTAACATCGTGCTTATAAAGAGTTCACTCGAAGGCATTAGTGGTAACTACTATCTGAATGGCGGAAGAGGCCGAAAAAACAGGATTAATACCGGTATGAGCCTGAACTATACCCATAAAAGACTATCCTTGCACGGTGATTATAGTTATACCTTCCGTGGCGAGGAAGAAAGGCGGGAATTCAGTCAGGTATTCTTTGATGAAAAACAACCTCAACTCATAACGAGAAAAACGGATCAGAACTCAACAACCAATGAGCCCTTAACCTCCAATAATTTTAAATTCGGAGCAGATTATACGATCAGTGATAAAACGACTATCGGTGCTTTATTCGATGCCAAAATAGGTCGGTATGAAGATTTTTCGAAAGGAGAAAACAGAATATTTCAGCCTGCAGACCATCTTTTTGCTCATGTTCTTTCAGATAATGGCAGCAAAGAAAACTGGTATGATTATACCTATAGCCTAAAAGGGACACACCTTTTTAACGACAAGGATTATAAACTAGATGTAGATCTGGAATACGAAACTTCTCGTTTCAGCTCCCGCCAGAATCAGTTTTCAAATGCCTTAGTCAATCTTGGAACGGAGCAATTTAACAACAGAAGAGGTACCATTGCTTCCCGTCTGAAAGTTTTCAATGCCAAGGTAGACTTTACACTACCGTTTAGTGAGATGCATAGTCTGGAAACAGGGCTGAAATCTACCATAAAGTCTAATAATAACCCTTCGGAATATCTTATACAGCAAGATCAGGAATGGATTAACGATGATAAAGCAAGCAATGAATATGCATACAAGGAACAAATACATGCATTGTATGCCAATTACAAATTAAATCTGACAAAGTGGACATTCCAGCTTGGATTAAGATCGGAAATGACTCATACAGACATTAACCAGAAAACATCCAATGAGCAGCGAAGAAGGGATTATACCAACATATTCCCAAGTGCATCGATCAAATATCAGATGAATGATCAGCATGGATTTTATGCCTCTTATAGTAAAAGGATCAACAGACCAAGCCACTTTGACCTGAATCCTTTCCGTTTCTACGATGATCCTTTCAACTATTGGCAAGGAAACCCTAATCTGAATCCGGAGTTTACCCATGCAACAGAATTAGGATATACCTGGGGGAAATACATTATTGCATCGGCTTACTTTAGTGTAACAAACGATGTCATCACAGAAGTCTACAACTACCAGCCGGACACCGGAATTCTGGTTAAGACTCAGGACAACCTGAACAAATCTTATGTATATGGTGCCAATATAACAGCCACTACAAAACTTTTCAGTTTCTGGTCGCTTACTTCTATGTTTAATGTATTTAATACCGAGTATAAGGGCAATTACCAGAACTATTCCGTCAACAATTCACAACTGGCATTTACGCTCAATGCTCAAAACAGTTTCACCATTGCCAAAGGTATAAAAGCGGAAGCGAATGCACAGTATTTTTCAAAATCAAATATTGGTTTGTTTATCCGCGATGCCTACTTTGACCTGACGATTGGAGTTTCAAAAACAGTATTGAAAGATAAAGCTACTGTAAAACTAGCCGTGACGGACTTACTTAAAACCAACAATTACCGGGTAACGGGAAATAACTTCAGCTCTGCCATCCGACAAAAGTATAATCTGGACAGCCGTGTGGTAACGTTGTCATTTAATTACAAACTTTAGTCTGGGAGCCTTGTCAAGTTTTAAAACCTTGACAAGGCTCTAAGTAGATAAAAAAAGCTGTTCTCAAAATTTGAGAACAGCTTTTTATGAAGTGAATACACTGATTAATCATAGAACTTTTCAAAGCGGGCAAAACCGGAAATATTATCAGGAAGCTTCATTCCTTTGGTAATCTTATCCGTTTGCAGATCATATATCCACACATAGTTTCCTCCCTTGCTGGCATTTAAGGCAATGTACAGCTTTTTATTCTGAACAAAAGCCCCTTGTTCGTAAGGTTCATCACCAGGCAACTCTTCCAATACTCTAACCAATTGTCTGGTTTCAATATCTATAATAGCATAACGACCATTATAGCTGTTTCCTAATGCAGGGTCACGATATAAAACCACCATCTTGTTATTACCGATGTAATCGATCATCGTTTCCAGCGTTTTGTTTCCTACCATATCAGTAAGATTGATCTGATATCCCGGATCCGGTGAGGTAGCTCCTTTCAAAACTCTGAGGAGACTAATTTTACTAGTTCCGGCTCCCACACGCGGAAAACACGCATAATAAAAAGCTTCGTTATCTTTTCTGAAAGCAGTTTTAAAATAAGGAGAACCATTAGCCACACCCGAGCTGCGGTTATCACCTGCGGAGTGCTTTACTTTAAATGTTTTATAATCTATTACTGCGAAATTGTAATATTCGGGAGTAAGCCACTTCCCGTTGCGGAAGCTGTACTGCAAATAAATATCTCCGTCCATATAGGTCACAGCGCCTACTGTATAGAAATTATAAGCATTGGGGAAAGGTTCGAATCCTTCTATTTCTCCCTGACGGATAATGCTAAGATCGGATCCATTGAAAACCGTATAACGGATATGCTGACCATCTCCTGTTTCTCCAATCAATACCAAAGTATTGTCATCTATCCATACATAACTGGAAATATCACTGATATAGGTAAAAGGAACTTCTTTAACAGTAGTCAGCCTGTCTTGAGTATATTTAAACTTTTTGAAAATTCCCTGATCGGTTTTATAATTATAAATAAACCCATTTTTTACAATGTAGGAGTAGGTTCCTTTAGAATTAATTTCATCCCCTTCTTTGGTAATATCCATTTCGCCTTTTGAAAGGTCGTTAGTGGCCGTCATATAATGAACAGTATTAGGCCAGCTTCCTAAAGCGGAAAGAAGAAAATATTTATAATCTTTTTCACCACTTCCTGAGTCGCCGTACCCCGGCTCCCTTTCACAGCTCACAATGATTAGACATGTGAGTACTAGAAATATACTGTTTCTGAAATATTGTGTCATAGTCATTTACTTAAATAGATATCTGAATTTTACATAGAAAGCGCGTCCTTGCTTCTGAAGTTTAAAATTATCATATGCCAGAGCGTCGGTAAGATTAGTTACGTCGAATGCGAGATTATACCTTCCATTCTTCATTGAATAACTTATTCCTATATTGTGGAGGGTCTGTCTCGGAATGATCGGAATATTTCTTGGGTTTCCATAGGTTTTCCAGTTTTTATAAAACCACTCAGTCATTTGAAGTCCATAATATAGCTCTACGCGGCTATCTTTCTGAAACCAGTCGTCTTTACCAATGCTTACATTCACATTTCCAAATAGCCAGGGTTGGTTAGGAACATCTTTTTTGTAAGTTGCCGAGATTACATCTTCGCTATTGTTGGCAAATTTTGTATTGTCATAAGCTTTATTGTAGCTCACATTCATTAACACATTCAGGAGCCTTTTGTACTGGTAACTCACCTCTCCCTCCAGCCCACGGGTAAAGATATTGGATAGGTTTTCATATTTGAAAGTACTGTTATACAAATTAGGAACGGTAAAAATAAAGTCCTTTGTATCACGGATGTATCCGGCACCTTCAATGCGAAAAGCATGTTGTCCCCAATGATGGTTGTAGTAAAAACCAACATTTATATTATTGCTTGTTTCAGGTTTCAGATTCATGTTACTGGTTACTGCAACGCCATCCCCGAAGATTTCCTGCGGTTCTACCAAGCGGTAAGAACGTTCAAATGATCCTTTCAGACCAAGGTTTCTGGAAATTTTCACGGTAGTGGCAAAGCCATATCCCCAGCTACTGAAATTATCTTTTACAGGATTATCAGTTCTGGTTACCTGATCGAAAACCATCTTCTGAAGTCCTACCTTGTAATATTTAGCAAAGAAAATATTGGTCCAGTGTTTATTAAAAAAGTCCTGTTGATAAGCCATAGATAAGATCTGTTTAGTCATCTTTGCCGGAACTACATCATCTTTTTCCTCTTCCAGTTTATTGAATGTAGTATTTTTAAGATAATCGAGAACATAATTAAATATAAGCTTATGATGGTCAATGATTTTGTACGTAGCCCCTAGCTGTGAATAGAGGCGGTCTTCATGCTGCATGATGATACTTCGAGCTCCTTTTTCACTGGTGGCAGAAGGTTCAAAAGTACCATCCCAGCTGTATTTACGCATAAGAGTATCGGTTGCTTTCTGGACACTTCTGGAAAAACCGACATAAAGATTCACGTCCAGGTGGTCATTAAAGAGATTGGCTTTTTTGTACTTCATCAAGTAATTCTGAGCTTCTCCGCTTTGTTTTACCCCACCATATACTACATCCTGGTTGGAACCGGTCTGTATCTGTTTGTTAAACACTGATTGTGAAGCCCCTATAAAAAAAGAATCTGCCCAGCTTTTGTTTTCAATACCAAGTTCGGCCATGCCAAAAACAGATTGATACCGGTCATTAAAACGTTTAAGATTTCTTAGTTCATACTCGTTTTTAGCAGAATTCCAAATTTTCATATCCTTCATCAGATAATTATTATCCGAGTGGTTGTAAAAACTGTTGACGCGCAGGATAAGTCCTGTTTTATCATCTTTAAACTGTCCGTTCAGGTTGATACGCTGCGTATTAAAAGACCCTAAACTGATCCCTGCATCCAGATAATTTTTGCTGCTTCCGGGAGTAATAATATTTACCGCACCTCCCATGGCATCCGTACTTAGATGGATAGGAACGACCCCTTTATAAATCTCCACACGCTCAGCCATATTTACAGGCAATGTACTCAGGTCTACCCCTTTTCCAAGCATTTCCAGAGGCACACCATCGATAAAGAATTTTACCGCTTTGCCGGACATTCCGTTGATAGAGAAGTTGTAATCAGAGCCTATACCACCTTGCTGGCGAACTTTAATCCCTGTGGTTCTGTTCAGAACCTGATTAAGATCAGCAGTAGTATTGGCCAACTTAGCTACGTCTATGGCATTAACAGTAAAAGCTCCATCCTGCAGTGTCTTCACCTTACTTTTTCCATGTACGATAACTTCTTTTACGACTGATTGATCTTCTGTTAACTGGATAATCACGTCTGGGCTTTCGCTACCAAAGTTCATTTTCTTTCTGACTTTTTTATAGCCATCCAGACTGAACACCACGGTTGCTTCTCCTTTTTTGTAACTGATTTTAAAATTTCCGTTTTGATCAGTTTGCGTTTTTATTTTTGTATTTTCGACAAAAACAGCAACTCCTTTTACTCCCTGTTTTGCGTGGTTCTGCACAATCCCCTGAATCAGAAAATCATTATCCTGTGCAGTAATGAGAGAAATGGATAGCGTAAAAATGAGAAAAATAAAAATACGTTGATATAATTTCATTATTTATAATTATTATAGATAGCAAAATTAAAGGGTTCTTATGAATGATCAAAGAAAATGGCTTAATTATTTTTAATTATTCTAATTATAATTAATATTTTTCATCATATGTCTTAAGTCAAACGCTTTAAAGTGCTCAGGTTCATCTACAAGCATTTAAAAAATTACAATAGCTTATCTATTGAACATGAAAAATATCATCCGATCGATCAAGCCTCATCAATTGGATTTTTCAGTTTTTTAAAGAATTATTAATAAAAACAAACAAGTTTCACCATTTATCAACTCAGGTAATACTTATTGTTGAGCTGACTACATTTTTGTAGGAGACAGATTTTATTCTCTATAGTGTATGAGGATTGAACAGACTTTTTATAGCACTTTACTTCACTTCAGAAAGTTTATAATGATACTGAAAAATTAGTAAGTTCACTTTACAGAAAATCGGAGATTTTCAAAAACTTTAGTGCACTTTTTATGCGTAAAGCTTGTCACTTAAAATAATTTAAGTGTTTAAAAAACTTTTATGACTTTTGTGGTTTAATTTCCCACATATTTCAAGGATTTGCACAGGGTTTCATACATAATGAAAAGCATTCGTGCATTAGTGGGAAATAAGGTTAGAAGGGCAGCTCCAAGAAAAAGTCTTCATTTTTAAGCTTAAGTGATCTTCTCTATATTTTAGTTTTTGACTTTCAAAAAAGGAATGTTTAAGAGCTTTTCTGTGGCTTTTGGGGATAAAACAATTGCCTTGAGGTCATCAGCTAAGCTGTACCTGGAAGTCATCACCAAGCGTCAGAACACCTTCTGCTATACTTTCCGGGTGTGTGCTGAATCCTTTCAGTTTTGAGCTTTTGCCTTTCAATACAAGGTCCATCAATTGCTTATCCGTTAATTTTTTACCGAAGATTTCAAAGCTAATTTTAAAACCGCAATTTTTGAAATCGGAGCAGCCTACGGCCGTTTTTCCTTTAATCAGATTGTGTTCTTTACACTTCGGACATTTTGTTTCTGCCCAGGACTGAAGTTCTTTTTTCTGAGCAGGCTCTCTTTTTTCTTTTCTTTCACCTCTTCTTTTACTTCTTCCTGAAGGGTAATTACTTTTCCTTTTCCGTAGACTACTTTATCAGTCAGTTCAGTCACCATCTGAATCAATTCTTCTTTGAAAAGGTTGGCTTCATACTCGCCTTTCTCAATTTTACGAAGTTTTGATTCCCATTCACCGGTCAGTTCCGGGCTTTTTAACAGTTCGTCCTCGATAGTATCGATCAGCTGAATTCCGGTTTGGGTAGCAATAAGATTTTTCCGTTTTTTTTCGATGTACTTCCTTTTGAAAAGAGTTTCTATAATGTTGGCACGGGTAGATGGCCTTCCGATACCGTTGTTTTTCAACATCTCACGCAGCTCTTCGTCTTCTACCTGCTTTCCGGCAGTTTCCATTGCTCTCAGCAAAGTCGCTTCCGTGTAAGGTTTCGGAGGAGTGGTTTTCCCCTGGTGAATCATCGGATCATGAGGTCCGGTTTCTCCCACCACAAATTCGGGAATGGTCTGTTCTTCCTCTTTCTCCTTTTCTTTGTCCTTATCCGTAGATTCTTCTTTGGGCTCTTTGGCGTATACCGTCCTCCATCCCGGTTCCAGAACCTGTCTTCCGCTGGTTTTGAAAGGAATTGTTCCTACTTTTCCTTCTACCAAAGTATTGGAAATTTTACATTCCGGATAGAATACGGCAATAAATCGTTTGGCAATCAGGTCATAAATCAGTTTTTCCTCCCTGCTCAGATTTTGAGAAGGCGGTACTTCTGTAGGAATGATGGCGTGGTGATCGGTTACTTTTGAATCATCAAAAACAGCTTTTGATTTTGGAATCGGAGCCTCCAGTAAAGGGGCGATCAATTCCTGATAAGGATACATTTTCTGAAGAATACCTCCTATTTTCGGGTATAAACTTTCGGATAGATAGGTAGTATCAACACGTGGATAGGTCACATGTTTCTTTTCGTAAAGACTTTGAATATAATTTAATGTATTCTCGGCAGAATATCCATATTTTTTGTTGGCCTCCACCTGAAGACCGGTAAGGTCAAAAAGTCGCGGATTTTTTTTCTTTTCCTTCTTTAATTTCAAAAGAAACGATTTCAAAAGGGTTTACTTTAAGATATTCAAGTCCTTTTTCGGCACGTTCAAGGGTTTTTAAACGATCAATTGCGGCATTAAAAATAACGTCACGGTATTTTGTTTTCAATTCCCAATATTCTTCTGTGGTAAAAGCGTCGATTTCTTTCTGGCGCTGAACAAGCATAGCCAATGTAGGCGTCTGCACTCTTCCAATCGAAAGAACGGCTTTATTTCCTCCGAATTTCTTGGTAAAAAGACGTGTTGCATTGATTCCCAACAGCCAGTCTCCAATCGCTCTTGCATTTCCTGCCAGGTAAAGATTTTTGTAATCATCAGCGGGTTTTAAAGTGGCAAAACCCTCTTTAATGGCTTCTTCCGTTAATGAAGAAATCCATAAACGCTGGATAGGTTTGTTGCATTTTGCTTTCTGCAAGACCCAACGCTGGATCAATTCTCCCTCCTGCCCGGCATCCCCGCAGTTGATGACCTCATCACATTCTTCGACCAATTTTTCAATTACTTTAAACTGATTTTCAACGCCTTTATTCGGGATCAGCTTGATACCAAAACTGTTGGGAATGATCGGCAGTGAAAATAAATTCCAGGATTTAAACTGAGGACCGTAATCGTGAGGTTCTTTCAGCGTACAAAGGTGCCCGAACGTCCATGTCACGCAATAGCCGTTCCCTTCCATATAGCCTTGTTTAGGCGTGGTAGCGCCCAAGACTTTAGCAATATCTCTGGCAACACTTGGTTTTTCGGCAATACATAATTTCATGAACTCGGGTTTATTGAAAGATTGCAAAAATCGGGATTTTTTTGACTTTTCAAATTGAGATGATTTTGTACGGGTGAAACTTGAAAACGAACGTAATTAGGTTCTGTTTTCTACCTATTTACATTCATGATGTATGCTGTAGCAAAATAATTAAACGCAAAGGTCTATAAGGTTATGTTTATTTTTAGGGAAACAATAGTAGAATCATTTTCATTGATTCTTTTTAAGCGAGCAGTAATATTACAGATTGATCCTTGTCACTTTATTTATAATTTATTTTTTAAAAATCAAAAGCCCCCTATGAAAAGGAGGCTCAATCAACAATATTAATGAAACCGGTTCATTATTTCTTTACTTCTGAAATTATTTACATTGTCATAGGAACTTCCATGAGAAGAATTTCAGTGTTTTCCTGTTTTGCTTTTATATGTAAGTCTTTGATATCCCAAACTCCGAAGCCATCTCTTTCTTCAACAATCTGACCTCCGATTTCCGCACTTCCCTTAATCATGAACACATACACTCCGTTTCCTTTTTTCTTAATGCTGTAAGGAGTTTCTATATCTTTATCAAAAGTTCCAAGGTGAAACCACGCATCCTGATGAATCCAGACCCCTTCATCATTGGCATTAGGGGAAAGAATTTGTTGAAATTGATTTTGTCTTTTGCTTTTGTCTAAAGTAATCTGGTCATATCTCGGACTGACATTTCTTTTGTTCGGATACACCCAGATTTGAAGGAATTTCACCAGCTGGTCACTGTTTTTATTAAATTCACTATGCATAATTCCTGTTCCCGCACTCATCACCTGAATATCTCCACTCTTAATAATAGCCGTATTCCCCATGCTGTCTTTATGTTCAAGATCTCCTTCCAGGGGAATACTGATGATTTCCATATTATCATGAGGATGGGTTCCGAAACCTCTTCCCGCTTCCACTTTATCATTGTTCAGGACTCTCAGCACCCCGAAGTGCATTCTGTCAGGATTATAATAGTTGGCAAAACTGAAAGTATGATTGCTTACTAACCATCCGTGGTCTGCCTTCCCTCTCGAATCGGCCTTATGAAGGACAGAATTTTCCTTAATCTTTGATTCTGTGTTCGGTAAATGATTGTATCCGATCGGTTCTAAAGGTTCAATCTCGTCGATTTCATTTTTCATCGCACTTGCCAGGGAAGCTGATGCTACAAACATTCCTGTTCCCAATAAACCCTTTTTTAAAAAATCTTTTCTGTCCATATCAAGTTATTATTTGTTTGATTTTGATATGACAAATGTAGAGATACCGAAAACGTTGTGCATTTAACTAGTTTAATAAATGACTGTGGGGAAAAAAATATCGGATATATTTTTGTTGCCGATTGGTGTATTTTTGATCGGAATGGGATGGAAAACACTAAAGCTCTAATGATCTTCTACTAAGCACTTATAAAGGCGTAAGGATTTTATCCGATAAAATTAATTTTGCAGATTTTTATAACTATGTTATTTCTCACGCAGATTTTGCTGATAACGCAGAGGTACTCCAAAGAAAATCTTTACACAAAAAGTCTGTGAAAACGCATATCATCCGGGAAAAAATTATTTTTCTTTGGAAGCAAGTCTTTTCCTGATGGTACTTACAAATTCTTTGGAAACACCAAGATAAGAAGCGATGTAATATTGTGCTACCCTTTGTGGAATAGAAGGATAGACTTTAATAAATTCAAGATAGCGGTCTGACGCCGATCGGGAAATGGTATTAACCAAACGCTTCTGAACGGTAGCAAGATTTCTCTGTACAAGCATCCTGAAAACTCTTTCAAATTTTGGAATCTCATGTAAGAGTTTTTCTTTGGTAGTCGGATTCAGCATATAAATTTCTGTGTCTTCCAAAGTTTCAATGAATACATTTGATGGCTTTTGTTCCTGAAAAGATGCTATATCGCTTATCCACCAGTCTTCGATAGCAAACAGAAGAGTCACTTCTGAACCGTTATCATCCAGACAATACATTCTGACACATCCTTTATGAATATATCCCTCAAACTGGCAGATCTCCCCTTCTCTTAATAAAATGGTCTTCTTAGGAAATGACTGACATACTAATAAGTCAGTAAAAAATTTTTCTTCTTCAGAGGTAATGGTGATGAATCTGCTGATGTTTCTGATGATATTTTCAAACATAAAATTAAGTTTACTCCCGCAAATTAGGAAAAAGACTGTAAACTTCATTCTTCAGAAGCCCACTTCCTCCTCCATAATGGTCGATAACTTTAACTTCTTTATCTAAACCGTTACAGAATATTTTAATTTCCTTCTCAAATTCATCCTCTAAACCAGAGCTTAACAGGACAATATCTACCTTGTTTTGTCGGATGTATTCATAGCAGAAATTTTCATCGGTCTGCACATCGGCAGTCCAGCCTTCATTATTCTCGATTACTCTTTTTAAAACATCAAGTATTTCCTGATTTTTTCCGATTACTAAAAAATGTAGTATACTCATAAGATTGCTAGGTATTGATTGTTAGATGTCAGTTCCCGGTTGAGTGTATGTAGAATTAAGTTGCTTAAAGATGACAAGAAATTCAACTCCTCACCTGGATTCATTTTCAATTTTCAACTCTCAATTTTCAACTTTATATTGCTGTTTTTAGAATTAAGTTGCTTAAAGATGATAAGAAGTTCAACTTCTCACCTAGATTCATTTTCAATTTTCAACTCTCAATTTTCAACTTTATATTGCTGGTTTTAGAATTAAGTTGCTTAAAGATGACAAGAAATTCAACTCCTCACCTGGATTCATTTTCAATTTTCAACTCTCAATTTTCAACTTTATATTGCTGGTTTTAGAATTAAGTTGCTTAAAGATGACAAGAAATTCAACTCCTCACCTGGATTCATTTTCAATTTTCAACTCTCAATTTTCAACTTTTAAAGATGTTTATTTCCAGTTATTTTCAATTCATTCAGGTCGAGCTGGGATTCTGCTTTTCGGATCTCATCATCGCTGTACTGTTTTTCGCGTTTCATTATGAACAATTCTTTTCTTTGTAAGGCAAAAATATCGAGCATGATCTGATGGTATTCTTTCATATCATTCTGCCTGTTGGTACACATTTCTATTGATGCTAAATGATTCTGATGAAGATGAATGTCATTTTCCAGCATCTTTTTAAGATTTCCTACCAGACTATTGGTATCTAAGCTTTCTTTATACTCATGGTTCAGCTTATCAACCGCCAGTTTGTCCAGTCTCATCTGAATTCCCGCCTGCTGCTCATGAGATGGGAGGATGTGATCAATTTCTCCGATTTTAGTTAGTTTAATAATCAGAGGCAATGTTAATCCCTGAAAAACCAAGGTTACAAAAATTACGACAAAAGTGATAAATATAATTAAATTTCGCATCGGAAATTCTGCCTGTGAATTCATCATCACCGGAATTGACAAGGCTGTTGCCAGCGACACGACTCCTCTCATGCCTGCCCAGCCAATGATTAAAGGATTTTTCCATCCCGGGCTCGGATCACGGCGTGCTTTTTCGCTCAGCCATCTTGGAATATGAGCTACCGGATAAATCCATAACAGACGAACAATAATAACGATACAACTGATGATCAGTCCATATTCAATTCCTTTCACTACGGAGATTTCGCCTAATCCGTTCACAATATCAGGAAGTTCCAGACCTATTAAGACGAAAACCAAAGCATTCATCACAAAAATGAGGGTATTCCAGACTCCTGTCATATTGATTCTTGTAGTTCCGGTTTTAAACATTTCATGAGCCCGGAAAGACATAAACAATCCACCGCTTACTACTGCCATTACGCCTGAAAAATGAAAATGTTCCGCTGATAAAAATAAAATATAAGGTGTCATTACGGTAAGAGCGGCATCAATAGCCGGAGTCGTGGGTAAAAACCGGTGAATAGCATAGAAAATATGAGCTCCTAAAATCCCTACCACAATTCCCATTCCTGCTACCAGAAAAAATTGTCCCGTCGCCTCCTGCATAGAAAATATTCCTGTCATTACTGCAGCCAGGGCAAATCTGAAAACAATCAGTGATGAAGCATCATTGATAAGGCTTTCTCCTTCTAAAATGGCGATGGTACGTTTTGGTACCTTCAAGCCTTTTAATACGGTAGTCGCTGCTACAGCATCCGGTGGTGAAACGATACCTCCCAACAAAAAACCTAAAGCCAGCGTAAAACCGGGAATCAGCGCCTGGGAAGCATATGCCACAACCAGGGATGTTAAAAACACCAACCCGAAAGCCAGTAAACTTATAGGACGTTTCCATTTCCAGAAATCATTCCATGAGGTATACCAGGCGGCTTCATAGAGCAATGGCGGTAAAAAAATCAGGAATATGATATCTGGATCCAGTTTAAGAACAGGAACTCCCGGAATAAAACTGATGCCCAATCCGGCCAATACGAGAAAGATAGGATAGGCAATTTTGATCTTTTGTGCCAGCATTACCAGCAGCATGACAATTAAAAGAAGTCCAAGGATGAGAAGGAAATTTTCGTGCATAGTTTTTTAGTTGAAAATTGAGAGTTGAAAGTTGGAAATGATGGGTTAGTGTTTTATCTTTTACATATAAATAAACAGTGACAATCGTTCCTTTTTTTGAAGGTTTTTTGTTTTATGTCCTTTGCCGGCGGTATCTTCTACCAGAAGGATTTCTCCTGTCTGGAATTGTCTTTTTTCCCTAGTGAGGTTTTTATTTCCACTCCGCCATCCAAAAGAACAATATATTGCTTTTGAGGAGCACAGTGAAAGTCATAATCGTAGTCTGCAGACACTTTTCTGAACTGTAATTTTTTAACGTCAACGGCATCAGAAAGGAATCCTATTTCTCCCTGATCAACAAGAGGAATATAAATATCTTCAAAATAAGAATCTCCGTTTTCATCACTGTAAATGCGTGTAATCTTCATTGTTTATCAAATTAAAAAAATTTTTACATTAACCAAGTCCTTGTTCTTGCATATGGAGCAGATGAAGCAGATGTCATTTTAAACACTTAAGTTCACTTTAGAAAAAAATCAGAGATTGTCAAGACTTTTGTGTACTCATATGCGTAAAGCTTGTAACTTAAATAACTTACATGTTCTAAAAGCTTTTGTGACTTTTGGGGTTTTATATTTCCCACAGATAACACAGGTTTACGTAGAGATTGTATTAAGATTTTTTGCCACTAATGCACGAACGCATTGTATTCATGTATTAGTGGCCATAAACCTTTTTCTAATAATACTATATTTTCAAAAAAATCTTCGATTTTTAAACTTAAGTGTTTATAAATCTTCGGTGGTTCAAATTATTTATTTAAATATAATTGTATTGGCCAGTTCCATTTCCTCCTGATTGATCGAATGTCCAAAATTCGCATATACTTTTTCAGTAACATCGGCATTCATTTCCCTGAAGATATTGGCTGTTGCATATACTCTTTCTACCGGAACATGAAAATCCGGGTTACTGGTTCCAAGGAAAACAGGAGTTCCTGCAAAGTCACCTTTGTAATTTTCACGATTAATTTTATCACCGATGACGCCACCGATAATTGCCGTCGCTCCGCCAAATCTCCGGGCATTCCGGGCTAAGAATTCCAAGGTAAGACAAGCGCCTTGGGAGAATCCGAAAAAATACATATTTTCCGGTTTAATTCCCGCATCCAGAGCAGCTTTTACAGTCTCTCCCACCATTTCAAGTGCTGAAGACAACCAGGGTTCATTTTGATCTACCGGGGCCATAAATGATAAAGGATACCAGGTATGATTCAAAGCCTGTGGAGCTAATAAAGCGTAATCCTTCACATTCAAATGCTGGGAAAGACTCAGAATATCCTGGGCACTTCCTCCTCTTCCATGAATCATAATCAAGGCTTTTTCAGCCTGTTTCAAAGGTATTCCTGCTGTTTTTATATTTAACGTGTGACTCATTGTATTTTATCTGAATTTTTCTGTTGGATAATTTATTTTCGGAAGAACTTCAAGTAAATGTTGCCTTTGCTCTTCAAACTGTTGAGGCAGCTGCAGATCTTCACCAAGAAATGCCAGCTCTTCATCTGCATCGAATCCCGGGCCTGAAGTCGCAATTTCAAATAATACTCCTCCCGGTTCTTTAAAGTATACTGAGGTAAAATATTTACGGTCTTTTACTTCGGTATGCTCCAGTCCGTAAGCGTTTAATCTTTCTACCATCTCAAGTTGTGTAGCGGCATCCGGAGTTGCAAAAGCCACATGATGCACCGTACCTCTTCCTGCAAGTCCTTTCAATGCATTTGGAGTGCTTAGTAAATCAACATATTTTCCCGGAAGATTTTCAGTTCCCAATCGAAGTCTGTCAGGTGTTTCACTGATTACTTTATGATCCATCCGGGTTGTCAAAAGCGCTGCACTTCTTTCGTACGAATCAAGCCAGATTTCCACATGATGAATTCCTTTAAGACTGTAATCTTTAGGAATATATCCGTTGAAATATCCTTTTCTCTCATCTTTATTGTTAAAAACAAGCTCAAGACCTAATCCGTCAAAATCTTCGAGATAAATAAATACTTCATCTGACAATCTTTGCTGAGGCTGTTTGTAATGAACATTAAACTGATCCAGACGATTCATCCAATAATCCAGAGCATCTATTGAAACTGAGAAGGCCGTTGTATTCAGCATTCCTTTTCCATGTCTTCCATTGATAAGATCTTTACCGTAAGGAAAGGTAGTCATGATGGTTCCCGGAGTTCCGAATTCATCCCCGAAATAAAAATGGTATACTTCTGAATAATCAAAATTAACAGTTTTCTTTACCAAACGAAGTCCCAATACTGCTGTGTAAAAATCTATATTTTCCTGTGCATTGCCGGTGATAGCCGTAACGTGATGCAGCCCTGTGATAAGTTTCATTGTGTTGATTGTTATTAATTGGTTACTGTGACAGACAAAGAAGGTAAGAGGCAAAATTGCTCAAAACACTCATTTTCTCAAACTCTCCTATCCTCTAGCATATCTCTACTCTCCCTTCATCCAGACATCATTGTATTCTTCCGGATGACGCTTGAATTGTGCGTGAACGTAAGGGCACAACGGTACAATTTTCAGGTCATTTTCCCTTGCGTAGGAAACCAGCCTTTCTAGTAAAATTTTAGCAAAACCTTTTCCTTCATATTCGGGATTCACTTCGGTATGGTACACAGTAAGTTTATTCCCGATTACTGAAATATCCATTTTCCCTGCTTTATGATCATCTGAGAAAAGTTGAATCTCTCCTCTTCTTCCTTCTAATACAATTTCTGTTCTTTCCATTTTATTTTTTATTTGGAGTTATCTGTTGATGTTGTTTTTAACGTAAAGCATTTTAAAAACTTTGCGTTAAAAATTATTATTCAAATGTAGTCTCTTTATCAGATCTTGTGAATGATCTATGATAAGTTCGGTAGTACTCCTTCAATTTTATTGCGCATTCCTTCATACTGTGCAGGAAGTTTAAGGTGGCTACCAAGTTCTTCCAAAGGTTCATCCACAGTAAATCCCGGATTATCAGTAGCAATTTCAAATAATACACCTCCCGGTTCACGGAAATACAGTGAGTAAAAATAGTCTCTGTTGATTTTCGGGGTGATACTTAAGCCTGCAGATAATACTTTTTCACGATATTCCATCAGTATATTGTCATCTTTTACTCTGAAAGCAATATGGTGATTGGTTCCCGCTGCATTTCTTCCGGCCGGAATTTTGTCGTTTTCAATGATATCGATCAGATTGGCCGTATCGATAGCATCTGTCGCCAATCTGTATCTTTCTCCTTCCTGCTTTTGAAGATCATATCCAAGAATGTCGGTTAATACTTTCATTGTGGGATCTGCATCTCTCAATGTTAAAGTGACATTATGAAAGCCTTTTAAAGCCTGCCCGTCTTTGATATCATCTGTTGTCCATACTTTTCTGCTGTCATCACCGGATGGTTCTATCAATTGTAGCTGAAGGCCATCAGGATCTCTAAAGGAAATCAGTTTTTCGCCAAAAATCTCTGCTTCTTCCACTTTTATCTGTACACTTTCCAAACGATTTTTCCAGAATGCAAGGCTTCCTTTTGGTACGGCATATCCAATATGAGTAGCCATACCGCTTCCGTTAGTTCCCTGCCCAATTCCTTCCCATGGGAAGAAAGTAAGAATAGTTCCCGGAGTTCCTGTTTCATTTCCAAAGTAAAAGTGATAGGTTCCCGGATCATCAAAGTTGACTGTTTTTTTCACCAGTCTTACCCCTAATACCTGAGTATAAAAATCTAAATTTCTTTTTGCATTGTCCGCTATTGCTGTAATATGATGCAGACCCAATATTCTGTTGTCCATGTCTTTAATTTTAATGCTAAATTACAACGTATTGAAGTCCCGGACATTTAACTAGTTTAATAAATCATTAAAGTTAGCTAAAAGAAGTTGCCTTGATCCGACTTTACACAATTCTTAAAAAATCGGACTTATTTTACCTTTTCAACAAAGACATTTGAGCTTCAATTCAATAACCATTGAATTAAAAAACATAAAAAAAGACTTATTATAGCAAAATACTCAAAATAAAAATACAAATTATAAATTGAAAATCAATACATTAAATTCATTAACGATAAATTAATATTTAAATTCCCTACTTTTTTAGTGGACTAATAAAAATTATATTATATATTTGCACCGTATTCAGGAAAAAAAATAAAATGACGGCAGAATTAAATAATAATTCAATAAAGAAACATAGCATCAAAAAAATGATGATGGCTACGTGTATGCCTATGCATCATGAATACTGTGGGTGACCTTACTTTTTATATGACATATTTTTAAAGGCCCTACCAAGTTGTAGGGCCTTTTTTGTTAAAAAAACACGAAACACAACAACATTAAAAAAATAAAAATGAGCAATTCTAAAAACAAATGGCTGGTTCCATTGGCGTTTACAAACATTTATGTAATATGGGGAATTACGTTTTTAGCTATTTCATTTGGCTTAAAAGGTTTTCCGCCATTCATTCTTTCGGGATTGAGATTTCTCGTAGCAGGAATTCTGATGATCGGATATCTCCTTTCAAAAGGAGAAAGAGCAAATTCTCTGACCAACTGGAAGAAAAATGCCATCACCGGAGTGCTTATTCTTACAGGAGGAACAGGTCTGGTAGCCTGGGGAGAACAATATGTAACAGCTTCTGAAGCTGCCATTTCTATTGCGACAGGTCCTTTTTGGTTCATTGCCATCGACAGAAAAAACTGGAAATATTATTTTTCAGACAAATTTATTCCGATAGGGCTGGCCATCGGGTTTGTAGGATTGGTATTCTTCTTAAAAGGAAGTGTACATTCCAATGCAGCCCATGCTATGGTTGACGGAAATCTTAGAATTACAGCATTTATAGTCTTAGGGCTGAGTTCTATTGCGTGGGTGCTGGGTTCTTTATATTCGAAAAAAAATCCGGCCTCTCATTCTACATTCATGAATATTGCCCAACAATTAATTGTAGCGGGGGTAGCAGCCTTTCTGATTGCTTTTATCAGAGGAGAATGGACGCATTTTTCGGTTTCTGCAGTTCCTTTGCCGGCATGGTTTGGTGTTCTGTTTTTGATTTTCTTTGGATCAATAGTCGCTTATTTGTCGTACATTTGGCTCTTGTCCGTGAAACCCGCAGCCCTTGTAAGCACCCATACCTACATCAATCCTATTGTAACCGTGATTGCAGGCTGGATTGTTGCCAACCAGAGCATCAATGGAAGCCAGTTGTATGGTTTGGCCACTATATTGCTGGGAGTACTGTTGACGAATGTCACCAAGTACTTTAAACTTTCAAAACGGTCAAAAGTTAAATTAAGAAGAGTAAGAAGATTTTTTAATAGGACAAATAAGCGATACCAGCCTATTTAATAGTATAAAATATCAGAATGATAGAAATTAAAAACATTTCAAAAACTTTTCACCAGAAGAAACAGTCGTTTAAAGCGCTGGATCAGGTGAGTCTCAATATAGAAAAAGGAGATATTGTAGGAATTATAGGGTTTTCCGGTGCCGGAAAGAGTACCCTGATCCGTACGGTAAATCTTTTGGAAAGACCGGATGAAGGACAGATTATCATTAATGGAAAAGATTTTACCAGATTAAGCTCAAAGCAGCTGGCTGAAGAGCGTAAAAAAATCGGAATGATCTTTCAGCACTTCAATCTTCTTTCTTCGAGAACGGTTTTTGATAATGTAGCGCTTCCTTTGGAGCTGGATCACCTTAGTAAAGAGCAAATCAGTAAAAAAGTATATGAACTCCTGAAAATCGTAGGCCTTGAAAATAAAGCCCATGATTACCCAAAAAGTCTTTCGGGGGCCAGAAACAGAGAGTAGCAATTGCAAGAGCATTGGCAAATGATCCGCATCTTCTGCTTTGTGATGAAGCTACCAGCGCCCTTGATCCGGTGACCACACAATCTATTTTACAGCTTTTGAAGGATATCAATGAGCGACTGGGTATTACCATTCTTTTAATTACCCATGAAATGGAGGTTATCAAAGCGGTTTGCAACCACGTTGCCGTGATAGACCACGGAAAGTTATTAAAAAAAGGAACTTTAAGTGAGATTATTTCGGACAGAGAAAATCCGGTAATCCGACAATTTATAAATTCAGATGTCATGACCCTGCCACAGGAATTCAACAGCAGACTACAGAAAGAACCGAAGGAAGGTTTATTTCCGCTGGTCGAAATCGAACTCAATGAAAATTTTAGTGTTGAACAGATTCTTTCAGCATTATACAACCAACATAAAATCCCTTACAAACTTTTGAAAGCTGATGTGGAATACTTCGGAAATTCAAATGTCGGAAAACTGTTGCTTCAGCTTCAGGGAGAAGAGGAAGCCAACCAACAGGCCATCTCTTATTTTAATCAGAACAAAATTCAAAATACAGTAAAAGGATATGCTTAGTGATGCGGTAATTGCCCTTTTGGCAAAAGGAACCTGGGAAACGGTTTACATGACATTTGTATCCGGCTTTTTTGGATTTGTTTTAGGACTTCCGGTCGGAATTTTTTTATTTTTAACAAGAAAAGGGCAACTATTGGAAAATGCACTGTATCACAGAATATTGTCCATAGTAGTGAATATTTTCCGGGCCATTCCTTTTATTATCTTAATTGTTTGGATGATTCCTTTTACCAGGATTCTGGCAGGAACTTCCATCGGAGTGAATGCCGCTTTGGTTCCTTTAAGTGTGGGGGCTGCACCATTTATTGCAAGACTGGTAGAAAACAGTTTACTCGAAGTTCCTCACGGATTGATAGAAACAGCAAGAGCTCTAGGCGCTTCACCTTTTCAAATTATCAGAAAAGTATTGCTTCCCGAAGCATTACCTTCCTTAATCAATAATGCAACCATTACGTTAATTACCCTTGTCGGATATTCTGCGATGGGAGGTGCTGTAGGTGCAGGAGGTTTAGGCCAGGTGGGATACCAGTACGGATATATCGGCTATGATATTGTGATTATGAACACCGTCCTGATATTGCTTGTGCTGCTGGTATTCATTATCCAGTTTGCAGGAGACCGATTTTCAAAGCATTTTGACCACAGATAGTTGGAGAGTTGAGTTGGAGAGTTTAAGAGTCTTAGTGTACATTTAAAATTTACTTTTTCAATTTCTTTGCCTCTTTGCTTAATAATAAATAAAAAAGAATGAAAAAAATAAAAATCTTAGGATTACTGGCTGCCGGAGTTCTTCTCTTTACTGCTTGTTCGGGAAGGAAAGATGACCCCAACTTTATCAGAGTGGGAATAACCTATGGACCAGAGCAGGAAATTGCTGAAGTCGCCAAAAAAGTAGCGAAAGAAAAATATAATCTGGAAGTGGAACTTATCCCTTTCAATGATTATGTAGTTCCGAATGAAGCCCTGACCAACGGTGATATTGATGCCAATGCTTTCCAGCATGTTCCTTATTTAACGGAACAATCCAAGCAGAGAGGGTATAACCTGGCGGTTGTGGGTAATACTTTTGTCTATCCTATTATTGCGTATTCAAAAAAGATCAGCAACATCAGCCAACTGCAGAACGGAAGTACGATTGTGATTCCTAATGACCCTACCAACGGCGGGCGTTCCTTGCTTCTCTTACAGAAAAATGGTTTATTAAAACTGAAAGACGGCGTTGGTCTTCTTCCTAAAGTTACCGATATTACAGAAAATCCAAAGCAACTTAATATCATGGAAATTGAGGGTGCTCAGATTCCAAGAGTGCTGGACGACAGGGATGTTGTGGTAGGAATCATCAATAATAATTTTGCGGCACAGGCCGGTCTGGATTCCGAAAAACAAGGTATCATTAAAGAAGATAAAGATTCTCCTTATGTGAATGTAGTTGTTGCAAGACAGGACAACAAAAACAGCCAGAAGGTAAAAAACTTCGTCAAAGCGTATGAATCCGATGAAGTGGAAAAGAAAGCAAAAGAAATTTTCAAAGGAGGTGCGGTGAAAGGATGGTAGTAGGTGGAGAGTTTGAGGGTTTTAAAGTGAATCTTCTTTACCTGATAGCCAACCAACTTATCCATCAATAGTATTTGATATAAAATAATTCTTTACCTTTCCCGTTTCACCATTTCGATATAAAACTGCTCATCCATTTGGAGGCAGTTTTTTTACTAATTTATTTTTATTTTCTCAATTTGAGATAATAAAGAAAATTTTCTTTACTTTTGTTTTTAATCAAAATAAAAAGGCATTATGTTAAAGAAGACCGCCATCGTAAGTTTATTCACCCTTATTTCTGTTTCTTATATGGCTCAGAACACTACTCTACCCGTTTATTTAGATGAATCAAAACCTGTGGAACAACGTATTCAGGACGCACTTTCCAGAATGACTTTGGAAGAAAAAGTTGCTATGCTTCATGCACAGTCCAAGTTCAGCTCACCGGGAGTGCCAAGATTAGGAATCCCTGAATTCTGGACAACCGACGGACCACACGGAGTACGCCCGGAAGTAATGTGGGACGAATGGGATCAAGCGGGATGGACCAATGACTCCATCATCGCCTATCCTGCCCTTACAGCATTATCAGCAACCTGGAACAAAAAGATGTCATGGAACTATGGTAAAGCTTTAGGCGAAGAGGCACGTTATAGAAAAAAGATATTCTTCTCGGACCGGGCGTCAACATTTACAGAACTCCCCTCAATGGACGAAATTTTGAATACATGGGTGAAGATCCTTATCTGACTTCAAAAATGGTGGTTCCTTACATCCAAGGGGTACAGTCTAACGGGGTAGCAACTTCTGTAAAACATTTTGCATTGAACAATCAGGAAATGTTCCGCCATACCAGTAATGTGAACGTTGACGACAGAGCTCTTTACGAAATTTATCTTCCTCCTTTCAAAGCAGCGGTTACAGAAGGAGATTCATGGACGATCATGGGGGCATATGACATGTACAAAGGTCAGTATGCCAGCCAGAATAAGTACCTTTTAAATGATATTCTGAAAAAGGAATGGAAATATAAAGGTGTAGTCGTTTCCGACTGGGGTGCCGTAAACAATACCGAACAGGCCATTCACAACGGGCTCGATCTGGAATTCGGCTCCTGGACCAACGGACTTTCTGCGGGAACTAAAAATGCCTATGATAATTATTATCTGGCTAAACCTTACTTAGACCTTATCAAATCAGGAAAAGTGGGTACTAAAGAACTTGATGACAAAGTAACGAGACTCCTTCGTCTGGCCTATAAAACAACCATGAACCGAAATAAGCCTTTCGGAAATATTGCTTCTGAAGAACATAAAGCAGTTGCTAAAGAAATCGGAGCTGAAGGGATAGTTTTATTAAAAAACGACAGGAATGTTCTCCCTATCGATATTTCAAAAGCTAAAAAGATAGCCGTCATCGGAGAAAATGCTATCAAAATTATGACAGTCGGAGGAGGTTCTTCTTCATTAAAAGTAAAATATGAAACTCTTCCCTTAGACGGAATCAAATCCCGGTTTGGAAAACAGGCAGATGTGCAATATGCAAGAGGGTATGTAGGAGACATCGGCGGTGAATATAACGGAGTAAAATCCGGACAGGATCTGAAAGATTCCCGTTCTGAAACTGAACTGCTGAACGAAGCAGTAGAATTAGCCAAAAAATCAGACTATGTCATTTTTGTAGGCGGATTAAACAAAGCGGACTTTCAGGACAGTGAAGGAAACGACAGAAAAAGCTATGGACTGCCTTATAATCAGGATCATCTTATTTCTGCTTTGGCAAAAGCAAACAAAAACCTGGCTGTGATATTGGTTTCAGGAAATGCAGTGGCAATGCCCTGGATCAAAGAAGTTCCAACCATCGTTCAGGCCTGGTATCTTGGATCGGAAGCAGGAAATTCTATAGCTTCTGTTTTAGCCGGTGATTCCAATCCTTCAGGGAAGCTGCCGTTTACTTTCCCGGTTAAGCTCGAAGATAATTCAGCGCATCAGCTTGGAGAATATCCCGGGCAAAAGGATGAGTTGGCTGCAGGAAAAGGAAAAGACCAGAAAAACCCGATCAATATTACATACAATGAAGGAATCTTTGTAGGTTACCGCTGGCACGATACAAAGAATATTAAACCTTTATTCAGTTTCGGTCATGGTTTAAGCTATACTAGTTTTGAATTTGGAAAAGCTAAAGCAGATAAGACAAAAATGTCACAGAATGACACGATCACTTTTACGGTAACCGTTAAAAATACAGGTAAAAAAGCAGGAGCTGAAGTCGCTCAGCTGTACATCAGTGACTTAAAATCATCTGTTCCCCGTCCTGCAAAGGAACTAAAAGGTTTTGAAAAGGTATATTTAAATCCGGGTGAACAGAAGGATGTCTCTTTTACTATAGATAAAACGGCATTAAGTTATTTTGATCCTCAAAAACACGACTGGGTCGCTGAGCCGGGAGATTTTGAAGCACAGATCGGTAATTCTTCTGATGCCATCAAGACGAAACTGAAGTTTACACTACAATAAAAGTTGAAAATCGAGAGTTGAAAGTTGAAAATTTATATGAGGCGTTCCCTATCTCTTGGTTTCCTTATAAAGATAAAACAGGTTCCTGCTTGGGGATCTGTTTTTTGTTGGTGCTTATATGTTTTATTCTATCTGATATATTCCCTCTAGTGGATTTCGCAAATTGATCAGATCTTGTTTCCATCTGCAGAACCTGTGTAACCTGCGGTAGATAAATTGATATGCAAAGTTTTTCTATTAATACAAAAAAGCGGACTTCCGAAGAAGATCCGCTCACATTTAACAAAATAATTTTATTTAGCACCCCCGGAATTTTTCTCTACATCCGTTTTGGTATTTTCTTTTACTTTTTGGTTTCCGAAACGTTTTACAAACGTCAGGGATACTCCGTACCAGTCCCATTTCGAATATTCTCTGAAGGTTCCGTCCGGGCTATACGTTGTATTATCGGCATACGGTCTTTTAAAGATATTCATCAACTGCATACTGAGCTCCATTTGTGTTTTAGGGAAAATTTTAGTTACTGAAATATTGTGAAACACATTGGTATTATTGGCGTATGAATTTCCGTTATTCTGATTGGCAATTTCCATCCACGCACTTATATTGATATTCTTGTTAAAAAGGTTGGTATAAGAAGCGTTAAGAGAACCGCCCCAATAGCTGATATAATTTTTACCACCCAATTGGTTTTTCTCATTAAAATCCTTGTTATTAATATAGTACCAACCAAATCCAACATTAACATTCAGTTTGTTTTTCAGGAAATTCTGATTGGTATTGGCAAAAAGGTAATATTTCTGGACCTTTCCATCGAAATTCCCCGGTAATGATACCGTTCTTCCGTTTTCAGTAACATAAGTTGTCCAGTAATCCTGGTTCGTGTACATATATCTTGCAGAGATAAAGTATTTCTTTAAAATTCCAAATTTCAGATAAAGCCGGTCATTGGGATTGGGATTCAAATACAAATTCCCTCTGGAATAGGTTCCGTTGATATCAGGTACCAGAAAAGGGTTAAATTCTGAGTACCAGGGTCTCCAGATACTTCTGTTGTACGTAAAGCTTACGTCATATTTATCTGAGAAAGAATATTTTAGCAGCACATTAGGAAGAAAAGTTCCGTAGGAATCTCTTCTTTCTGTACCAGCCACCTCCTGACGTACTTTGAGATCAATATATTCATATCTTAATCCTACCCTGGCCTCTAATTTTTTGAAAAATGTTTTGCTATAATTGGCATAAAGGGAACCGATATTATCTTCGTAGTGAAACTTATCATTTCTAGGAAGATTAAAATATTCTGATTGGGAATCACTGATGCTCGCCCCATAAAGACTGTTCGGAATCACATGATTGTTAGCTTCTATTTTACCTCCGACCTCGAAAGTTCCTCCTGTCTTTCCAAATGGCTGGGTGTAATCCACCTTCAGGTAATAATTCCGCATTTGATTATTACTGATAACGCCAAGTTCCTGAGTCTTAGCTCCGACTTTATTGATCAGGTTGTCGTTGTCATTTCCGGTATAGTTTGTTCCTACGTTAATATCTAAGATTTTGCTTTTTTCTTTATCGTAGTATTTATAGAACAAATTGGTTCCCAGGGTCCGGCTAAACCCCCAGGTATTCTGTGTCTGATGAAAAGAATCAGTCAAGACTCCATTCATAGAATCTGTTCCACTGGATTCACCGAAAGACAGGTTCCGGTTCTGGAAATATTCAAGAACAAGTCCCACATTATTCTTATCATTAATTTCAAACTCTGAAGTTGAAGAAAGAGACGGACTTTCATTTCTCATTTCAGATTCCAGGCTTAGTTGGGAAACCCTGTTATTTTCGTAGCGGGTGTTTAAAATTTCATTCTTTTGAACATAATCGCCATTATTATAGCTTCCTATAAAGGTCTGGGTAAACTTCTTCTTATGATAGTTCAGATTAAAATTGGTGTATTGAGAATTTTTGGTACTCTGTCTGTTATTTAAGGAAATACTTCCCTTTATTCCTTCGTCATCTCTCTTTTTAAGAACAATATTAATAACAGATCCGGAGGTTTCGTAGCGGGAAGAAGGGCTGGTGATAACTTCAATTTTCATCAGGTTATCGGCCGGAATGGTTTTAAGATATTCTTTTAATTCTTTCCCTGTAAAAACTGATTTCCTGTCATTGATGTAAACTGTAACAGTTTGTCCTTCAGCTTTTACATCGTCATTATTATCAATACTTACCAGCGGGGTCATTCTGAGCACATCCCAGGTTGTGTTTCCAGCTAAGATCGAGCTGTTTGACACGTTAAAAACAGTTCTGTCTACCTTGGATTCTACGGTCGGCTTTCTTGCAACAAGTGTAACACCTTCAATTTCTTTCGCTTCTGCCTTTACAGTATCATTCACAGTCTTGGTCTGGGCAAAAGTAAAGGTGCCCATTAATACCGCGATTGGAAATAAAATTATTTTCATGTGAGATTATAGTTTATTCTATAAGACCATTATCGCTCAGTATTTGTTACATGGAAAATTAAAAAAAATGAAATAAATATTTAATTTTCAACTATATAACGCTCCTATTACTTAAGAATAAATCAATAATAAAATGAAAACCACAACAATAACGCAACAAAACAAATAACAATAAATTGTCTTCATGTTAAATTATCAAAAAATGGCATTTTTTTATTAATTTAATAAAACTATAGACATAAGTGAATGTTTTAACTTAATTTTTTATCAATCAACAAAAATGCCCGGATCTCCCCCGGGCACGTAGCAATAGCAAATTTACAAGGATTAAAAAATATACTAGTTTATATTTTCAAAATAGTGAATCATGCCCACCTCTTCCTGGTGAACTTCACCTTCATGATCATCAATATCATGCTTTTTACTGTTCTCAAGAAAAGAATGGGTGTATAATGCATACGAAGGATGTTCCGCCACTTCGTTTTTCAGGAGCTGATGAGCTTCCACTATGGTTTTTCCATATAATTTTCTGAAGTTTCCGATGTTATACTGAGAAAATGTTCCGTAATGCACAATAAATTTCAGTGATAAATCAATGGTAGTACTCAGGCTTTTGCTTAATTCTTCAATTTTATTATTGAAAGCATCCCTCATTTTCCGAAGCATCACTGAAATATTATGATAAGATGGCTGTTCATCATAACGATAAAACAAAATAGCATCCCCTTCAATTTCCGAAATATCAAAATAGGTATCGTTCACATCAATCAATGTAGAGAGCAATTCTCTTACAATATACTCACCAGTATACAATTTTGTATTGAACACAAACTCTGTGAATCCGCTGAAATCCGGAATAAGAATGATGCCCTCCGATATATTTGTCTTCATAATAGTATGGATTAAAAACCTGCTGCATCATTACAGACGAAGCAGGTTCAGTTTTACTTTATTGGCATCCTCCGCCAACAGAGCGATAGAGCGCAGTACATAGGTTACCGGTTTGTTGGGTATTTTAGTTTTAATCCATTCAACACCATTTATTCCCAGGTTCATATCTCCCGTAAAAACAACTGCATCAGAATGATCAAAGCATAATTCCGTTTGCCCAAACTCCCGGTGAAGATCACTGATAATTTGTATTTTCATGATAAAAGTAGTGTAGAAGGGATAAAAATATAAAAAAGAACCGACACCTAAGCACCGATTCTTTCGTCATATAGTTTGTGTAATTTTAAGGCCGCTTATGATGAAACAGCCATTTTTGTTTGTTTCACTTTTAAGCTTGTTACGATAAAATAAATTAACATTCCCAGTGCTAAAAGAGCATAGCCAATCAGAATGATAAGATTAAGGCTGCCTACTGCAAATTCTGAAGGAAAGACCTGACTCATTAAAGTCATGAATGACAATCCAATTCCAGCGCCAAGGAAGTAACTTGTAGAACTCAAACTTGATGCCAATCCGTAATTGGAAGATTCCACATCCTGAATTCCCATTACTGAAAGAGCTGTAAAGCAAAAGGTCATTCCGATCCCGGAGATACATGCCGCGCCCAGAAGCACTACAGCTAATGGATGTCCGGTGTACAACGATGTCAGCAACAATATTCCGCCCATCAGCATAAAGAGCCAACCTAAAACTCCCATTTGAGAAGAACTCAAGCGCTTTGATACATGCGGCAAAATGAATTTTGCAGTCAGAGCCGAAATCACACTGAAAGGTACAAGCATCAAACCTGCAGATGCAGCGCTATACCCCATATCTTTCTGAAGCATTAAAGAAATAAGGAATAAGAAACCTATAAAAAATGCTCCCAGCGTAAAGAAAGCGGCATTAGAAACTACCAGCGATCTGTGTTTAAACAATTTTAAATCAAATAAGGGTTCAGAAACAGACTTTAACCGATAGAAGACCATCGTTAAAAGCAATACTGCCGTAAACAGAGAACCTACTACCAGGAATGGATGATCTTTAATGTGAAGCAATTCATGAGTTCCATAGGTCAGGCTTAAAAGCCCCAATACTAAGAGCATTCCGGAAATAATATCAGTTTTCTGCGCGTTTTCATTTTTCTCATCTGCCGGCAGATAATAGTAAGACAGCACTAATGTTATTAAAAGGATCGGAACATTGATTAAAAATACCCAATGCCAGCTCAGGTATGTACTGATGATTCCTCCTACTGAAAGCCCGCTTCCAGATCCGATGGCAGCAAAAGAGCTAAAAATTCCGATCGCCCGGTTTCTTTCCTGCTCTTCCATGAAGGTATTCGTAACGATAGATAAAGCTGCCGGCATCACAAACGCTGCACCCAATCCCTGCAAAGCACGGAATACAGCTAACATATCAAAACTTTGAGAAAGCCCAGCTCCCAGTGACGTCAGCATAAAAATAAGAGCACCTGTTAAAAAGATTTTCTTTCTTCCTATCTGATCCGAAAGCTTTCCGCCAATAATCAGAAAGCCACCGAAAAATAATACATAAAGGGTCTGCAGCCACTGAACTTTTTCTGCCCCAATATGAAACTGCTCCTGAATAGAAGGAATTGTTAAATTAATAATGGCAATATCCAAAGCCTCCACAAACGTTCCTACCGATGCTAAAATTAATATTACATTTTTCCTTGTACTCATATATTCAAATTTCCTGCAAAATTAAAATTAACAGGACGTATATAAAAATTTAATCATAAATTTGGAACAATATTATCGTAATAAAACATTTAAAAGAACAAAAATACTGTTTCGATAAACAGCAACCTTAAAAAACAGAACAAATGGCAGCAGAACATTATACTCTGGATGAAAAAGACTTTTCTATCCTCAGACTTCTTCAAAAAGATGCTAAAATGAGTGTCCGAGATATTTCCGCAAGAATCAATCTGAGCCCCACTCCTACGCATGAACGTGTCAAGCGAATGGAAAAATCCGGTGTGATCAAAGAATACACAGCAGTAGTGGACCGTAAAAAAGTAAATAAAGGAATGATGGTCATCTGTATGATTGCTTTGAATGTTCACAATAAAAAAACTGCAGGAAAATTCATTGAAGAAGTGAGTAGACTCAAAGAGGTGGTAGAGTTTTATAACATCAGCGGGGATTTTGATTTTATGCTAAAAATTCTCGCTCCCAATATGGATGAATTTCATGAATTTTTCATCGGCAAACTTTCAGAAATTGAAGGGATCGGTCAGACAAAAAGTATTTTTGTGATGAGCAGTATTAAAGAAAGTGCCCAGATCCTTTAAAAATGAGAAGTGAAGATTAAGAACAGTAGATATCAGTTCAAGGTCTTCGAACCTTGTTTTTTTAAACTTCAAAACACAATTCCGTTGGAGCATTATATACCACGCTCCTATGAAGGCTCTTGGAGTATTGTGCTTTTTTTACTAATTTAGGAGTATATATTTGTCAACCTATATCAGATGACAGATTTTATTAAATAACAAAGGAGATGATGACCTATAAATTTATTAATGCAGGCAGCTGTTACCAGCTGTCAATACTTTATTGCAGGCCCCCTTACATAAAAATCAAAAATTTATGCATCCATGTAGTTCATGAAAAACTACACCAACAGATCTCTGAAAACTAATTGATTTAGAGAAGGGAATCAAATTGAAATGATGTACATGATTATAAAATCAAAAAATCAATGAATTGCATAAATGATACTTTCTTAAAAAATTGCAAAATACTAGTACTTCTTTTTATTGCAATTTCTTTGTGCAGTTGCAACAAAAAGGTTGACATCAATGAAATCAATACCGCCTTATCAAAGAAAAATGAAAAATTGAGGCTGGAGGGTAAAGATACTGAGCTTATAGCCCTGAATAATAAAATAATCAAACAGTCAAAAGAAAGCGGATACCAGAAAGGGATAGCCTGGGGATATATTAACCTTGCCAATATGTATGGCACTATGGGGAGATATAAGGTCAGCCATAATTATCTGAAATCCGCCATGGCTATTATCAAGAATCTCGACGACGATTTTCTGTATGCCAAATTATATCATGAGTACGGACAGCTCAATTATGTAACCGGATTAGCTCGTACTGCTCTAAGCTATAATGCTAAAGCAATTTATTATGAAAAAAAATTGCATAATAAAGGTTGGCTGCTGGGAAATATGTATATGCAAAGAGCGGAATTTATCGATCAAACCAACAAAGATTCTGTGCTGATCTATTTTCATAAAGGATTTGATGCAGATCCTTCAGCAATCAACTCTTCCCTTCTCGGTAATTATCATTTGTGGCAATCCAAAAATATGGATTCTGCAGCTCTCTATACCAACAATGCCCTTAAGCTTCTTAAAAAATCAGAGTATGGTACGGTAAGGCAAGGAATCGTCTATTCTTTTTATGCCACGTTACTTTTTGAAAAGAAAGACTATGAAATGGCGCTTGGATTTTATAAGAAGGCTGCAGACATTTTAGTAAAAACCAAAAGGGTCAATAAACTGCCTGGACTTTATCAACAGATTGCTTTAACCTATGGGAAACTCAACAATAAAGAACGAGAGTCCGAATATTTTGCCAAAGCCGAGCAATTACGTAAAACCCTGGAACAATCGGGCACCGAAGCTATAGATCTTTCACTGACGGAAGCCATTGAACAAAAAGACAATGAGGATCTCAGTATTATTTTTATTGGTATAGGAGCAATTATCCTGATCATAAGTATATCTGTTTTTCTATATATTAAAAATAAAAAACATAAAAAAGTAAATATTTCCCTACATCAAGAGAATAGTCTCGAATCACTCACAAAGGAAAAGATTTCGAAAGAAAATTTCACTGAATTGCTGGACCTTGCCAAAAGCAATGATGCCAAATTCATCAAAAGATTTGAAGAAGTAAATCCCGGATTATTCTTAAGTCTTTTAAAAATCAATTCACAACTTACCAAATCAGAATTATCGTTATGCGCTATGATCTGGCTGGGTTTTTCATCAAAAGATATTGCTGACTACACCTTCATCCAGCATCGATCGGTACAGACTAAAAAGGGAAGACTTCGCAAAAAGCTCCATATTTCATCAGAAACAGATCTTTACAGCTTCTTTACCTCTTTATAACAACTTATTTAAACTCAACTTTCATACATCCTGCCCGACAGCACAATTTTTCAATATAGTAAGAAACCGGCAATGAGTAAAAGCTCGAAGTCTCGAAAAAGGCCTATTTTCACTCTCACACTATTGATGCAGGAATACATAGAAATACTCTTAAAATTTAGTTTCAATTAAGATTTACTCTTATTTTTTCTCATTATTCTATTCAACGCGAGAACCAATCTACAAAATAAACTCCTAATAATAAATCAATTAGCAGATGTGATGTATGTGTAGAGTAGCTATGTCGTACGTAGTTTTTTGGAAAATTTTAGAATTATTGAATATGTTTGCCATGTAAAATATAAACCTATAAAAATAGTCATGAAGACAAACAGAAACTAAACCTAATTTCAATACATATAATCTCTCTCCTCTCAATTAACACTTTATAATCTAGTAAAAAGTAAGAACACAAATGATAAACACAAATGATGAAGCCAGAGAGGGGGAGATTTTTAAAACATGAACAAATAATATCATTAAAAACACAAACAAAAAAGAGAAGCCTAATTAACACAATGAGCTAAGATGATCAATATCTCTAAAACTTATTATGGCAAAGCTTAACAGATTAGTTTTATTTTCGTCATAAGAAGCTATAGAATATTAAAACACATGTTATTTGTTTACCATCGGGAGATTACATTTTTTCCACTCTCTGTAATCTCTCGTTTTTCTCACACAGCAGAAAACAAGCGGCTTCACTCCCTGTCTCAAGCCAAAAACTTCTACCTGTCCAGAAATACCTCAGTCTGATATAAGACTAAAAAATCAGCCATATATTTTCTATATAGCTGTTTGTAAAATATGTTGATTTCGCCTACCGTAAATGTAACAAAAATTATTTCCAGTAGTTCCAGACTGAGCCATCAAAGATCGCCAGAGTTTTACTTGTAGTATCATAGCATATCATCCCCGGATAAGGACTTTTCACATTAATATGAGGTGTTGCTATCTTAGGAAGAATCATTGCTTTATTTTGAGACTCTAAGACCAACACACCATCTGCAGTACTTGAAGAATCCCCCATAACAACTCCCTTCCCTACTTCAGCAGTATTATTCGCTACAACGGCACTTGAGCTACCCGCATCTGACAAAGGCTTCCATGCATCATTTTCATACACCTTGACAATATTATCTGTAACATCAAAAACAAATGTTCCATTCACAAGTGATCCGGAAGGAAGTCCGGAAGTTGCAGGAAGAATGATCCCTTTTGTATTGCCTGTTACATTATCAAAATCCAATACAGTACTGTTTCCATCTACAGTTTGCTTACCTATCGCTACCTGCGCAAAGAAGGAGTTGAAGGCCATAAAGGCAACTGCAATACTTATATTTTTTATATTTTTCATAATTGTATTTCCATTAGATTAATCATTACAGCTTCTTTGAATACAATTCCATTCTGTACCGTTATAAAGCTTTACACACTTGTCCTGAATATCATAAAGAAGCATTCCTTCTTTCGGATCAGCAATAAGCGTCTCCCGGTTGCGGTGTCTGATTCACATGCTGAACTCTCGTAATTACAAATCCTTTATCTTTTGCTTCCATAGCAACAAAACCGTTTGGAATATTTTCCGGCCATGCATTAGTTTTTTGCTGTACCGTGATTCCGAATTTGGTAAATCCGTCCGGTGTTCCTGAGGTAGGTAGTTTTGTACAATATCCATCAAGATCATCAATAATTACAGGTGCATTACCACAACTTGTTTTATCATCAGATAATCCCTGAGGCCATAGAGAAGGGCATGTCGTGTGGGTTGCATTAGGACCACAAAAACTCGATCCTCCGGCACCTAGACTTGTAACTGAACCCATCGCAATGGCGACAATCTGGCTGTCGTTACTGATGACAGATGTGGGTCCTCCCCCACTTACATCTGCTTTTGCTATACAGTAAGCCTTGCCGTTTGCAGGGCCAACATAGTTAACAGAAGGGTAAGTTGTCGATTGCTGACTAAAGGTTCCGCATATTTCTACTACACTTCCTGCATCCATTTCCATTACAGAGGTTGTTCCGGGAAATGCTCCCATAAAAGAAGGATCTCCTTGTGAAACAGATCCCGTAAGGGAAAGGTAAGATTTTTTTCCAAGTTTGACCTTCGAATTCACCTGGGATCCAAATGTTCCGATAATAATGGAACCGGTAGACCTTACACTCGCTCCGTCTTTAATATCCAACAATCCGTTCACCTGAATATCAACGGACTGCAACTGACCCGACTGGATAATAAGAGTTGCTCCGTTAGGAATACTGATACTTGTTCCTACTGTAAGATTTCCGTTAAGACAATAGGTATTGCCTACCAAAATCGGCTGTCCCGTATAAGCAATACACTGTGCATTTACAGCGCTGTAGAGGGCAGTCATTAATAAAAAAATGAATTTCTTATTAATATTAAAAAAATTTAAACTATTCATATGCGTTTATAATAAATTAACAAATTTTTCATATTCTAATGTCAAAAAAATAACTTTTCAACATCACTGCCTGCCTTATAACAATTAACATACCAAACAAGCGTTTAATAAAAAATTAACAGGATAAATTTGTGTCAAAATTTATCTTTATTTAGTAACAACATCCAATAGCATTCATTTCAGATCAACACAAAACTAATAAACAATTCATTAGAACGAAACCAACGATTTATTTACAGTAATATGTTCTATTAAATATAAACTATTATTTTCATAAATATTATGTTATCATTAAAAAAAACAAATTTCTTTTTAATATTTTTATAATAACAAGGTAAATTCCCTATTGTATTAAATTCATATCAAAAATTACCTGTAAACTCCTTACTACAATTTGATTCTACATTCATTCTTTCTTTTTCATTACTTATTTGTTCAGAACCTTCTTTTGTTTTAGTAATAATTCCCGTTTCATTTTTCCACTATGGAACACTTAAATAATTAAGTCCATATACTCTTGTTTCTCTGCTATCTAGAGTGCTTACCGGTTTGCTTAAAAGTAAAAAGCTGGATTTTAGTATTGACAAGAATAGATCATGTATATGATTTGTATTTATAAAAATTAGTATTTAAATTGTAAATTTGCCGCATGAATAACGATACCATATGTGCTCTGGCTACAGCCAATGGAATAGGAGCTTTAGGCATTATCAGAGTTTCAGGAAATGAGGCTTTACCCATAGTTCAGAAAAGTTTTCCCGCTAAAAAGCTTGAAAAACAAAAATCTCACACCATTCATTACGGATTTTTTATGGATGGTGAGGAAGCTATTGATGAAGTAATGCTTTCAATATTTTTGGCACCGAAAAGTTTCACAACAGAAAATTCTGTAGAAATAGCTTTTCACGGATCACCACATATCGGAAAACGTATTCTTGAAACTCTTATTAAAAACGGGGCGAGAATGGCTAAAGCCGGAGAGTTTACGCTTCGTGCTTTTATCAATGGAAGAATTGACCTTTCGCAGGCCGAAGCGATTGCAGATGTAATCGCCTCTGAAAATGAAGCTTCGAGAAAAGTGGCCATCAACCAATTAAAGGGTGGAATTACCAACGAAATATCATTATTAAGAACGGACCTTCTAAATTTTGTTTCTCTTATTGAATTAGAGCTTGATTTCGCTGAAGAAGATGTGGAATTTGCAGACAGAACGGCATTAAGCGGTTTATTAGATAAGATTGATGTGAAATTAGTATCCCTTATTGAGAGTTTCCAATACGGAAATGCAATCAAAAACGGTACTGCTGTTGCGATCATCGGGAAACCTAATGCAGGTAAGTCTACCTTGCTTAATGCCTTATTGAAAGAAGAAAGAGCTATTGTAAGTAATATTGCCGGAACCACAAGAGATACTATTGAAGAGGTTCTTCACATTAAAGGTCATGCTTTCCGTTTGATTGATACGGCCGGCTTGCGTGAAACCGTGGATGAAATTGAAGCTATTGGAGTAAAAAAGGCAAAAGAAAAGGTTGAAAATGCCAATATTTTAGTGTATCTGGCAGATGCGGCTACTGAAGATTTCTCTGAGGATATAGACATGATCCAGTCTTTATTAAGAGAAGATCTGAAATTAATCATTTGTGCTACAAAGATAGACGAAGTTAGTCCTGCAAAATATGAAACAGTAGAAGATATTTTCAGAAATGCGATTTCTCACGAGTTTGATTTCATCAAAATCTCTGCTGTGGAAAATCAAAACATGCAGGATCTTAAAAATGAGCTATCTTCTTATGTTGAGCAATTAAAATCAGAGGAAAACAATGTGGTTATTACCAACCAACGTCACTTCGAAGCTTTACAAAAGTCTTTAGATGCTGTAAACAAGGTAAAAGAAGCTATATCTTTCCAGATTTCTACAGAATTGCTGGCGTATGAGTTGAGAAATGCTCTGGAACATCTTGGAGAAATTTCTGGTGAAGTAACAAATGATGAAGTGTTGGGGAATATATTTTCTAAGTTTTGCATTGGCAAATAAGTACGACAAATAAAACAAACTAAAACAAACCAAACGATTGATTATTAGCTATTTACAAAAATATTGATTTTGTATGAGTTTTTCAAAGTTTGGTTAGTTTTGTTCAGTTTTGTCCCCCAGTTGTCCCTCAAACCAATAATATTTTATTTTTTTTAACTCGGGAGAGTTAGTGTCACTTAAGGTAATTTATTGTACCTAATTGTACTTAAATGTACCATAATGTACCTTAAGCCAAATTATCTCTTCCACAAATAAAATATTATGAAAATCAAGAAGATTTGCGAACATTGTGGACTTGAATTTATTGCCCAAACAACAGTAACCAGATACTGTTGCAAAACCTGTAATTCCAGAGCTTACAAGATTAATGTTAGGGAACTTAGAGAAAAATTGACTGAAGCAACTCAGGAAGTTTCCAAACCTCAATCAAAACCTAAAGAAGATCCTAACTCTTATTTTGCCCTCAAAACCCTTGATTACTTAACAGTCAAGGAAGCTTCTATTTTATTGAAATGTGATAAGAGAACAGTCTATCGAATGGTTAAAAATGGCAGTATTCCTGCAGCTAATTTATCCATCAGAAAGATTCGTCTATTAAAGAAAGATATTGATGCATTATTTGAAGTCAAGCCAAAAGTAATCCAAAATCCAACAGAAGATTTGGAAAAGATTGAATGGACACCTTTAAAGGATTGCTTCACAATGGGTCAAATTCAAAAAGAGTATAATATCTCTCCGACTTCCTTAAAAAATCTTATAGAAAGACATAATATCCCAAAATTTCAGAAGGGCAAATTTGTATATGTACCAAGAGTTAAAATTGAGCATATTTTAAAGAGGATTGAGTTGGGTATTTATTCAGGATAACACCAATTTATTTGGCATTCTGACGCCAAATTTCCCCTAAGAGAGCCATAAAATCTGGCTTACACTATCAATTTTTAATATTACTCAAAAATCCAAAATTATGTCAAAAGTAACATTAAGGAAAAAACCTATATCAAAAGGCAGACAATCTTTATTTCTGGACATATGGCCTCCCATTTATAATCCAGAAACAGGAAAAATGGAACGAAAACACTATCTAAAATTATATATCTATAATCGTCCCAAAAACGAAACTGAAAGGAAGTTCAATAAAGAAACTTTAGCTTTAGGAGAATATGTAAGAGCTCAAAGGCATATAGAATTACAAAGCAAGAGGTTTGATTTTATTTCTGAAGAAAAGATGAAATCAAACTTTATTGAATTCTTTGAAGCTGAAGCTAAAAAAAGAAACAACTGTTATAACTGGGTAATGTCTGTTAGATATTTTAAGACTTTTGTTGGGCCCGAAATTCCATTTAATGAATTGAATGAAACGCTATGTGAGGAATATGCAGATTATTTGTTAACATGCCCCGCATTGGGACGCAGAAAAACCATAAAAAGAATACTGCCGTAGCTTATTTTGGAAGATTTAAGCTGACATTAAAGGAGGCTTTTAAAAAGCGCTTTTTACCCACAGACCTAGGTTCAATAATTGACAGTATTGCACCGCAGGAAACTCATCGTCCATTTTTATTCATGGAGGAATTAGAAAGAATGGCAAATTCTGAGTGTCGAAATCCAATAGTAAAAAAGGCAGGACTTTTCTCTGCTATGACCGGTTTCAGATATTCAGATGTTGAAAAGCTATTATGGAGTGAAATTCATGGAACCGAAGGCAATTATTATATAGTATATAATCAGGAAAAAACAGAGAATGCAGAATATCATCCAGTATCTGATCAAACTATAAAATTGTTAGGTCCAAGAGGAAATTCTGATTCAAGAGTATTTGAAGGATTAAATTATCATAACACAGTAGCAGAGTTGAAAAAGTGGTTGGCAAATGCTGGTATAGAAAAACATTTCACCTTCCACGGTTTCAGACATACCTTTGCGACCTTACAAATAGCTGCTGGAACATCTATATATACAGTTTCAAAACTATTGGGACATAAAGATATCAAAACAACAGAGATATATGCGAAAATAGTTGACAGTTTAAAAAAAGAAGCCTCTGAAAAAATTAAAATTAATTTATTTGATATAGGTAAGAACATCGTAAATATCGACCAGATTGATCCTCCAACAGATAATTTAAATATCTAGTAATTTTGAGATTTTATGAAATAGTTAGTAAGCTATAAATACCTTCAAAAGACAAATTACGACAGATCAAGTCATTATCAAGAACGTTTTTCAAGGTCTTATTAACTTGAAAAAAAAAAATGGAATATACATTTGATCAAATACCAAATATTCTTAGAAGAATTGAAGAAAGATTGGAAAGTTTAGAAGAAATTTTATTGGATCGTATCCAAAATGAAATGCCAGAACTTGAATTTATTGATGCGAAAGAGGCTTGCAAAATTTTAAAATTATCATTACCAACATTATATTCTAAAGTTTGTCTACGCGAAATACCGTTTTATAAAAAGGGAAATAGATTGCATTTTTCTAAAATGGAACTATTAGAATGGATTCAAGAGGGTAAAGAAAAATCCTTAAATGAATTAAGTAGTGATGGTAATGCTATCTTAAAAAGAATAACAAAAAAAAGATGGCATTAGAAATCATACAAGCATTTTAAACCTTCCAACTTTATTTTGGAAGGTTTTTATTTACAATAGTTTAGACCATATATAAAGGAGATCTATCTCTTAGCACGTAAGTCGCCTATTAGAACAAATTTTGTCAATTAGTTCCTGTTATATCAAACATCACACAACGAATATTTGCTAATCACACTCAAATATTAAACAGCAAATAATTTCACCTTACATTAATTTAAATTGCTTATGAATCAAATTATGAACGAATAAAATATTTCAATAAAAATTTAAAAATGTAATAAAGGTTATTAGCAAAATAATATATAATTAATTGATAAATTAAATAAATCGCCACAAAGGGAAAAATATTATATTTTTAGGACTGCTGATCACTGGACCTGATAATGAGAACCTTTCAAATATATTTTTACCATGACAAAATCAATTTATGATACAATAGTAAAACGTATTGAAATTCAAGAATGCAAAATTACGCTAACTAAAGAAAAGGTTATAAAAGAAGCCTATCAAATGGCGACCTCTCTCCGAGAATTATTGAATGAAACAAAAAAGCTTGTATCAGACAAAGGTTTCATTGATAAAGATCAGGAGATCAATTTTTTTAAATACGTAAAACCACAACTTCTAGGAAAGCTTATTTATTATAATAAGGTATATAGAATTGAAACATCTTGTCCAACAAAAGCTGGTGAACTTTATAAGATATATTTCGAAAATGAACTTGAAAAATTAAACAAAGAATTTCAGGAGCATTTTGTAGATTCAGATTTTTATCGATATATAAAATCAGATCGTAAAGATCTGGATAAGAAATATTTTGCTTTAGGAAATATTGATATAATAGAAGGACTAAATAGTTTTGTCTTTGAAATCGATCCAAATTTTTCAACATATTATGACTATAAAGTCGCTCATATCATTGCAGATGAACTATTATATACTTATATAAGAAATAGGTTGAGCCCTGACAATGAATATGATTCACCATCGCTAACATATACCAATTACGATGATATGTTCTGGACCGATTCTAAGAACGCTCTAATAGAGTTAATATATGCATTATATGCTGCCAGGTCTTTATCCAATGGTCGATTGGCAATATCAAAAATCAGTACCATAATTGAAACACTTTTCCAGATAGAACTAGGCGATTTCCACCATGCTTTCCACCGAATGAAAGTCAGGTCCGGAAGTAAAACAGCTTTTCTTGACCATCTTAAAGTAAGTTTAGAAGAATACATGAGCAGGAACCTATAACATTATTTGATTAAGACAGCCAATAGGTTGTCTTTTTTTACCAAGTTATGCCAAGATATGCCAAGTTGACCTAATAAACCAACAAAATAGAAACCTTTCATTCGTGAGAATTGGAGCATCTGAAGAATAAAAATTACAAAAAAAAATTTTCAATTTCTCTTGGCAGCTCTTGATTAAACTTGGGTTACTGAGCTATTTTACTCTAAGAAATTTGTCTGTGAACAAAAATTTTAAACAGATGAATATTGACAGATTAGAATTTATTGCTTGGATGGAAAGAATCATGGATCGATTCGATTTGATTTCCGAGAGCGTAAGAGAAATGAAGAAAACTAACAATGCAATTGATGGAGAAGAATTGCTAGACAATCAGGATTTGCTTCAAATGCTAAAAATTAGTAATCGTTCATTACAGAGATACAGGTCTGATGGTAAATTACTCTATTACACTATTAGTGGTAAGCTTTATTACAAATTATCAGATGTCCACCAATTTATTCGTGATAGTTTTAACACTCCCACTAAGCGTAAGAGGAAATTGAAAGCCGAATAATACCATAAAATTCCAACTTAGTTATTGCTATTGATTTATAAAATACCTTGATCTGAGATTTACAAAAATTTAGAGTTATGAGTACTAATCAATCCAAAAATCAGAAATCTGATCAAGTAAATGATCTAACAGATACATTGCTTGTCCATGATACAGAAACCAATAAAATTCTCGCGGTTAAAGGAATAAAGAAAAAATCCGGCAAAAAACCTGGTGAAAAAGATGAGCTTGAAACGGTTGATCCAACTAAAAGAAAAGAAAATTCTTTTTTGAAACTCAACAAAAATGAAGATATGCTTTCCAATTTTTTAAAGAATTTTTTTAGTCAGATCGGCAATCCCACACGCTTCAATTTTTTTAAAGTTCCTATTGAAACTGCTGTCATGATAGCGAAAAAAATGCAGCAATTTATTGATACAGCAAAACTTGAAGGTAAAGAGCTTCTGGAAGGACTAAAAGATATTTTGAGTAAAAACAATAATAAAAATACTATGGCGAAACAACAAAACAAAACGGAAAATAGTAATGGTAATCACTATTCCATTGAAAAAATCGACTGGAAAAGCCTTGAAAATCTTGGATACAGCCGCGAGGAATTTGAGAAATTCAATCTTTTGGACTCTCTTTTAAAAGGTTATAAAACAAATGACATGCTTACAGTATCGTTAAAAGTTGGAAATCAAGAAATTGAAACCCAAGCTAAGTTATGGCTTGAACAGGGAAAGGATGGTCTAGCGGTATTTAACATGCTTCCCAAAAAAAATGAAATTGAATTAGATAAAAAATTTCAAGGACATGAATTTACCGAAGAGGATAAAACCAACCTATTAGAAAGAGGAAATATGGGAAGAGCTGTAGAACTAATTACAGATAATAATACGAAGGCTTTCCATGTGATAACGCTAGATAAGGATACAAATCAATTAGTTTCTTTTCCGGTTGAAAAGATGCGTATTGATGATATTATCAAAGGAGTGACCCTTACTCCCGATCAAAAAAATCTTTTATTGGAAGGTAAGCCTGTATATCTTGAAGGGATGCTTTCTAAAAGAGATACTTTATTTAATGGTGAAATCCAATTTAATGCTTTCAAAGGTCATATTGAATTTCAATTTGATAAAGGAAATTCCAAAATTCAAAAACAGGATAACTCTCAAAACCAATCTGCAGAAATACCAAAAACTTTTAGAAGGAAAGAATTTACATTCGACCAGTATAATAAACTTAGCAAGGGTGAAACAGTATATATTACCGATTTTAAGGATGGTGCTGGGAAGGAATATCCGGGATATGTATGGCTAAATAAAGAAAAAGGAGAATTGGATTTTAATTTTAAAAACCCCAATAAACTTAAACAAAATGCAACCACAGCTGAAACTCATAAACCCAGGTCGCTGTTAATTCCGATGGAAAAACAAATGAAGCTACTAAAAATATCAAGGAGCCATTAAAATCAGGTCAAAGTACGCCTGCTAATAAAAGGCAGCAGAACACGCAAAAAGAAACCAACAATGCGCCTAAAAAAAGAGGTCGAAGAGTATCCTAAAATAAATTAATATGAAAGCAGTAATAGCTGAAAAACCAAGCGTTGCGCGAGAAATTGCAGCACTTTTGGGAGCAACAGAAAAAAATGAAGGTTTTTTAAAAGGTAATGGCTATATCGTTACCTGGGCAATAGGTCATTTAATTTCTTTGGGAATGCCTTCGGAATATGGTATTACCGGATTTCAAAAAGACAACTTACCAATATTGCCAGATCCATTCTTACTTACAGTAAGAAAAGTCAAAAAAGAAAAAGGTTATCTTGACGATCCCAGTGCAGTTAGGCAATTAAAAATAATAGAAACTATTTTTGAACAATGTGACAGCATAATTGTTGCAACTGACGCTGGTAGAGAAGGTGAACTAATATTTAGATATATCTATAATTATTTGAATTGTAAAAAACCTTTTGAGCGACTATGGATTAGCTCATTAACAGAAAAAGCTATTGACCAAGGTTTTGCCAATCTAAAGCCAGGAACCGATTTCGATGGATTATTTTTTGCTGCCCAAGCCAGAAGCCGTGCGGATTGGCTTGTGGGAATAAATTCAACTCAGGCATTATCTTTACAAGCTGGAAATGGAATTTATTCTCTAGGAAGAGTGCAAACACCAACTCTGAGCTTAATTTGTAAGAGGTACATTGACAATAAAAATTTTAAAATTGAAACCTATTGGCAATTGGAACTCAAATATTTAAAAGATGGACTCTATTTCTCCAGTATATCGAAGGAAAAATGGGATGATAAAGAAAAAGCTACCGAAGTATTAAAATCGATTGAGCGTTTAGGAAGTTCTATTGTTAATTCAGTCGATAAACGTAATTCAAACGAACAGCCACCTCTACTATTCGATTTAACTTCTTTACAAAAAGAAGCTAATAGGAAATTAGATCTTACTGCCGAAGAGACTTTATCAATTGCACAAAGCTTATATGAGCAGAAATTCATTACATATCCCCGAACAGGCAGTAAATATATATCTAATGACATTTGGCCGGAGATCCCTGATCTAGTCAGAGCTTTGGAGAATCGCGTTGGTTATAAAGAGCGGATAAACAATGTAAAATGGGGCCGATTCAATAAAAGAATTGTGAATGACCTTAAAGTTACAGATCATCATGCATTATTGATAACAGATAAAATTCCTTCAGCCCTATCGAGTAAGGAAAATGCTATCTATGATATGATTGCTATTAGGCTTCTTGAATCAATATGCTACCAATGTACAAAAGAAATTACTGAAGTTAAGCTGGAATCACTGCACTTTGAATTTATTCTGAAAGGAGCCCGTGTGATTGATCCGGGATGGAGATCTATACAAAACCTCTTTAAAAATGAGGACAATGATGAAGAGGTATTATTGGATATACCAACATTAAAAGAGGGTGATTCACTCAGCGTTAATGAGGCAAATATATTAGAAAAAAGACCCGTCCGCCAGTTCTTTACACTGAGGCAGGTCTCCTATCGGCAATGGAAAATGCAGGGAAGCAAATTGAAAATGAAGAAGAGCGTAAATCACTTAATAATATTGGGATTGGAACGCCAGCCACTCGCGCAGCTATCATTGAAGTTTTGTTTGATCGAAATTATATTGTCCGGGAGAAAAAAAATCTAGTTCCAACCAAAAAGGGAATTCAGGTTTATGAACTCGTAAAAGAAAAGAAAATAGCCGATGTCGCTATGACTGCGCAATGGGAGCTTGCTCTTCAGAAGATAGAAAATAATGAGTTAAATGCTAATCTATTTCAAAATGAAATGGAAGCCTATGCTAAAGAAATTACCACAGAACTTCTATCTACTGAGTTTGTACCAAATACATTGCAATTAAAATGTCCAAAATGCAAAACTCATAATTTAATCTTTAATGAACATGTAGTAAAATGTCCAGATAAGAACTGTGAATGGATTCAGTTTAAGAAGGTCTGTGAGGTTGCCCTAAGTGATAAGGAAATGGAAAACTTAATTACCAAAAAAAGGACATCACTTTTGAAAGGCATGAAAAGTAGATCAGGAAATAAGTTTGATGCATACATTATACTTGACGAAAATGGTAAAACTTCATTTGAATTTGATAAAAAAAAAAAAAAAAATAAGTGATTTATAAGAATGGCGCTTCCAAAGACCGTCATTTTTGTTATTATTCTAGAATTATTACAATATGAATTTTTGCTTTGAATAAAGGAAAGTTATGGTGTTTTTCTAGAATCGTAACATCATTATGTTGCATCATGTTGTTTTCTCCCTCTACATTTGTTTGAATTATTTCTCACGACAGTTTGAAATTTATATCGAAAAAAAAATGGTAATAGCCTTTAAATTTCAACTGTGAGAAATGAAAAAGCTAAAAAACCATTGTCATGCAAAAAAAGAGAATTTTTACGGAGATAGTAGTTGTATTATTGGTCATTTTGTTCCTCTATACTGGTGTAAGCAAATTTGTTGATTTTAAGGGGTTTACTTATGATTTAAATAATCAGCCCTTTCCGAATAGCTTAACACCATTGTTAAGGTGGTTAATACCAATAACTGAAATTTCAATTGTAATTGCTCTATTATTTGAAAAAGCCAGATTGATAGGTTTATATGCATCATTGTTTTTGATGAGCTTATTTACAATTTATACAGCGCTAGTTCTATTTCATGTTTTTGAGTATGTGCCGTGTTCATGTGGAGGCGTCATAAAAAATCTAACATGGCCACAACATTTAATTTTTAACCTTTTTTTCGTTGTGATCACTTCACTCGCTATTCGAGTAAACAAGAAAAACTTGTCAGATCATTTACTTTATAACCAGTTACAATAATTTAGATCAGTATAAATGAATTAAAATTATTGGGTCCAAAATAAGGGGAAGCTGAAAACCTTCAACTAGAGTAAGCAACAAATCAAAAACTTTTTATTATGAAAAATTTTAAATTATTATTAGGTGCGGCAGTAGTATTTGCCGTTGGAAGCGCTTTTACTGCTAGCAACAAAGCTTATGCAGGAGAATATGTTTTAATCGCTCCTAATACTTATGAGCTTAAAACAAATCGACCTGCCGGAGAATGCCGAGAAATGCCAAGTCAAATTTGTGATTATACCAAAATTAATCCATCTGGCAGTAATACAGATCCAAATAACTTCACCCCTAATACGAGAAATGCCCAATGGGTTGAAGGTGAGGACTAAAGAATATTTAAGGTGCTATCATTAATGGCACCTTAAATTTTGTAGTGAATTTATTAATTTAATCTCTTTCTTTATTAGAGTTCTTAGATTTTGACTCCCATTATAAAGATATTTTAAACTTCTAACAGATTGTAAATTTACGTATTAATCGATTTATTTCACTATAATCTCCATTATATCTTGAAGTGGAAAATTAAAAGTCATACTCCAACTAAAGAGCTATTTTGATATTTTATGATTATGTTAATTACCATCCAGCAAACAAGATAAATTCGTCCAATCATTTACTTTATAACCCGCTAGAATAATTTAGATCAGTATAAGTGAATTAAAATTATTGGGTCCAAAATAAGGGGAAGCTGAAAACCTTCAACCAGAGTAAGCAACAAATCAAAAACTTTTTATTATGAAAAATTTTAAATTATTATTAGGTGCGGCAGTAGTATTTGCCGTTGGAAGCGCATTTACTGCAAGTAATAAAGCTGCTGGAGAATATGTGCTAATTGGTTCTACTTACCAATTAAAATCAAGTAGACCTTCGGGGGGATTGTGTAACTCAGTCTAGTCAAACCTGTGATTACACTAAAATCAATCCGTCCGGTAGTAATACCGATCCTAATAATTTCCAACCTTATCACACAAATGCTAGATGGGTTGAAGAATAGGAATAAGAACAGTTTAAGCCTAAGATGATATCTATTGGTAAAACCTTAGGCTTAAAATTTTAAAGAAGTGAGTTTATTAATTGAATTAAATTCATCCTATTTTTTTCATCATATGGTCTAGGCGGATTTAAACTTGCAATCTTTCCCAACTTATCTATAATTAATACTGTTGGATATCCACGTATATTATAATGACTAATAAGTTTTTCTTCTGAACCATTTCCGTTAGTATATAAGTTTAAACTTCCTCGATGCGAATATTCTAAACTTCGCACAGATTTAATCCACTCATATTTACTCTTGTCGATACTAATATTAATAAATTTTATTTTAGGATTATCTTTATAGATATTATATATTTCAGTCATTTGATCGTTAAGAATACGGCAATTTGTGCAGCCTGTAAAATAAAAATCTATCAACAAAACTTTTCCTAAAAAATCACTTTGTTTTACGACGTTTCCTAGAGTATCCTGCAAAGAAAAATTATATGCTAAGCTTCCTGCCAAAGAACTATCGCGATATTTTGTTAATAAGTCAATACAGTAAGGTGTTTTAACTGAATTTGTAACTTCAATAATAATATCAGAATATTTGTCAGATTGTAATTTTTTAACAAGTAAATATGAGGTTAACAACCTATCCTGAAATAGTCCGCTAAAATCCTTTCTAAGAAATGCAACTGCCTGAGGTGGAGGGAAGTCTTTTTTCCGTAAACCAGTTAATATAAAATCGTAGTAATAGTCGGAATACAGAAGAATATCTCTGTCAAATTTTTGGTCGAATTTTAATAAATTTTCAGAGTAAATCTTCTTTAGTTTATTTATACAAGAATCAGCAAATTCTTTATTTTGAGCATTAGCTTCGGAAGTATAAAAGATATAAGCTTGTTGGTAGTCATTTTTATACTTGAACGTTATATTAGCCTTTAGTAATGAATAAATTGATTTAGATAATTTATCTCGGTATTTTTCCAATGCACCTAAAGCCGTCAACTTAGAATTTTCTAATGAGACAAAAGCATTATCAAACCTTCTTTCATAGCTTGTAATATCAGTTTTTCTTAAAGCAAAGTATTCATAACCATATATTTTCTCTAACTTTCGAACCGAATCTAAAGTTTGAACGGACAATTTTTTTAAATCTTTTTGGATATCAAAAAAGAGTTCATATTTCTCTTTACCCTTTCCGGTAACAGTAATAATGTTCCTTTCAATATTAAAAGTTAAATCATCACCAGGTTCAATTATATAATTATTAAATATTGTCTGCCCATTTTCTACAGATAAATCAGCATACAAAAATGATTCATTGTTCTTAAATTCAATTTTTATTCTTTCTCCAGAATTGGAAGTTAAATTTTTATTATTAACACCTGAATTAGCACCCCATCCGTTATCCCAATAAGCTAATTTGATATTATTTTTTTTAGTTAAGTCATTTATGATAATTCTTAAATATGCCACTTTATTGCCGCCTTTCGAATTTGTTTGAATAGTTCGAGCATTAGCATAATTTACCAAAAGAATGCCTAATATTATAAATTTGACTATCATTTTCATTATCGAATATTTTGAGTTAATGGATGAAAATTGATTTCTACAGGAGGGATTGGGAATACATACCTTGGACTATTGGCTTCTAGAGTGTAGATATTTACGCCTATATTACGTGTTAGTTTTTTTGCAAATTTATCATCCATATTTAAACGGCGTAAATCTTCCCATCTTAAATTGGCAGTAAAGGGTAGTTCTTTTCTGCGCTCATTAATTATTAATAACAAAGCTTCAGTAGGATTTGAAGCTGTTTTATTTGAATATGTACTTCGTCCATTTTCTTTTTCCACCTCTCTTTTAAAAGCTTGTTTAAGTCGTTCATTGCTTCAACAAAATTCCCCGATCTAGCCAATGATTCTGATCTAATCAAAAATATCTCGTTTGTAGCTATTCCACAAAATAGTGCGCCTGCTCCTGTATATCTACCACCGAAGTTAATTGCGCCATTGGTATTTTTTTTGAAAAAAATTGCCTTACGAAGATCTTCATTTTCATATGTATCAAATAAATCTTTCATTACACATAATTCCTGTCTACTGTTAAAAGTATATGAAATAGTTTGTGCATAAAATATAATTTCAGTATTATTACCTCGAACAGTAGGAAATGGAAAATTCACAGTTGTACTTAAGGTATTGAAATCAATAAGTTCTGAATTTTTAGAAAGGACAATATCTGCAAATTCTTTAGCCTTAGTATAATTTTGCATATTAAAATATACTTTTGAAAGCATGCTTTCTGCCGCTAATTTTGTAGGCCGAGTTTTGTAACTGACTTGCAGAGGGAGTAAAGATTCGGCTTCAATAAGATCATTAATAATTCTATCATAAGTTTCTTTTAATGTGGAACGGTTTGGCAAATCATTTACATCGGAATTTAATTTAAGGGGAAGCCCTAGATCTGAATCTGCGGTACTTTCATTGTATTGTTTCGCATATAATTGTGCTAACTGATAATATGCAAAAGCTCTAAAAAATAATGCTGTTCCTTTTACTTCTGGTATTCGAGTATCATTAATATTTTTAATTTTTTCAATGCCATCAAGTACTACATTAGAATATTCGATAACTTGGTAAGGATAAGTCCAGTCTGGAGCAAATAACTCTCCCTCATAAATGTCGCTTGACCACTTATATGCATTTCTTTCTTGTAATGTACCACCAGAGATGGCAGTTTGATCTAAAATATAGGAATTGTCAGCACCAATTAATCCAATTGCAGGGTATTTGGTATTCATCACATCAGTATTATCTAGTAAAGCCTGAAAATCTTCAACGGTAGATGGGATAATATCTGATTTATTTGATTTTTTCTCTAACCATTCATCTTGCTTTTTACAACCAACAAGGATAAATGTACATATTGCATAGATTATAATATTTTTCATAACTGCATTTATTTTAATGTTGTCCTAATACCAAATGATACTGTTGTCGGATTTGGGTAGGAATTATAACCGGAAAGGTTATATTCACTAACATCCGGATCAATTCCTTTCTTATTTGCTCGCCACACTATACCAATATTATTTATATAACTATAAATTTGTAATGAGGAAATTGGAAGATTTCTAAGTAATTCCTTATTAAAATCATAACTAAGGCTAATATCCTGTAATCTTATATGGTCTCCTTTCTCAACAAGAGATTCAGAGCTTTGATAAAAAATATTGCGATTATAGTTGAATTCGTATAAGACTGAGGGAACTGTAGTTCGCGTTTCATCTCCTGGGTTTTGCCATCGGTCTTGAAATTCTTGATTGGCATATCCGCTATTTACAACGTCTGACAGGTTTAATGAGGTTGACCTTCGGCGAAAGTAATATCCAAATTTATATGTAACGTTAGCGGATAAAGAGATTCCTTTAAAAGAGAAAGTGTTACGTAATGCCCCAAAATTTCTTGGTCTTGACGAACCATGATATACAATATCTTCATTATTCGAACTTGTAATTATATTGAGGTAGTCTTTACTTATAACACCATTTAAATATCCCTGAGGATCTCCATTTGTTGGATCAAGTCCCGCTGTTTTAAAACTATATACTCCGAAAAGACTATTTCCTTCCTTGATATATAAACCATATCTTCCAGGACCATCAATATTAAGCCCTGAACTTGTTAGATATTGCGAAGTATATTTTGTGTCATAAGATATTACTTTATCTTTATTATAACTTAATAGTATAGTCGTATTCCATTTAAAATTACCATTAAGATTTACTGAGTTTAAATTAATATCAAAACCTTTTGTCTTAACAGTTGCGGCATTTCCTTTGTAAGAAGAAAACCCGGTTGAATGTGCTAACAAAGCATCCTCGATAAGATCAGTACCCAACTTCTCATAAATTTCAAATGAACCATTCAAGCGATTACCTTTAGATGAAAAATCTAAAGCTAGATTTTTGTTTCTAATTTTCTCCCATCTTAATTCTGCGTTTGGGGCACTCGTGATGTAGGCAATTGGTAGTCCAGTAATTGGGCTGACATCATAGGTTGCCGTCAAATAGGATGAGGCATTATATACATTTCCATTATATCCAAATGATGCCCTTAGTTTTAAATAAGGTATTAACGAAAATTTATAGAACGATTCTTTGCTGATATCATAAGCAACACCAGTTGACCAAAGTGGTGTCATTTTATCATTTGTTTTCACTCCAAAAATGTTTGCACCATCTTTTCTTCCACTCAGTGAAAAAGTATATTTACCTAAATACGTGTAAGCGCCGTTTGCATAATAAGATATATATCTATTTGTATTACCTATAATTTTCCCAAGAGGAGACGGAAGAACCGTTGATCCAAGTGCCGATGGGTTCATTGGATAAGGAATATTATAATTTAAATTAGTCACAGAAGTTCCAAACTCATCATTGTAGCCATACAACGCTTTATCAGTACTCTCACTTACTATTTCTCTTATCTCAGCTCCCGCAATTGCAGATACTAAATGTTTTTGTGAAAATTCTTTATTGAAATTCAACTGTGTTCTGAAGTTATTGGAATACAATTTTCTGTCTGTTAAATAGAGAATTCCTCCTTTTGGAAAGGGGTATGTAAATGAGCCCTCACTAGATCGCTGGCTGTACATATTAACGAAATTTCTCGCTTCATAACTTTCGGGACTTCTGTAACCACGATTATTTCCGAATTCATTTTCATGCTGATATTGAATTTCAGCATTTAAGAAATCAGTGAAATTATACCGGACAATGCCTCTTATAAGGATGTTATCAGTTTTAGTACTGGTATCATAAAGGTCTCTTTCTTGAATGGGTCTATATTTCCAATCTAAAAAGCCTAAACTTTGGCTATTTTCAAGATAACTGTCTCTTTTTCCATATGGTACCGCAAGCGGATTTTTATTATCATCAACAAAACTTATATATGGATACGGAGAAGTGTATTGATATCCAAATTTATTCTCACTCTTTGTATATAATACAGAACCTGTAATTTCCAAATTTTTAATGGGATGATATGTATTTGTTGAATTAATAGTAAACCTATTGTTTCCAGAACCAAACAAGGTATTACGGTTTTTGTCATATCCTATAGAAAGTGAATAAATAGATTTTTCCGAACCTCCTCTAAAACCCAATGAATATTGTTGATTCATACTGGGACGATAAAAATATTCGGATGTTTGGTCGCGAACATCCACATTTCTCAATCTATTTATTTGGTCAGTAATATTCTCATTTGAAGGATCATTTCTTTGTTTCGATAAAAGCTCAACTACTGGTGATATTACAGGATAGTAATTGTTGTCGTTTAAATTGGGATCATAATACCCCTTATTAAAAAGAAACGTTTCGACATCTATAAATTCAGAGGATTTAAGAAAATTTCTTGAATATTTTAAATTTGGCCTTGCCCCTACGGTTAAATTTGAATTAAAATCAATCTTTAAGGGTTGATTAAATTTTCCTTTTTTGGTAGTGATTACAATGACACCATTCCCAGATCTCGAACCCCAGATCGAAGCTGCAGCAGCATCTTTAAGTACTGTGATACTTTCAATATCATTTGGATTTATATTATTAATATCTCCTTCATAGGGAAAATTGTCAAGTACAACCAGAGGATCAGCGCTAACTTTATCATCAATTGTAACTCTTCCTCTTATGCTTATTCCTAATTTTTCATTCGGAGGATTTAACCCTATTGGACCTGAAATTTTATTAAAAATCAATCCACTTGTAACACCGTCCAGTCTGTCTAAAATATTCGTGCTAACACGTCTGTTTAATAATTGGTTATCTATTTGGACAAATGAGCCCGTTGCTCGTTCTTTAGGTATGTTTTGATATCCGGTCGAAACAACATCTACTATTCCAATAATATTATCGTTTTGATGCATAATAATATTACCTGAATTTATTACAGGAACTTCTACTGGTGTATAACCGATAAATGAAACTTGAAGTACCTCGTCCTTTAATGAACCAGGGATCATAACAATTCCATTTGCATCTGTCATAAAGTTTACATTGCTTCCTTTTACTCGAAGAGAAGCTCCGGACAACGGTTCACCCCGTTCATTAGAAACCTTTCCTCTTATGGGAGTCTGATCTTTATCTATTGGGTTTTTAGAACCTGTTTCCTTCCCCCTATCGACAGAAACTATAATTTTTCCTTCAATAGAATAATCGAACGGTTGGTCATTGAAGATTTCATCTAGAACCGCTTTTAGATCTTTTTCCTTTGCAGATATAGTGACAGCCTTAGCAATCTTCATATGCCTGCTATTTATTGAAAAAGAATAGCCCGATTGCTGGTTAATCTGGCGAATAACAGTCCTGAAAGGTGCATCTTTTTGGATCAATGTTATTTTTTGTGCAGTAAGTTTTGTGCAAGCGAGAAAAATAATCAATATAAAAAATATTAGGTTTTTCATGACTTGTCTTTTTCTAATTGTTTTTCATTGGTTTTCCGTTTCCATAGGGGAATAGAAATCGGTTTACCATTGTCGATAATGGTATTATTCATTACATTTGAGTTAGGGTTAGTAATTTGCTTTATTTAACTTTTAAAAACCCGCAGCCGTCCCGACTGGACCTCGGGACGGTATATTCTTACGAACTACGGGCATAAACACATATGAAACGTTCTTATCTGATGATCACCTCCTTTCCGTGAATCTCAGTTTTTACACCGTATGTTTTATCTATTACTTTTAGAACAGTGGAAAGATTTTCATTTTTGTTAATGCTTAAATCTGCACTCTCTGAATTTTTGAAATTTTGGGGAAATTTGAAGTCTACATCATACCAACGTTCAACTTCCTTTGAAAGTTCCACGAGAGAAATATTTCCCGAATTTATCAACCCTTCCTTCCAGCCGATAAAATCAAGAGCATCGACATTTTTAATGGAAAGGCTATAATGATCAATTATAGCCTGTTCATTGGGCTTCAATTTTCTGGTAAATGTAGAGCCATTAGATTTAATTTCTACGCTTCCCTGAACGAGAGTCGTATACTGTTTGTCCTCATAGGCACGAATATTAAAGGTTGTTCCAAGAACTTTAACTTCTTGGAGAGTTGTGTTGACGAGAAATGGATGTTTTGGGTCATGATGAACTTCAAAATAAGCTTCACCATTTAATCGGACTTCTCTATTATTGTTTGAAAATTTTACTGGATATTCTAAAGACGAATTGGAGTTTAGCCAAACTTTAGAACCATCTGCAAGGGTAATTTTATATTGGCCACCTCTCGGGGTTTTCAGTATTGCTGATCCGATGAATTCTGAATCATTTATAGAACTCCCATCACTATAGGTTAGGCCGCTGGGAGTTACCAAAATGCCTTCCGTTTCTTTCAGATTAATAGCTTTACCATTCCCAAAAGTTATAGTAGCTTTATTTGAGCCCGGTAAGATGTCGTTTTCTATGGTTTTAAATGTTGGTTCTTGCGTACCCGACTTATAGTTTAAATACCAAATTGACGTTCCGAAAACGACTATGAATCCAGCAGCAATGCTCATTTTTCGGAACAGCATTAATTTTCTTTTCTTTCTGATTTTTTGTTCAATCAGTTTGAATTGAACATTTGAATCAGTATTATAAAGTTTCTTTATGGAATCAGCGACAAGATTTTCATTTTTTAAATTATTGAAATATATTTTATTCCCTTCATCCTTTAATAACCAAGTTTCTAAAGTTGAATGATCACTAAAAAGTCAAAGGTTCTTCCTGAACGATTTTTTTTAATATATTGCTTATTTCAAAACTGATGTAAACATCTTTCCTTTCCATGATTCCGCGTTTATAATATAGAAACGGGAAATAGTATAGGTTTCTCTAAAGAAAATTGAAAAATTTATAAATAAAATAATAAAAGGGCGATTCCGGCATTTCCAAGCCGTTTTTTTATGATAGAGACGGCTCTGGATTTTTGATTATTGACAGTACTTACGCTTATGCCGAGATCATCTGCGATTTCCTTTGCATTTTTATCTTCATCTAAAAACTGCCTCATTATAATCCTGCACTTTTCAGGAAGTGCATCAATTTCAGCTCCCAATTGGCTAATAAGTTCAGCATCAATAATATTTTGAAGAATACTTTCTTCTGATTCTTCAAAATCCTGAATGTATCTACCAAAGCGATTAGATCTAACTTTTTCTTTAGCAATCTTGTCCAGACACGCATTTTTTGTTACTATGTATAGAAATGCTTTAATATTTTCAAAAGAATTAAAAGTTGATCTCTTTTCATAAAGCTTGACAAAAACATCTTGTACAATTTCCTCAGCTTCAGAATAATTGTATTCAGGTAAAAGCTTAGAAGCAAAATAAACTATTGCTTTGTGAAATGTTTGGAAGATTTGGTGAAAGGCATATTGATCTCCATTCCGCAGTCCCTGCAGTAATATTTCATAGGCCATATTTTCAACATTCTTCATCTTTAGGTGGCTATAATTTATAAAATTAGCTATTATTTCTAAATTTTAAAAATCATAATTTTTATAAAGGACTGAAAGCGTTTTGAAAATATACTTTTAAAAAGCATCATAGGGGAATTTCTACTATTGGATCATCATCGAAATTTAAGTCTTTCCGTCTTTTTTTTATAAAGGTTGTGGCTTTAATACCATTAATTTTTAGAAACTTTTCATTAAAATTCTGACGCGACCCTATACCACATTCCTCGGCTAAAGTTATAATGGTATATGACAGATATTTCCTATCATTATATAGTTTGTTTGTAATATAATTTATTCTTAGGTGAGCCAAGTAATCGGTGAAATTCATTCCCCTAGATTCTCTGATAATACTTGTGAGATATTTGTAATTTGTATCAAACTTTTTTGCAAGGTCTTTAGATGTTAAGCCCTTTTCTATAAAACCATTGTTCTGTTCAAATTTTTTCAGTTTTTTTAATATCTCATTTATTATTTGTTGGGGAATATAAGGGTCAACCGAATTATTTATGGGAGAAGAATCTTCAGGCTTTGGTTCCTCAACTTTATTTAAAATTTTCTGTTCTAGAAGATAATAGGCTTTAAGTAGTTTATCCTTTTGAGATTGATGCCATATTATCATGAACAATATCACGGAAGAGCTCAAAATTATAATTATTAAAGTTGTCCACTTACTTTTGGAAATCTCCTTTTCTAAACTAAGCTTTGTTTCCCGCAATAACGGGGTATCATATTCTTTATGAATTTTAGAAGAAAGATATCTGAAATCCCTATTAAGGACTATATCTGCTTTTAATAATTGCTTTGTATAAAAATATTCTTTATGAAGATCTTTTTTGGTCTTATAGTAATTTATCAAAGATTCGTAGTTATTTCTTACTTCTGGTAAAATGAAGTTATGTCTTTGAAATACGGAATCCACCATCTTAAAATATGTTGCAGCTTGATCTTCTTTTCCAAGGGCAAGATATGATTTACCAATGTAAGAATAACAAACCGTTAACCAAGCAAAATCATTGACAGCTGAAATGGATTTCATGCAGGAATTTAGGGATGAGATTGCCTGTTCATATTTTCTATTCCTGAATTGCTGAATTCCTTTTTCTTTCAAAAAATAACTGTATTCCTGCATATATTCTTTGCTCGTTGATGTCTGCAATAGACCAACAGCAATTAATGAATCCGAACGCTTAAACTGTCCAAGATTTCTATAACATACTGCCATTTGATGGATAGAATTAAAATAACCTCTTAAATTGTTGTAAATGAGGTTTGGATGTTGAGGTTTTTTAGATTCACTTTTAAAAAATTCACTCGTGGTTCTAAACTGTTCCAGGGATTCATTATAATTTCCCATATAACTGTTGACAACACCCATAAGATAGATTAGCCTATTGTTATAAAAATAATCTGTACTATTTTTGGCGTATTGATATGCCTTTATGTATTCATCTAATGCGAGATTATACTTCTTATACTGGAAATAATACACAACTCCCTTTTCCAAATATGCAGCGCTTATTTTTTCATTATTTTTAGTGAGTTTTGAGGCATAAATTGTACTATCCGCAAATTTTAATTTCTGTTCTGGGTGTGATGAGTACAAAATACCATCCAAATACCCCTGAATTAATTGTTCGTAATTCTTTTCTCTTTTCGCTTTGGCTATATACTGCTTTATAAACTGAAGCGCATGTTCATCATTTTCTGAAAGTCCCTCATAATTTTTTCGCAGAAGATAGTATTCACTAAACTCTTCATCATTCTGTCCTTTCAAAGACATCGTGAAAAAAAACGAAAAACATATTATATAAAGTTTAAGGAAGGCTTTCATGGTTAGGTGACTTTCATATAAAATTAAAAAAAATCACCCAAATATGACCTTTTATTGAATAAACATTAAATGGAAGCAATATCTAGGTCAACATCCAGAAACATAAATAATTACGAATGTTATTTTTCTAGAAATACAACATAATTATTTTAGAAGCGCACCATACAAAGGTTTTCAGAGCGAGAAAAGTCCAATAATTTCGAAGTCAGAATTCTATTAAAACCCCGGGGATAAATCTTCTAAATATTATGACTATGAAAAAGATTATCTCAATTATTTCATCAATAATTACAATTTTAGCGGGAATTGTTTTTATGCACTCCTGTAGACAGCAGGACGATGATCAGGCTTTAGAGCAGGACTTTAAGTTTGAAAAATCAATAAGTAAACTATCCAACAGAAATGCGGATAGTCTAAATCAAGTATCGAATTCAGGTGAATTTGATGCGGCAGAAATTGACTATAAAGATCCACCTCCTAAAAATGGTGGACAGTGGAAAATCAAAAACTAATCAAACTGTTTGTATATATGCAGTGCGCAATGCATATATAACGAACAGATCATGAGGTAAGTCAGAGGCATCTTTTCCAATGGTAATAGAAATTAAAAATTGCTTCCTTTGAGACAAATTTATCCTTAAAATACCAATCACTGCCACATTTTGAAGGGTATCATATTACTTCTTTAAGTTTATCCATTAAAAATTATATTATATGGATATTTTACTTAAAAACCTCTCGTATTTTAGATCAAACCTTCAAGAATTACTATACACCAATTATCCTGAAAAGGCTTACGATTCTAAATTTATTTCTCAACGTTCAAATTGGGCTTTTAAAGCTTATGAAGGTGCTATTCAAGGTAAAAATACTGAAGAAGAAGCTGAGAGAATCGCAAATTCTATTCTTTTTGAAGCTCTATATTTTTCCAAGTTCAATACAATTTTTCAAGTTGTCACCTACGAATTCGACACCTTTTTGTTGATGAAGAGATAAGACCATTTTCTCTAAAAATGCTGAATGTCTGCGATGATATATTTAAAAAATATGATCTAACGGATGACTTTGCGTATAGTACTGACTATGATTATCTTTATAACGATATCAAAGCTATTATTAGTGAATGGATTAAAAAGAACTTGAATTTATAATCTCTAATAAAAAGCATCCTACATCACCTTATTGAAAATCCAAAGAATTGCTACAGACCTGTTTGATAGCAGTTTTTTTATTATATGTTTTCGGTCAAAAACATAACTAATAATGCCAAATTAATCCTTAAAATTCCCTGAAAAGCCAATTTAATCAACGGATACAGATTCCCAATAATTTCACTTGCAAATTTAATTTTTCAGATATGCAAGGAGATGATGATTTAAGAGGATTAGCAAAAATTATTGCTTTTATGAGGGCCGTAAGTATCGTTCTGATACTTATGCATTTTTATTGGTTTTGTTATAGTGCATTTGCAGACAAGGGCTGGAACATAGAGGTGGTCAACCGAATTTTAAGCAACTTCCAAAGGACGGCAGGTTTATTTTCACATACTCTTTATACGAAGGCTTTTGCATTCCTGCTTCTTGCATTAAGCTGCTTGGGAACGAAAGGAGTGAAAAATGAAAAAATTACCTGGACAAAAATTAATACCATTTTATTAGTAGGATTTGTATTTTATTTTCTAAACACATCATTACTATTACTTTCTCCCGACATAGGCTTCTTTTTATACATTCTTACGACAAGTATTGGATATATTTCATTGATGGTAGGTGGTATTTGGCTAAGCCGGCTTTTAAAGAACAATCTGATGGATGATGTCTTTAATAGCGAAAATGAAAGCTTCATGCAGGAAACCAAATTGATGGAGAACGAATATTCGGTAAACTTACCAACTAAATTCTATTATAAAGGAAAATGGAATGATGGATGGATCAACATTGTTAACCCTTTTCGTGCGACAATCGTACTGGGAACCCCCGGATCGGGAAAATCATATGCCGTCGTCAATAATTTTATCAAACAGCATATTGAGAAGGGTTTTGCGATGTATATCTATGACTTTAAATTCCCAGATCTCTCAACTATAGCATATAATCACCTGTTAAGGAATACTCACTGCTACAAGGTAAAACCAAAGTTCTATGTAATCAATTTTGATAATCCCCGCGAAAGTCACAGAAGTAACCCAATCAATCCCAAATTTATGACGGACATCTCTGATGCATATGAGTCTGCGTACACAATTATGCTGAACCTCAATAGGTCCTGGATAACTAAGCAGGGCGAATTTTTTGTCGATTCACCAATAATATTATTAGCTGCAATTATTTGGTATCTGAAAATTTATGATAATGGCAGATATTGTACTTTCCCACATGCTATAGAGCTTTTAAACAAAAAGTATGAGGATATATTTACCATATTGACTTCATATCCAGAACTGGAAAACTATATCTCTCCCTTTATGGATGCTTGGGAGGGCGGCGCCCAGGACCAATTGCAGGGACAAATTGCTTCCGCAAAAATTCCTTTATCAAGAATGATCAGCCCGCAATTATACTGGGTTATGTCAGGCGACGACTTCACTCTAGATCTCAATAATCCAAAGGAACCAAAAATACTATGTGTTGGCAACAACCCGGATCGTCAAAATATTTATTCGGCTGCTTTAGGATTGTATAATTCTCGTATTATTAAACTAATTTCTAAAAAGGATCAACTTAAATGTTCCATTATCATTGATGAGTTACCTACAATATATATACGTGGACTGGATTACATTTCCTACGCCAGATCCCTAAAAATTTCGTCTCTCTTTGGTATTCAGGACTTCTCGCAGCTAACCAGAGATTATGGTGATAAAGAAAGTAAAGTGATACAAAACTTGGTAGGTAATATAGTAAGTGGTCTGGTTGTTGGAGAGACTGCAAAGACTCTTTCTGATCGTTTTGGAAAGGTCTTGCAGAAAAGGCAAAGCATGACAATAAACCGTAATGACAAATCGACATCCATTTCCACACAACTTGACAGTTTAATTCCTGCGTCGAAGATCAGCACCTTAACCCAAGGAATGTTCGTGGGATCAGTTGCAGACAACTTCGATGAACGCATTGATCAGAAAATATTTCATGCCCAGATTGTCGTGGACAATAAAAAGGTTGCAGCAGAGACAAAATCATATCAAAAAATACCCGAAATCACCAAGTTTATTGATGAAAATGGTAATGACAATATGCAAGAAGTAATTGATGGGAATTACAAACAGATCAAAGCCGACATTAACGGAATTATTGAACGGGAATTAGATCGTATAAGTAATGATCCATCTTTATCTCATTTGATAAAAAAGGAATCTTAGGATATTGAAGGGTTAATATAACAAAGATTAATTTTATTTTTTTCTTAGAAAATCAAAATTATTTCATTACTTAGTAAAATATTGGATTTTCTTTTCTATAAGAAATTTGTTATACTAACTGGCCAATAATTATGAACACTTATTTATTAGCATTGGTAGAAAGTACGTTAAAGGACGCGATTGAAGAGTTTTCAAAACTTCATTGGGTCTCTCCTGCATTTCACGCTAACAAAATTGATGTGATTCAACTGCAGTTGAATAAACTCATGGATTACTACATTGAATTTTTTCAAAAAACCGGATTTCTGCCCAAAGATTTGGATTTAGTAAAAAAATCTTGCCTTATTGAACGAAGAATAAAGGATTTCGATAAAGCACAAGAAGATGAAATTTTATCTGGTTTATCCTTTGTTATTGAAGAAATCGAAGATGATGTCAAAAACCGCATTATTCCCATTCACACCCAATATCCTAAAACCCATAATTTAGCCCTATTGACAGGAATTGCAGCGACTGACTCCTATGGAAAAACGATTAGATTTCTGCTTCATGAATTTGAAATACCGAGAATTTTAATTGATATAATTGCGCAGGATCTTGATTATATTGGAAGGCTTCTTGATCTGTATGATGCAAAGGTAAGAAGTTCGTTAAAAGACTTTGTAACATCATTTAATCGTAATTATAAGAAGTTCCAGAAAGACTGTAAGATTTATCTAGAGGATACTTTTTATCAATTTTATATCAAACTAAAGATGATCGGGGCAAACCGTGATATTCTTTTTTCGGATATGAACAAAAAGGAAATTGCTTATAATAATCAATTTGGAGATTATTTAAACCTCTACAGAATATATAATCAACATTATAAAATCGTGCTGGATGACTTACCCAGATTCAAACAAATATTATAGTATCGATAATTAAATTCCTATTAGTAGGAATTTTTTATAATAAAAAAGCATTTATTTGAAATACATTAGCTCATTCAAGATATTTTTTTTTCAAGAAAGGTTTTTGAAATTTGGTTATAGATAATCATTAAACCGATTGTGATGAAAAAATATTTTGCAAAAGACTATGCAAGTATTGTAGCTTATTTCATAGCGCTGCTTTTTGTATATGCAGCTATGAGTAAACTTTTGGATTTTGAAAATTTCCAGGTTCAACTCGCGCAATCCCCACTGTTGAGTGCCTATGCCGGATTTATTTCCTATGCCGTAATTATAGTTGAATTTGCGTTGGCAGTTTATGTCTGTGTTCCAGATTATCAATTATTTGCGTTATATGGCTCTTTGGGTTTAATGACAGCTTTTACTATCTATATTTATCTGATAATAAATTATAGTGATTTTGTTCCGTGTTCATGCGGCGGAATATTAGAAAAATTAGGGTGGACTGAACACCTGATTTTTAATATCGTGGTCGTGATACTAATTTTTACAGCAATTCTTTACAGGGAAAGAAAACAGAATCCACAAAATCGACTGATCTTACCCATATCCAAATCTATTGCCATAAGTATTGTCAGTTGTGGAATTGTTGTATGCTTATTTTTAAGTTCCGAACACATTATTAAGCAGGAGAATAATTTTACAAGGCGATTTGTACCGCATCCACTTGTTAAAGAACAGATTTATGACCTGGGAGTAAATTCTTACTACTTTGCTGGGTTGGAGGATGGAAATATCTATTTGGGAAATACAACTGCACCGCTTTTCATAACAAAAATTGACACCGCACTAAGAGGGATGTCAGATATAAAGGTAAAATTGGACAATAAAAATCATGTATTCCGAAACTTAAAGTTAACAATCCGTAAACCATATTATTATATGTACGATGGTTCTGTACCAGTAATTTATCAAGGGAAGTTGGAGGACTCATTAGCAAAAACAATAAGCTTTGGTGATGCATATTTTAATCAGCTTGCCATACTTGATTCAATGCGATTTGCCATTAGAACTCAGCGGAGGTCTGATAAACGGTATATTCTAGCCTCACTGGATTTAGATAAAAATAAAAAACTGGAATTGCAACCGGATATTTTAGAAAAACAGATTGACGGAATTTTTGATGTGGATGGAATTTTGAGTTCTGATAGTCAGAGCGGAAAACTGGTCTACACCTATGTCTATCGCAACCAGTACATTGTGATGGATAACAATTTCAAGATATTGAATCGTCTAAATACCATTGATACAACAAGCCGTGCAAAAATTTCTGTAGTACGTTTATCCAATGGCAATAATAAAATGAGTGCTCCGCCTTTTAGCGTAAATAAAGGTTCACTGGTTTCGGGTAATTTATTATTTAATCAATCCAACCTGAAAGGCAAACATGAGCCCTCAAAATCCTGGAAAACATCTTCCATAATTGATGTATACAGCACTGATCAACAGCAATATATTGGTAGTTTTTACATTCGACATAAAAATAATATACCAATGTCTGCAATGATCGTTCAGGACAACAACCTTTTCGTCCTTATTGGAAATGAACTTGTTCGTTATAAAATCCGGGATGGTGCTTTTGACGTGAATTCAAAACGAAACAGGCCGCTCAGGGAGCAGCCTGTTGATAAGGAACCCAAAAAAGGGATTGCCGAAAACCTTGAAAAGATTAGGCATAAACCAATAAACACTTAATATGAAAAAATATTATTGCCAGCACTTATTGTAGCAATGGGTGCAGGCGCAGCTTTCGCTACCAATTTGGCAAGTAAAGCCTCTAAAGTAATTCCGACTTATCGTATTGATGAGAATAACAAATGTGTTCAGGTACAACAAGATTGTAATGCCACAAGCGGATTTGTTTGTACTTGGGATGGAGACGGTACTTCGCGTTTACATGAGTTTATGGATAGTGAAACACAATGTTCACAAGAACTATTCAGAACTACTCCATAAGTTCGAAGAGAAGGCGCTTAAAAAGGCGCCTTCTTTTTTATTTGCTTATTGATCCATGGAACATCTTTTATATCTTTCAGAAAATAATCGAACCATTCTAAGATCTTTTCGTCCCTGTCTTTCTCCTCGAGAGGATGATGGAGAAAATCGTGATTACCATTTTTATATAAAAGGGCTATCACCTGTTTTTGATAACGTCTAAGACCAATATAAAATTCCATAACCTGGTCCAATGGCACGTTTTCATCCTTCTTTCCTCCCCATAATAAAATTGGTGATTTGACATTTTCAACATTTAAAATAGGACTATTCAGTAAATATTTTTCTTTATCTTCAGCCACTGAGTCTCCCATCTTGAACTGCCCAGTTTCATAAAAGAAATAAAACGGTTTAACATACTGATAACTATAAGAATGGTAACTGCTGATCAGATCACTGAAACCTGCTCCTGATACATATGTCTTAAAGCGCTGCGATTGTGTGGCGATGAAATTGGTTTCATAACCACCATACGAATGTCCTAAAAGCGCGATTCTATCCTGATCAATTAGAGGGTTTTTCAATAAAGCATCCAGCGCGCTATTTACGCATTCTAAAGCTGACATGCCGGGGCCATCCTTGCCTTGTTCTATATCGGGGAGATATACAAAATACCCTCGTTCCAATAAAGTCCTGATCTGGAATCCTACAGGTGATACATTATTTGGAGAAAGATAATCATTGCTTAAAGTCCGTTGTACCTGATAGATATGGACTACCATTGGATATTTTCCCTTTGGATCATAGTCTATTGGATAGTATAAAATACCCCTTAGATTTTTTCCAACAGCTTTGAAATTATAAATTTTCTGTTTGATCTTTTGTGCTTCAACATCCTTAATTCCGGCATTGAACAATTTATTTTTATGTCCATTGACATAGGAATACAATGTAGGAGGCTGGTTGAAATTTCTTTCCAACGTATAAAAGGATGTCATATTTCTGTTGAAAAGTAGATGATCAGAGTCAAACCTGTTTTCTGTTTCCGGTACAACCTCTTTCCATTTTCCCTTGCGGTACATATTGTAAAAAGTTTTATTTGAATAATTATCATATACTTCCAGCAATATGGAATCTTCCGGTAAAAATGAATTTAATGTACTTTCACCAAATTCGTTAGTTTGATTTTTAATTTCAACTTTTTTTCCTTTTGCAATGCCCAAAGCGGTCAACTTCTTTCTATTGATGTCATATTTCCAGAGGTCGTCACTGCTTTCAAAATAAATTTGATTGCTGTTTGCCGTAAAAACAGGTTTTTCAAGACCAAATTTTTCTATTAAGGCTTCTCTCTTGCCCGAAGTACTGAACAAGGACCAATTTTTACCATCATTGCTCGCTAGGAACAACCTGCCATTCTTGGAACAAAAAAACCTATTTCCCACAAAGTCGGGTCTCCAACCTTTTGTTAAAGTAGGTATTTGTTTTAAGCTGCCGATTGCTGTTAAACTTTCTGTTGATATATCAAATATATAGGCATCATTGATATCTGGCGTAAACGTATTAAAATTGTAATCTTTTCTAGGTAGATAGGTCAGAAAATATCGAGCATTATTTAAAGATTCAAGTACATGGTTCTCCTGAATTTTTAATGACTGCAGTTTATTCGCTATCGTATCCCATAACCAGTATTCGTTATTTACGTACATTCTTTTATGTAGGTTGACAAATGGATCATTGCCATACCATATGTCAACCAAGGAAGACTGCTCTTCGGAGAATCTTACCCTTGAATTGATGAGAAAGTACTTTCCATTTTGAATTTCCGTCAAACTTAATTCTGATTTGCTTGGAACGTTTAATTGAATTACCTTTTTATAGTCATGTTCTGAATCGAGTATAGTCAATTGATTATGTCCTTTCTGAATCTGAACTTCTGTAATGAGTAGCTGTTTGCCTGATGGCGTAAGTTCGATCTTTGATATTCGATTTTCTGTTGAATATACAATTTCTTGTCTTTTACCCGTTGTTTCAAGGATCTTGGCTTTTCCTTCACTCTGCCTTACAACATATAGCTTACTTTTTGAGTCTGTTGCCATAAGACCATCAATGTCTGCCATTTCCTGTAGCTGATTGCCCGTCAGATCATAAAAAATAAGGTGCTTATCTCTGGAGTAAATGGCATATCTATTTAAATTATCCAGCCGATAATAATTGCTGGCATTATTATATTGGTATATTTTACCAGTCTTAAGGTTCAGAAACTGTAATTGATCGGCTTTTCTCCCAAAAACCCCTTCTTCATTAAGAAAGTCCAAAACTCCCGTCGATACAATTTTATGTATTGTCTTGTCCTTTGTGCTAACAACATAAGCCGAATCACCACCAAGTTTATACTGCTTATTGATTCCTATCCATGTTCCTTCAGATGAAATCTTGGGAACCCCGCCCAATGTTGCAAATTTTGCCTTCCATTGGGTTAAGGTATCCCCTGCTGTTGAGCAGGTATAAATATGAAGCCGTTAAGAATTATGGAAACCAGTAAATATTTGATCTTAATAGCCATTATTCTGAGGTTTGAGATTTAGATTGAGGAGAATTTCATTTTGGGGGATCGGCCAAAGTTTATGAAAATCCTTCCAGTTAGGCTTTGCAGTTGACAATAAATTGAGTTTATCCATTCTCTTCAGATCAAGAAACCTATGTCCTGTTTCAGTAAAGAATTCACGTCTATCTTCCAAAAGGATTTCATTAAGGAGATCAGCTTGGCTTAAGTTGGTTAATGCCGCTAAACCTGCCCTTTGTCTTATCGAATTTAAATAAATAAGCCCTTCGGTGAGTTTACTCTGCTGAGCCAAAGATTCTGACAATAAAAGATAAGCTTCTTCCACCCTGAATATGATAGAATACTCATTAGCATTTGTATTATCGCGATTTTTGTATTTTTCAGCTCTATACCATATTGATCCATTATAGGATACTGACGCCATCCAGTGCTGTTTTCTTAGGTCATTAGAGTTGAAGGAGTTTACGAGATTCATATTCAACGCATAAGAACTAGGCTTTGCATTTGAGAAATAGTATAAGGTAGCCTGTTTCAGAGAAGCATTATTAATAGGTTTTAATTGCCAAAGAATGTGTTTACCTGACTTTTGAAATACTTTTGTTATATCGGTTTCTATTTGATAAAGCGAAGATTGGGTAATTTCTTTTAACAATTGTTCTGCCTGATTCCAATTTTTCTGTGCCATATAGATCTTTGCCAGTAGAAGCCTTGCTGTCATTTTATTGGCATATATCCGTTCAGCATTTCGATAGTCATCCTGCAATAGTGTCAGGACCTGTTGAAGATCTTCTACCATTTTTTTCAATGCATCATTTGAAGGTGTTTTATTTAAAATCTGATTTATTGTGTAATCCGTTGTTTCAGGATATGGAATATCCCCCCAAAGTTGGTTCAAATAAAAAAACATTAACGTTCTAATAAATAAAGCTTCTCCCTTCAAATACTTTTTGTCGGACATTGAAATCCCGTTAGATTTATCAACACCTTCAATAATAGCATTAGCTGTATAAATATGTTTAAAAGATGAAACCCAGATATTGTATACGGTTTGATTCGTGTCAGTTTGTTGGTTTAGATAAAGTTCCCTAGTTGGAGTAATCGTTGTACTGAATTCATCCAGTTCATCCGTATAAACGCCTAGGGCGGCATCAAGATTCACTCCTGAAATCGGGGAATTTGACATTACATCGGCATATAAAGCCGATAATGCAGCGTTAGCTGTTTGAAGATCCTGAAATACTTCGTTGCTGGCAATCTGATTATTCGGTAGATCAACGTCAATCAATTTTTCGCACGAAATCGAAAAATACAATGAGAAAGATGCGAGAATGCATGTGTATAAATATTTAAAATTTTTCATGAGATTAGAAATTAAAAAATTTAACTGTAGTCCGAAAGAGTATGTTCTTAAGGGAGGAAGAAAACCTGAGATTATTGCCTCTGGATCAACACCAAAGAATTTAGTCCATGTTATTAAATTCTGGCCCTGAAAGTAAATTTTAGCACTTTTAAAAGGACTTGACGACATCGGTATATTATAACCAAATTCTAGGTTTTTTAATCTTACAAAGGATGCATCTGAAACAGCAGCAGTACTTCCTTTAAATAAATTATGATTGAGCAAATTTTTTGATGCACTATAAGGCATATATGTTCCGTTAGGATTTTCGGCAGACCAAACATCCAGTACTTCCACAGGTTGGTTAACCATTGTACCCGGAAGAGGCATAATTGAATTTTGGTTATAGTTTTTCTTTTTGACGAATTGAAATAAAAAATATAAATCCCAATTTTTATATCGAATACTGTTATTTATGCCACCAAAAATTTAATTTGAAGATCTTCAATAACCTGACGGTCATCTGGAGAAGATATTTTGCCGTCTCCATTAAAATCAGTGAACTGATAAAGTCCTGTCTGCGGATTAATACCTTCCAATTGATATAGCTTAACAATCTGCGTTGAAGAGCCAATGGAATATTGACTTGCATAAGGTGAACCGGCTAGACCTGGAAATGATAACAGTTTATTTTTAGGGAATGTTATATTAAGATTAGTTTCCCAATTAAAGTTCTTAGTTGAAACTGGTCTTGCATTTATTTCAAATTCCAGTCCGGTATTCTGCACTGTAGCGTCCAGATTTGCTGTCACACTTGGAAATCCAGTTACGGCAGATAGTTGGTAGCCAACCAATTGATTTGAAGATCTATTACGATAATATGCTAAATTAGTAGTAATACGGTTGTCCAAAAAACCTAGTTCAATTGCAGTTTCAAACTTTCTTGTTTTTTCCCAACTGTAATTGGGATTAAATAGTCTGGCAGGTAACAGTCCGGTAATTCCATTGTATATTAATGTTGAGGAAACATTATAATTATCCAAAAATTGAAAATCCCCGATATTATCACTTCCTGTCGAACCATAGCTACCGCGAATCTTACCAAAAGATAACCATTTAGAATCCTTTAGAAAATTTTCCTTTGTAAAGATCCATGCGGCTCCCAACGCTCCAAAATTTGCAAATCTGTTATTAGGTCCAAAACGACTGCTCCCATCACGTCTACCAGTAACATTCAGGATATAACGATTTTTATACTGATAATTTAACCTACCAAATAATGCGGCATATCTATATTCAATAGATGATTGGTCGCCCATTCTTATCGTTTTTGCAGCGGAAACATTTGTAATAAACTGATTGCTTTCAAATCCTATTCCTGTAATTTCATCAGTATTCCTAACATTTCTCTGAAAACTTCCCCCTATCAAAAAATCAATTTTATGGTTTCCCCAATTTTTTGACCAGTTTAATTGAGGTTCAATAATGAAAGAAAATATATCCTGATCTTTTTTTCTTGATTGTGAAGTTGCACTGGAAGCACCGCTTGCAAGGGATGGATTATTGACTGTATTGGGAAGTAGAGATAATTCATTTATTGCCGTGTAATTTAATCCTGCATTAATCTTAAATTTCATATCCGAGTAAAGCTTGTAATCAGCGTTTATATTAGTTTGAAAGAGCTTGGTATCGTTACTATAAGTGGCATTAAAGGCCGCTAAAGGATTGTTAAAAGTATTTCCGGCCCAATTTAAACTTCCATCTTCATTATAGAGCAGAGGTGATACAGGTGGTAGCGTATAACTACTGCCAGTAATATCAGTTCTAACAACATTGTTTTTCTGATTGGTAAACATATTAGATAAACTGAGCTGAAAGCGGTTATCCTTTGAACGATGTGACAGATTAGAATTAAAAGTATTGCTGAGATATTTATAACCTTGTCCAAAAGGAGTTGTCTGCTCATTGTGTCCGAGGCTGACTAAAAAACTGGTTGTTTCACTACCACCGCTCAATGAAAGTTGGGTGTTACTATAGGTTGCTTTGTTTCCGATCAATGTTTTTTCCCAATCTATTTCATTGTTTCCCCAAGCGCCATTAAGATCATAGGCTGTTGCCGGATAGTTTACAACTCCGTCATTCAGGTAAGCTGTACGGCGCATGTTAAGGTATTGGTCCTTGTTTAATAATTTGAGGTTGGAAATAGCCTCACTTATACCGTAATTGGTTGTAAGTCGTACACTCAGTCTACCTGATTTACCTTTTTTAGTGGTTATTAATATAACTCCGTTTGCTCCTCTGGAACCATAGATAGCAGTCGCATCAGCATCTTTTAGTACCTCAATGCTCTCGATATCACCCGGATTTATGCTATTTAATGGATTAATCTTACCAGAAGGCATCACTGTAGCGCCGATTTGCGTGTTTTCAGCTGTTATTTCACTTAAAGGTACACCATCAACCACATAGAGTGGAAGATTACCGTCAATCGAGGAATTCATACTTGTTCTTAAACTATTCTGTCCCCTGATCTGTATTGTAAACCCTCCACCGGGAATACCGGAATTTTGCGTGATATTAACTCCTGACATTCGGCCCTGCAAAGAGGATAATACATTCGTTACAGGCTGGTTTTCGATATCTTTTGCCTTAACCTTTGAAATACTTCCAGTGCTGTTCCTTTCGGTGACTTTATAGTATCCGGCATTTAAAGTGATTTCTTCAATTTTTGTTTCTTTACCCGCAAAAGACTCGGATTTTAATGTGTCAACAGGTAAACTTTGATCTTGTGGAGTTATTTGGCTAATTGCTTTAATTTTCTTTTCGCGAATGACAACCGTATTATTAAAAATGGTTGTTTCAAAGGGTAATTCCTTGAATAACTTCGCAAGGCAATCCATTAATAATTCGTTATTGCATTTTGTGCTTGGCACTTTGTAGTTTATAAATGACTTCTTTTTATAAGAAAAACGACGTATTTTATTTTCCTTCAAAAAGAGTTCAATTGCATCAACTGCGGGTAATGCTTCCGAATCATAATTTACTCTCATGGTAGAGAGATTCTCTTGGGCATTAAGACCCTGCCATCCGATCAAAAAGAACACGGCGGCTTTGTACAAAATTTTCATATTTTTGTAACGTATTTATAATTAATAATTCATCGAACAGTTATTGGTTGAATACATTGGCCGACGGTCGCACCCGTCGGTCATTTTCTTATTCAACATTTAAATTTTCGGCTTCACGTGTCGTCACTGAGCGAGGGCATAATTAAAGCCCATAGTTTTTCACTCCAATTGAAATGTTTTATCATTGATTTGTTTTATTTTGAAATCCAGCTGGAAAGCAATGATTTCAATAAGGGATTTAGCGGTAGAATTAGTAGATGAAATCGTAATCTTAACCACCTTATCTTTATCAGGGATTATCATTTTTACGTTATAGGTTTCTTCTATGATTTGGGCTACTTTACTTAGTGAGCAATCGTTGAAGGATAAACTTGATTTAAGTTGAGATTCTGTTGACCGTGATGTGGCAGATATTCTTGCAACTTGTACAGTTCCCAAATTTGAAAACGTTTCTTTTGGTTTTAGTTCAAATGATTCGTTAGGTTTTTCAGATCTATAGACCAACACCTTACCTTCATACAGGTCAACACTGAAAGATTTTTCATTTTGATAAATCTTAAAAACGGTTCCCAATACTTTAGTCTCATAATTTCTACCATGAACAATAAATGGATGTTCTTTTGATTTAGAAATTTTAAAGATTGCGTCTCCATCAAGTGTAACTTCACGTGTATCTGAAGGAAATGACTTTTCAACAGTCAGCTTCGCTCCTTTTTGTAAAATTACTTCTGATTTGTCAGGCAGTAAGACCTTACGAGGATCAGAAACGGCCATATAGACATCTGGCTTAATCAAAAAATTATAGCCTAAAACGCTACCACTTAAAATCACGACTGCAGCAATGCCGCCGTACATTATATTTTTACGATTTCTTTTTTGCTTTTCTTTACGACGAATAGCGATTAAAGCATTTGTCCATACTTTATTCTCTTCTTCCTCTGTGAGATAGGGAAAATTGTCTTTCATAAAAGAGCCTTTATTATGTATAGGAGAACGGAGGAAAAAACCACACGGTTTTTATGAAAAATTAACTTATTTTATGATACTTTAACATCATTTAGTAATTTTCACTTTGTCTCTCAGGTAGATCATAGATTGATGTATATGCTTTTCAACCGTTCTTTTGGAGATATTGAAATTAGCGGCAATTTTCTCTTGCGTGACACCCTCTATTTTATTCATTTTGAAAATTTTTCTACGAAGCGGAGGAAATAACTCTTCAATTGCTGTTTCTATTTCTGAGAGATTTCGCTCCTTATTTTCTGCAATGATTAAATCTTCATGCGAAGTATCGGAAAAATGTAAGGGTAGATCGCTAGTTTTATCGATTTTTGCGTTCCTATAAAAATGTGCTATTTCCTGTTGGCAGGTTTTTACAACTATGCTTTCAATATTGCCAGCATCCAGTTTAGACCGATATTCCCATATATGAATAATGACATTCTGAAAGACATCCAAAACATCGTCCCTATTATTGATCTTTTTATAAATGAGAGAAAATATTAGTGGATTAAATTTATGAAGAAGCTTATGATATTGTTGTTCTTCAATTCTGATATGTCGGTTAAGAGACCACATTGTGTTAATAGCAAAATTAGTAATTTTTTAATATATAATTAAATTTATCGAAATAATTTTTAATTATACTGGAAAAATATACCACAACATCAGCATTTTTCATAATTACATTCTCAACAATAAAACACTATTATCATTTGGAATATTTATTTCTAAAAAATTAATATATTAGCAGTCGGAATATTTAATAGAATATTAAGATATAAACGAGCGTAAGCTATCGAAAATTTAATCTAAAGAAAACCGCTAATTTTCAAAAACAGATGCAATTCGATAGACTTACGCCTGTGCCTACTATTGGCATGGGCTAAGTCTTTTCGGCATCTGGGTTCTTAGCGGTACCTCTTTAGACGATTGGCTTCAGTACCATGCCTTTCTTTGTTTATCCCCAATAAATAGGTAAGAAAGATAATTAAACTTCCCAAAGTTTAAAATGCGACAGGTTCTGACGTTTTCCAGTTATAATTTCGCTCCATATATTTTTTGAATGAGAATTTAAAAGTAAAAATTCCGTGAAAATACCTAGAGCCGAAAAACATAAATAGAATTAAATTGCAAATCCCTCCGAAAAAAGCACAGTTATACCGATGAGATATATTATTATACTATTTTTTAATGTCAGTTCTATTTGTCTCGGACAAATACCCAAGTTTCCTGAAATGCCCCAAAAGAATAATCTATTTAGGGTACAGGAAACACAGACGATCACTCCTGGTCGTTATAATCATTCTCGCATTAATTCCCATGCCGATCAACGTATAAATCAACAAGCAGATCAAGAACATATTAATAAGGAGGTTGAACGTCAGATTGCAGAGATAAGGGCCGAATCCTTCGCTAAGAACTTTAGGCTTGCTTCATTAGCAGATCAAAAAGGTACCTCTTCATATTATGCGGCTTATGAAAATCTGTCACAACTTGATCCCGAAAGCTATTCCATAGCAGATGCTGTTTTTATAGTTGAAAATGCTTATTACGATAACAATAAAAACTTCCATGAATCTTACCAAAATCAAATCCAAAAAGCAACTAATATTATAAGAAATGATTTAAAGAAAAACGGAGTGGAAGATTCTGACAACGTTTCCAAGAATCTATCAATTTTTAGGTATTTCGCGGAGGACAGTAAACAGAATGGGAAAGTAGTTCATAAGGCTATGAAATACGATTTTGACGATTATATGGGCGCCAAAGATTATTCAAAAATGTTTGTGTCTAAACTGATGAAAACCAATTCTGGTCAGTGTCATTCAATGCCATTACTATATCTAATATTAGCAGAACAAATTGGAGCGGATGCATATTTGGTAATGTCTCCGAATCACTCCTATATCAGATTTAAAAATGATGATGGAGAAATACTAAGTATTGAATTGACCAATGGAATGTTTTCTGCCAATTCCTTTGTACTCAATTCAGGATATATTAAAGCAGAGGCATTAAAGAATAAGCTATACATGCAAAACTTAAATAAACGGGAAGTTTTATCGCAGACATATGTGGATTTAGCAAGTGGTTATATACATAAATTTGGTTATGATGAATTCGTTTCTAAGGTTCTTGATAAGGCTTTGCTTTTAAATCCACAGAATATCAATGCGACTTTATGGAAAAGCAATACGGATCAAGTTCGTTTTATGCAGTCTTGCGCGAGATTTGGAATTGACCCTCAGATTAAGGAGCAGCTGCAAAATATCCGTAATTACCCACCATTGGAAGACCAATTTCGTCAAATAAATTTGAGCTTTGACTATATTGATCAATCGGGGTTTTCCCAGATGCCACTGGATCAATATGAAAAATGGCTCAGCTCATTAAGAAGTACTGAGAACAAACAAAAAAGTGATGAAATTGCGGAAAGGATCAAAATTTTAAACGCGCAAAAGCAGAGAGAAGCTCAAAATAAACCAAAACCTATCTTACCTAAAAAAGAATCCCCAAAGATTTACAAAATTCCAAAGGAATTTTTATAACTGATAATCAAGAAACAAATAAATTATGAGAAAGATTTTATTTTGTGTTTTCCTGTTTCTTATGTGCTTTTCGCAAGCGCAGGAAAAACAAAAGAAAAAACACACACAAAAGAAAAGAATGGGTAAACCCCGTTAAATTGACAAAAGAAGAGCGATCCCGCCCCTATATGTCGGAAGTGCTTAAGACAAGAGATAGCTTAAGTCCTGCCGAAGCCGAAAGAAGAAGAAAAAATATAGAAGCAGGAAACCCATTTAAAAAATATGGTTACTACCCCAAGGTAGCTACATTAAGTAAGGGAAAATACCTTGAATTTCATGATCAGGACAGTATTGTTACGATAGGATCAGTAAAATTCAACGTCAAAAAAGGTGAGGTTGTTGATTTCATTGAAGTAGATCTTGAAGATCCGGACGCACAACCGATCGGTGATACACATGGACGCTGGATGAGTCCTGACCCCCTGAGTGAAGAGTTCCCAAGTTGGAGCCCTTACAGTATGTCCTTCAATAACCCTGTAAGATTTAAAGATCCCACAGGTTTAGCGCCGGAAGATGCTACTGAGTGTTGTTGGTGGCTACGTTTAATGCCGTTATTTGAAGAATCGTCAATTAAACCGAACATAATTGAAACAGTTACCAAGACTGGTGAAGTAGGAACAAAGCAAAGTGAAGCCGTAACAAAAGCTCAGCAGGAACATTTCAATTTTGGTAGATATGTTGAAGAAAAACAGCTTGCGGAAATGGGAAAGGAGAAAAATACCAAAACCTATGAATACACCGATCCTAAGACTGGAAAGACCGGAAAAACTATACCCGACGCAATGACAGATGAAGGGGGAACTGTGGAAATAAAGCATGTTGCCAAACAATCGTTTACAAAACAGCTTAGGGGCCAGCAGGAAATTTCAAAAGCAAGTGGACAGGAAGCTATTTTGAAAATTAATGAATCTGCAAAACTAAGCGAACCGCTTAAAAATTCCGGTATTAATATTCAACGCTATACGCCTCCTGCAAAACCCAAAATTGATAATCTTAGAGTTACACCTGCTCCTGCTCCTAAGCTTATTCCTGTACCAAAACCTAAAGATCCCTGTGGTGGTGTTCCTGGGTGCACATAGTTTAAAAAGTATTATATTTATTTATGAATAATATTGAGAAATTGCTCAATGCCATAAAAGAGCAAGCAACAAAGTATTTAATTGAAAGTGGTGAATTCGCACCCTATGCTACCTATGTAAGAGCAAATGGTAACCTTACTAATATCTCTGCTTATTCAGAATCAACAAATTCAAAAGAAATGTATGATATTTTGCTGGCTGGCGCATATGATGATTTAAAAGATGAGGATATTCGGGTTTATGCTATTGCTCAGGACGGAAGATATCAGGGTAAGGATGTATTGGTTGTGGATTTAATTCTTTCACCTGAAAGCAGATTTCAGCAAATCTATCCCTATACTAAAGATGGTGAAAATGTAAAATTTGGGGAAATGATCTAAATTCAGATTTATGACGGATAATCCATATTTAAAATTTAAAGATGATGACCTAAAGGAATCTAAAGTTTTAGCCGAAGCATTAAATATTTCTGAAAGTGATTTTTTAAAAATTCAGGATTGGTTTGACCAGTTACTTCTATATCATCAAGAATTAACAAGTGATAAGGAAGAACAATTCAATGCGGAAAAGAACTTGGAGAATAGTTTCCATGAACTGATCTCATCAGAAATTGAAAAGAACAGCTATAAGTACATCCTGCCAAAATTGTTGCATTATAACAATGAATTTAATGGCGCATTTTTAAGGTCGTTATACGTCGCCAGATTGGGAGCTTTGCTCGGAAATAATCTTATCCCAAATTTTGTGAATGACAAGATGATTACGTATTCACCGGAAGATTATTTTCATATTACGGTTTATCTTAAGCATAACTATTTTGTTTCGCCGAACAGCAACTTTTTGGAAGGTATTATAAAAATTGAACAGTCCAGAAGTATTTTCAAAAAAGCTACTGTGGAAGTTAAACTATCAACTTTGAAAAATATACTGGAAATTATAAATCAGATCAGCTTCCACCATGACGTAATCTGTTTTAAAAAGATTTTAAAATTAGTGTCTCCCAAAGACATTTTATTGATTGATTATCTGAAAAAATTTAAAGTTGCCAATAATCAGTGCTGCTACAGAATTATTAACCGAATTATGAATTTGGAAATAGTTGAAAACAGTTGGGATGACTTTGAGATTAAAGTTCAGCTGATTCATTTCTTTGACACAGCGAGAGGCGCAAATCCCAGTTCGAGTTGGTTAAAAAAGTTAGATGAACTGACCGTAAGAGTAGGCAGTTCTAAACTTTTACAAACAGCAAATACAGTTTTGGATAATAATAATTGTACGGATCATAAAATAGATTATGGGGTCCAATGGAGCGATGATACGGCAAAACGATTTTTGAAATCGGCGCAATGGATTAAGGACATTTGTCGGTAAAAAAAATTAAAATTCGCTATTTGCCTAAATTGAGAAAAATTATAAAATTCCTCGTCAAATAAAATGGGTAAAAGAGTAAAAACAGAAATCGGGGACATATTCTCGGTGGAATTAGAAAATGGGAATAAAAAATATTTCCAATACATCGCTAATGACCGAACCCAATTGAACAGCGATGTTATTAGATCATTTAAAAGAGAATATCCAGCCCGTGTAATTCCTGATTATTCGGAACTGTTGAAGGGCGATATTGAATTTCATGCACATACCGTGATCAATATTGGAGTAAAACAGGGCTTATATATGCAGGAAGGTAAAAGTATTGTTTATCCAACTTTAGAGGAAGTCTTATTTCGGGATACAAATGATTATGGTAATAAAGTTGGGGATGAACCGATAAAAGTTTCTGAAAGGTGGTTTGTATGGAAAATTAATGATGAAGGTTTCAGAAAAGTTGGTAAACTGGAAGGAGAAAACCGAATCGCGGAAATTGGAATTGTAATACCGCCTTTTGCAATAGCGGAACGAATTAGGACAGGAAAATACAATTTCGTCTATCCAGATTTTGACTAAATAGATGGCAATATGAATAGCCTTACAATTAAGTTTTTTGGATGCTAATTTTAACCATAATAAAATACCCAATATTACCTATTTAAAAAGAAGCCACCAATTTCCCCCAAAGTATTAAGAGAATAATGGACAATCATATAACAATTGAGGTCGATGATAAATTTATATATAATTTATATAAGGCCAGCAGCACGCTATGGTACTTCGATCAGTTGATCGCAGGTGGATTTACAGGATATAATTCTATAAAGTTCAAAGACAAAAATGATGTTTTCGTTTGGTTGGAAAATATTGAAATTGAAGGAAAATATTACAAAGGAGTTCTCGCTGAAACAGGTCAGCCGGAAATCGTTCTCCGAAAAGAATCTGTTGACTGGCTGTTAATAGATAACCAACGACTGATAGGTGGCTACACCATACGTCATTATTACAATATGCTATCAGAGGATGAAAGAGTAAATTTTGAAATATATTGTGGATATCGTATTGATCATGGGAATGATTTTTTCAGACCAGACCGTTCAACTCCTGAAGGTGCAATAATCACTTTGGAAAATTTTTACAATGAAAATAATATGGAAGGTATTTTATCCTGTAAAGATTTTTATCTGGAAGCGGAAAATGTGATGCAAGAACACAATATGGATTGGGATTCAGAAATCCATTCTAAAGTAGTAAGCGTGCTGAGGGTTTCTCTATTAGAGGATTTAGAGAATAAAGGTTTTCCAAATTTTGAGACCATTGAGCGCGTGTTCAACCTTATAGAGAGAAGAAAAGATCAGGAGCTAATTGAAGAAACGCTTTACTATCCGGACGGATTTATAACGGTCAATAAATTTTGGGTTGGTCTAACAAAGGATAACGGTTGGAAAGTGTTGAATCTTGTTGAATAAAAAAATTAATGCAGGTAGCCATGAAATTAGATGAAATTATAAAAGCAATCAGAAGAAATACGATTAATGATTTCCTCACCGAAGAAGTGAGTGATATGGACTATGAGAAAATCATTCTGTATGGAGAGTACTCTATAGGAACTGATACAAATTATAGATTCTTTAAATTAAAAAGGGCAATGAAGGAATTACTCAATGATAATGGGATTACATATGAACGGCTTTGTTCACTAAAAGAACTTGGTTTATTAATAGATTATTATCTTTCTAAGTATGATCGAAAGACAGATGACGTACTTGCAATTGACATTATAGACCATATTCAAAATCCAGATTTTTAAATATATCCCATGTTGGGAACCAAAATTATGAAATACTTCTATCTCTCTTTATTTATCTTTTTTGCAGGGGTAATCAAAGCCCAGGTGAACCAGTTTTATACCGATGCCTACCAGACTATTGATAATATGCTGGACGATAAGCAGAAATACAGTTTTAAAACTGCTGTTCTGAGTGTGGAAAATGCATATTATCAGGGCAAACTAGACACAGTTGAGCTTGACAGGAAAATCCGATTTATGGCCAACTTTTGCAAAACAATTATTAAGAACCGGGATCTTACTTACAATGAAAAAGATAAGGAGACGGTTAGCAAATATGCTGCAATTTTCTCGGTGATCTGTGAGGAAACGCCAATTTTAATAAACCAGGATACGATTCGCTACAAACCATTTTCTTATGATTTTGAGGACGTGTTTGGACACAGAGAGCTGGCGAATCTGTTTGTTTCCAAACTGATAAATACACAGAAAGGCAACTGTAACTCGTTGCCCTACCTATATAAGATCCTCGCCGAGGAAATTGGTGTAAATGCTAATTTGGCCCTTGCTCCCAATCATATTTATATAAAGCATAACATTAAGTCAATAGGTTGGTATAATACCGAACTTACCAGTGGTATATTCCCACAGGATTCCTGGCTAATGGCATCGGGGTTTATCCATTTGGATGCGATTGAAAATGGTGTATATATGAAAGCGCTTGATGATAAAGAAAGCTTAGCGTTGTGCTTGGTAGATCTGGCAAATGCATTTAATAGGTCTTTTCCGGATAATGATGGCAGCTTCGCTTTAAAATGTGCTGATCGTGCGATACAAATATTTCCGAATCTGATAACGGCCTTAATTCTAAAAACGGAAACGCATAAAAACCAATATTTAAAACTTGAAAAAAATTCTTCAAGTGCTGTCAGGCTGCTTTCAAAAATCAATGCTGAATATAGTTACATACATAAGATCGGATACAGAAATATGCCGGAAGGAATGTATTTAGAGTGGTTAACATCATTAAAAATCGAAAGAAAAAAATATAGTGATCAAAGAGTAGTACTTTGAATAAATCAATAACTGTTAGTTCTTGAAATTAAAAGTTCGACTTCTAATTGTAATTTGTTTACTGCCACTTTTTCAAATATTGCCTAAAAAAAAGATAAATAGATCACAGTTTTCTACGTTTACGTTTACTCTTTCTTTTCATCCGGTTTTCAAAATCAATTTCCTCAAAATCTTCTCCCTGTGATCCTGGTATCATTGAGCCCGTTCCCTCAATAAAATTATCGGTCAGATTGGTTAAAATTCCTTCATCTATGAAATCAAATAATTTATGGATCGGCAGGTCATTTTTTTGACCAGTACCATAATCATCGCTGAGTGGCCTTGCCCCTATCGACCAATACTCGTTAAAGAAATTTGCAGAAAGGTTCTTCCCTAACTGTGAGCCGTTCCAGACAGAATGACTTTCATGGTCGATAAAAGTTACACCATAAATTCTACCTTCATCATTTCTGCGTACTACAATATTGATTCCCTGTTTTGCCAACTGTTTTTTAAATTCTATCTCACTATTGGTAATTGCTAGAACAGATTCACAGGTATTCTTTAAAATTGATTTTGCTGGGCTGGATTTCATAGCGATTTTGCTTTCTTCAAAATGACTGAGTAGAAATTCCATTCCAGCCTTTTTTCCGAATAATGAAGCTTTAAAAGGATTGCTCGCTTTATTACCTTTTTCATCCAACGCAAAATAAACAAGACCACTTTTAGGCTGTCCCTGAATTTCTCCTTTAACCTCTTCGGCGGTGATATTAAATAATGATAAAAGCGCGTTATACCCCCCAAGAGTCTGAAATTGGTAGTGTTGGGGTATATATCGGACCACCGCTGAAATCTGGCTCTTGATATTTCCTTTTTTATGGTTAACAGGTCTAAAATTAAGCTCATCTTTAGTTAATTTTTCCGTTGCGGGCAATAACCCATATTCCTTTTCAATATTCCTGCAGATAGTCATCGATTTGCCGTGATCATTATAATCGGGAATTTTCTTTCCGTCAGATTTTACACATGTGGTAACTATGTGCATATGGGTTCTTTCAATATCTGTATGTTTAAATATAATGTAAGGCTGATTTCCAAATCCCATTTTTTTCATATATTCATTGGCAATATTAATAAGATCATCGTCCACTACTTTATCATTCGGATCAGGATTTAAAGAAATATGACGGATTGGTTTCTCTGTTTTATTGTTAGCTGTAAGATATGGATCAAAACATTTCATTAGATAACTGACCGAATAAGTTCCATCGAAACTTTCCGGCATATTATTAAGACCAAGAATCTCCCCATTTTCACTTGCTACTTTTTGAAAATTGTAGGTAATTACTCCGTAAAGGTTTGCTCCTTTCCCAATTTTAGCGATCATTTTTCAAGGTGTTTTTTTTCAAATTCGCGTGTTAAGTCAATGATTTTCCGACAAAGTTCTGCAAGTTCAGCAGTCTGATTTTCTAATTTGAAAAGATATGCCGCGGCCTTTTTCTCTGAAAAATTTCGGTATAAAATCTTTACTATCTGGTTATAATTTACGCCTATTGATCGGAATTGGCTATATAAATTGGTTAACCTGGTATGATAATCCACTGCATTCATATCAATTTTTACTGTCTTTATGGTTCTATCAAACATGCAAGCTGTGATAAAATGGGCCATTACTTTCATACCTGACTTCTCAAATAGCGATAAGAAACGATCATTCTCCTTATCGTTCAAACTTATGGAATACCGGTGTCTTGCCGGATCAACCTTGGGCTTGCGCCCAGACTTTTGATTTGCTCTTTTTTTGATTGTCCATTGTCAAAAATTAATGTTTTAATGAAAACCTCGACTTCGGAGAGTGTTTTTAAAGCCCCGCTAGGGCAAGTTGTTTTGAGCGGCGGAATTTATTTCGAGCTGCTCAAAAGATAACTTGCTCCTTTCCGATGAAAGGATTCCGCCAGCGATGGCGGATTGAGTAACAACGATTAAAGGATTTTATTTTTTAAATCCATCAACAGTATATGAGCTTCTTTTATGTCTTCCACGAATCCTATACAAAGTAAAGGCTAGTTTTTCAAAGGCTCACCATATCAACAAGAGCCAAAAACCGCCGCTTCTGGTCAATCAATTCCAGGTAATTATAGTGCATTAAAAAATACTTCTTCTTTGTGCTATCAAGCAAGATAAGCTGATAGTTTTCCGGATATCAGGCAGGCAAAAAGTCATGGGGGCAAATCATCAGGCCAGTTATACAGCGAACTTGTTTTCAAGCCTGCCAGAAAACATGATTTCAGGACGACAGTCGAGTTATGATCCTGTCCCGCCTGAAAAATATCCGGGATTCAGGGATGAAGGAAGAATTGATGGACAGATTGCTTTCCGGAAATAAATAAGATCGGCAGGATGGATAGAAAGTCTGAAGGATAGGATGAAAATCGGCAAGAATGCAGGCTTGACGGATTCCTTTTGGAAAATCAGTCAGTCATTCTATCTGGAAAGAGAACAATAAATATGGCAAGCCATCACGCAGGAGATCCGGTTTGCAGGATAGACCAAATACTATTTTATAATAATTTTTAAAAATCTAGAAAAATGGAAAAAAAGAAAAAAAACATTATTTGTGGCATTCTCCAGCCAAAAGGGAGGTGTCGGTAAAAGTACTTTCACCGCGATTTTAGCGAGTACATTACATTATAGTCGAGGACTTAATGTAGCTGTTTTTGACTGCGACTATCCCCAACACAGTCTTGCCCAGATGAGACAGAGAGACCAATCCGCAATTATGAAAAATGAGACCTTTAAAAAATTGGCTTTCCAACAATTTAAGACAATAAATAAGAAAGCTTATCCCATATTTCAATGTAAGCCTGAACTTGCCTTAAAAGAAGCAGAGCAATTTTTAAAATTGTCGCCCATTCCTGTTGACATCATATTTTTTGATCTACCTGGAACAGTTAACACTCCCGGCCTTCTAAGCACTCTTGCGGGAATGAACCACATTTTTTCTCCGATAACTGCGGATCGCGTTGTGCTTGAAAGTACACTTTCTTTTACCGATGTCATGACCAACGTTTTGATCAAAAATGGAGAGACCTCGATTGAAACAATTAGACTCTTCTGGAATCAGGTAGACGGCAGGGAAAGGTCTGTTCTATATAACCATTATGATAAAATAATTCATGAACTGGGATTGACATTGATGGAAACTAGAGTTACTGACAGCAAACGATTCAGAAAAGAAAGTGAATCAGAAGCGAAAACGGTTTTTAGGTCAACTCTGCTCCCACCGGATAGAAGACTTGTAAGGTCCTGTAAAATGGATATGTTCATTGAGGAATTTCTGAAAACAATAAAACTGAAGGATAATGGATAAAAATGAGAAAAAAGCGAACCTCCCAAAAGTTGATGAAGAATATCTTATGCAAGTTATGGCTGAGGGTACACGGGATCCAAATCTGCCAGTTCAGCAAGAACCTTCTGCTGAAAATAAGCCTGTGGTGAAAGATAAACCGAAAGGAAAAAGACAGCCAGAAGGAAGCTACGGGGAACTTTTTCTTAAAAATCATTCCATGAACCGAAGAGGTGAAAAGAGTATCTATATCAGGCCGGAATATCATGAACGTTTATCAAGAATAGTACAGGTTATTGGCGAAGATAAAATCCCGTTGTATGCCTATCTAGACAATATTCTGAATCACCACTTTGAACTTTTTGAAAAGGCAATTACAGATGACTTCAATGATAAGTTTAAACCAATCTTCTAATTATTTCAATTTATAACAATGAATATCAAAATGAAAAAACAACAGAATAGCCAATTGAAAAAAACACTTCATATAGATGAGTATGAATGTGCTTTTTTAAAGCCGACAAGTACTGTAGCCAGATGTGGAAAATCGGTTTACATATGTTCGGATTTTCACAAGAAACTTACCCGGATCGTATGTATCCTTGGGGACGGTGAAATTACCCTCACTGACTATATCCATAATGTCCTGAAGCAGCATTTTGAAAATTTCGCTGACGAGATAAACACAATCCATGCCCTGAACCAAAAACCAATATTATAACGATGGAAGTATTGATTTTAATCTTTCTTTTAACAATAATCATTCTTTTGTTGAAAGATAAATTGGTTATAAACAAAATTACAAGAACTCAGATCGTCGCTCCTAAGAAAGATCAGAAGGATATCATGGGCAAATCCAACTATGATGGAAGACTTACCGCGCCAAGTGTATCCACTGAAAGCCAAATAAATGAGCGAAAGGATAAAGAGAATAATTTTGAAATGAAAACCGAGGGAAAGGGTTTAGAACATCCTGTTCCAGATGGAAATTCTGATGAAAATTCCGAAGAGCAAATTGACTACGAGGAAGAAGAGGAAGAATTTAAAAACATGGGACTTCCAAATGATGTCAGAGGGTATGCCAAAGGGGTTTCCTTTCAGGAACTCAATGATGCCGGGCAGGTATTAAGGAACAATGATCCGGAACCTGTTTCAGTTAAAAAGGCCGTTGCTGTAGTTCGTAAAATAGAAGGTACCGACCTGTTCTATCTTTTGGAAAATGCTATGGAAGGTTCATCCCGTAAGATCGCAGATCTTTTGAATAAGAATTTGCCAAACGAAGAAGAACCTAAAACTTCTGAAAACAGTGATGATTTTAACATTGGGGATTTTATTTAAGATCCCCTTTGTTTTTTTACCGGCTTTCAAGTCATTAGTTCTTTAAAAAATCCTTCTCATTATTTGCCGTTGAAGTACAAAACCTGTTATATGATTTATTTTTAGGGCGACAGCGCAATTGAAAGACAAAAGATGCCCTAAAATTCCTTTTAAACAATGCTATTGCTTTTCCAAACATTTTTGCTCCATAACAATAACAAATATTCATTATTATGGAACAGACCAAAAGACAACTCCCGGAAATTGAAATAAGTGGAACTGTTTTTCAATTTGACATTGATAGGCTTGCTCTTATAGAAAAAGACAATCCAGCCAATTCGATCAGCTTTGCCTACATGGAAGATCATGGGACACACTATTCCTTTAATTACAGCCCAATCTCTAAAAATCACGATTTTATCGTTATCGATCCCGAATTTGACGACACTGGAAAAATTATCCTTGATCCTTATTTTGAGACCAGCCAGAATGTTAAAATTCCAAGGATTACAGAGATTGATCCATTAGGGTTTAGCCAGAAGTACAATTGCACCAGCAAAGATATGGTTGAGAAGACTGACTTTGAATTGATGGTTAACCAGGATGTTTACAATAAGATAATTGACGGTCATCCCGTCAAAGTAAACATTTGCGGCAATCAATATGTTGTTGATCCGGACAATGATATCTTATGGTCGATTCAGGGAAAACCGGACATTGACCTTGACCTGGTTAGAGATTATTATAGTGACAAAAACAGAGCATATAATATATTGTATGAACCTGCAACCGGACGGGTTATTGATCTCAAAAAGGAAAGTGTTATGGATACTGAGTCTGTTAGGCTTGTGGAGATTCCAGACATAAGAACCATAGATCCTATAGGTAAAAACCATGCGGCAAAATTACCGCTAAAATTTGGCCTTTTATACCATGATCTAAAGCTTGAATACGACCTTGCCTACAGTCTGAACGAAATTAGCCAGGTTATACCAGCAAATAGGAATGATCAGGGCCAACTGGAATTACTGATCGAGGGGACTACATTTATTGTCGATATCAATAGATTTGAGTTCCGTGACAAGTCCGATCCAAATAATGTAATTCCGTTAAAAGAAATGCAGGACAGTGGTGATGGATATCTGATCGAATATAATGACAAGGATATTCACTTACCTGAATTTGTTGTACTTGATCCTTCAGGCATGGCAAAAAAATACAACGTCTCCATCATGGAAGTGGAATCGCATGATGACTTTCATTTTATGGTTGATCAACAGGCTTTTCACAGCCGGATGCAGGGCAAACTTCCAACTATCGATATTGAAGGCCATACCTTTACTGTTGACATCAGGATGAATATGCTCCGTTCGGCAACTGATTTCGCATCTAAAGGGATAAATTTTGATGATATTGACCACTATTATTCGGAAGAGAAAGATGCTTATCTCATTCCGTACGATCCCATAAAACATGAATTTCGCGAATTGGACTACGCAAATATTTCCAGCATTCCAAAAGATCTGATCGCCATTGAATTTCCATTTCAAACAAAACTTGATCCGATTGGATGGAACCGTGAAGGTGGGTGGGATCTGAAAAGTGATTTAAAATGGCTTGGCGTACAGAGCCATTTTGAAGCCAAGAAAATTCTCTGGGAAAAAACTTTTATTGTTGATGTCATCAAAGAAAATAAGGAAAAACAACAAAAAAGTCAGGACAATCAAAAGGCCAATAATCAGTCAAAGAAAAGTAAAGGGCGGAAATTCTAACCATTTCAAACTATAAGATTAAAAGTGCTAGTTCTTAGAATCTAGCACTTTTTTTTGTTCCCCAGAAAGATAAAATCGTCCCATCCGCTGACCTGTATTCTAGGGTTATAAATACTCATTATTTAGGTCGCAAAAGTACCCCCTGACAACCTTAGAAAGCCAAATAATTCCACGGATTTCCAATTTAAAAGAGTGCTTTCAATTCTATCTCACATTTGCCATGTAAGCCTGCAGGGTGCAGGAAAAGAATAACAAAAAATTCGATTAAAACATGGAAAAACAAAGAAAAAGAATTTTGATGACAGCATTGTTAATGATGTCAACTTTTGGCGCATTTGCCCAGGGAAACGGTCAGGGCGGTATTCAGGAAGCAACTCAAATGGTTACTTCTTATTTTGATCCTGCAACAAAATTGGTTTATGCTATCGGCGCAGTAGTCGGGCTGATTGGAGGTGTCAAGGTTTACAACAAATTTAGCTCTGGTGACCCCGATACCAGTAAGACTGCTGCCAGTTGGTTTGGAGCATGTATTTTTTTAATTGTCGCGGCTACGATCTTACGATCATTCTTCCTGTAGCCTTCAATTCAAACCTTCAAATCAACAGCTATGACGACAGCAAAAAAAATAGTTACTCCATTAACATATTATGGGGGTAAACAAAAACTCGCAAAGGTTATAATTCCTCTTATCCCGCCACATAAAACATACGTTGAGCCTTTTGTCGGTGGCGGGGCTATATTTTGGTCAAAACCTATTACCGAGGTTGAAGTTATCAACGACTACAATAGGGAATTGATCAATTTCTACGAAATGGTCCAAAACCAGTTCGTAGAATTGGAAAAGCTGATCAGAATAAGTCTCCACAGTAGATCCTTACACAACGACGCCCTAGTGATTTACAACAACCCTCACTTATTTGACAGGTTAAAGCGTGCCTGGGCAGTATGGGTTCTCTGTAACCAATCCTTTAGTTCAATTATCGGGGACACCTGGGGCTACGACAAAACCAGTTCTACGAGCGCCAGAAAGATCAGCAATAAGCGCAACTCATTTTCAGAGGAATATGCGATCAGGTTACAGAATGTTCAGATCGAGAATACCGATGCTCTCCGCATCATTAATTCACGCGATCACATTTCTGCATTTCATTACTGTGATCCACCATATTACAATTCTGACTGTGGCCATTATGACGGCTATACGAGAGAAGATTATTCCTCACTCCTACGGTGCCTGTCCCAGATCAGTGGGAAATTTCTGCTGAGCAGTTATCCGAGCCCTGAGTTAAAGCAATACATAAAAAACGAGGGCTGGTACACTTTACAGATGCAGTCCAGTGTAATGGTGGATAATGCACATGGAAAACCGCATAAAAAGAAGATTGAGGTCTTGACGGCGAATTACGACCTGAACGCAATTCAGGGAACTATAAACTTTTAGACCATACCGATGAAAACATTTAATATCAATAAAGGTGTGGGCCGTTCGGTTGAATTTAAAGGGCTTAAGGCCCAGTACCTTTTCATTTTTGCGGCAGGTCTTCTGGGTGTATTGATCCTGGTCATGATCATGTACATGATTGGTCTAAACTCCTATGTATGCCTTGTACTGGGAACTACGGGATCATCGGTTCTCATCTGGCAGACTTTCTCACTTAATGGGAAGTATGGTGAACATGGACTTATGAAAATAGCTTCAAAAAAGCGACATCCTAGGTTCATTATCAGCCAAAAGCGGATTTATCGCTTACTAAAATCCAAGTTGAATTTCAAATCAATCAAATAATGAGAAATATGGCAAAGACAAGGACACTTGAATCAAGGTTTCCGCTACTTGCAGTTGAAGAGAACTGTATTATATCGAAAGAAGCGGACATCACTGTATGTTTCAAAGTTATCCTTCCGGAAGTATTTACGGTATCATCTGCTGAGTATGATGCAATGCACTCTGCCTGGCATAAAGCGATAAAAACCTTGCCCGATCATTCAATCGTGCTAAAACAGGATTGGTTCATTAAAGAGAGTTATGAACCGGATCTTTCCAAAGAAGATATAAGCTTTTTAGGGAAATCCTATCAACAGCATTTCAATGAGCGACCATTCTTAAACCATTACTGTTATCTATTTCTGACCAAGACCAGTAAGGAAAGAATGCGGATGCAATCTAATTTCTCCTCGCTTTGCAAAGGTGTCTTGATACCCAAAGAAATACGTGACAAAGAAAACATCCATAGGTTCATGGAGGCCGTGGCACAGTTTGAACGGATTTTAAATGACAGTGGATTTATATCTCTTGAAAGGCTTACGAGTGAGGAAATTACCGGAACTGACAATATTCCTGGCCTCCTTGACCAATACTTAACCCTTTCAAGAGCCAAAGATGAACCTTTACAGGACATATCTCTTGGAAACGAAGAAGTGCGCGTTGGTAATAAAAGGCTCTGTGTACATACCTTATCGGACACCGATGATCTTCCTGGTACTGTTTCAATAGATAGCAGGTACGAGAAACTATCAACGGACCGTAGTGACTGTTTACTGTCATTTGCTTCACCTGTTGGTTTGTTGCTTAACTGTAATCATATCTACAACCAATACATCTTTTTGGATAATTCTGACGATAACCTCAGAAAATTTGAGAAATCCGCACGGAACATGCATTCGTTGGCAAAGTATAGCCGAAGCAATCAGATAAATCGGGAATGGATCGAAAAATATCTCAATGAAGCGCATTCTTTTGGTCTTTCTTCGATAAGGGCACATTTCAATGTGATAGCCTGGTCAGATGATCCTGCAGAGTTGAAACGTATAAAAAATGATACCGGCAGTGCACTGGCCCTAATGGAATGCAAGCCAAGACATAACACTGTTGATGTCGCTACGCTGTTTTGGGCAGCAATGCCCGGCAATGCAGGCGACTTTCCAAGTGAGGAAAGCTTCTATACGTTTATTGAACCAGCGCTCTGTTTTTTTACCGAGGAAACAAATTACCATGATTCCCCCTCTCATTTCGGGATAAAAATGGCAGATCGGCTCACGGGAAAACCAGTTCATCTGGATATATCTGATTTCCCGATGAAAAAAGGTATCATCACAAACAGAAATAAATTCATTCTTGGTCCTTCCGGTTCGGGCAAGTCTTTTTTCACTAACCACATGGTTCGCCAATACTGGGAACAGGGATCGCATGTTTTATTGATCGATACCGGGAATTCATATCAGGGGTTATGTGAAATGATAAAGGGTAAGACCAAAGGGCAAGACGGGGTATATTTCACTTACACCGAAGATAATCCAATATCCTTTAACCCATTCTATACAGACGACAACGTTTTTGATATTGAAAAAAGGGAAAGTATTAAGACGCTTATCCTAACACTATGGAAGCGAGATGATGAACCACCAAAACGTTCAGAAGAAGTTGCTTTATCGAATGCGGTAAGCGGGTACATCGAACATATTAAAAACAGCGATGTTAAACCGTCCTTCAATGGATTTTACGAATATGTCAAGAACGAATACAAGCAAGTTCTCCAAGCCAAGGAAGTCCGGGAAAAAGACTTTGACCTTGCCAATTTTCTAAATGTGCTAGAGCCTTACTATAAAGGTGGAGAATATGACTATTTACTAAATTCCGAAAAGGAGCTGGATCTACTGAATAAACGGTTTATTGTTTTCGAAATCGACGCTATCAAGGATCATAAAATTCTTTTCCCCATTGTGACCATTATTATAATGGAAACTTTTATCAATAAGATGAGGCGGTTAAAGGGTATCCGGAAGCTAATTCTGATTGAAGAGGCTTGGAAAGCGATAGCAAAAGAAGGTTTCGCGGAATACATAAAATACCTCTTTAAAACGGTCAGAAAATTCTTCGGAGAAGCAATCGTCGTGACCCAAGAGGTAGATGACATCATTCATTCACCCGTGGTCAAAGAGACTATCATCAACAACTCTGATTGCAAAATTCTCCTTGATCAGCGTAAATATATGAATAAGTTCGATGACATCCAAGCGATGCTAGGTCTTACCGAAAAAGAGAAATCCCAGATACTTTCGATCAATATGAACAATGATCCTTCCAGAAAATATAAGGAAGTATGGATCGGGCTTGGGGGCACTCACTCTGCAGTCTACGCAACGGAGGTTTCAATGGCCGAATATTATGCCTATACCACGGAAGAAACCGAAAAACTGGAGGTCATGCAACTGGCTGAGGAACTCGGCGGGAATGTTGAGCATGCCATAAAACGCATTGTTCTCAAAAATACCGCAAATCAAAATAATAATTAATCTCTAAAATTTTAAAACAATGAAAAAGATCATTTTCATGGTGATGATGGCATTTACATTCGCCTTCACACCATTAGCAAAGGCGCAGTGGGTAGTAACCGATCCGACAAATCTTGCATCGGGTATTGTCAACAGTGCAAACGAGATTGTCCAGACATCCTCGACAGTTTCAAATGTAATCAAGAATTTCAACGAAGTCAAGCGAGTCTATGAGCAAGGAAAAGAATACTACGATAAGCTCAAGGCTGTAAATAATCTAGTAAAAGACGCGCGCAAAGTTCAGCAAACAGTTTTACTCGTTGGCGATGTATCTGAAATGTACGTTACCAATTTTGGTAAAATGATGAATGACCCCAATTTCAAACCGAATGAACTGGCAGCCATTGCAAACGGCTATTCTGCCTTGCTTAATGAGAGTACTGAGCTTTTAAAAGAATTAAAGCAGATTATCACTGCCAACGGCCTATCTCTTAATGACAAGGAAAGAATGGAAGTTATTGATAAAGTATACAAGGAAGTAAGGGAATACCATGCCCTTGTAAAATACTTTACCAACAAAAATATTTCCGTGAGTATCATTCGTGCCAAGAAGAAAAACAATACCCAACGAGTTCTTGAACTCTATGGAAATCCTGATCAAAAATATTGGTAAATCATGGAATACGAGAACTTACATGAAATCTTAAGGTCGTTATACGACGAGATGATCCCACTTTCAGCTGATATGGCGGGAGTGGCTAAAGGTGTAGCCGGTTTAGGAGCGCTTTTCTATGTGGCTATAAAGGTATGGCAAGCATTAAGCCGTGCTGAACCTATCGACGTTTTTCCTTTACTCAGACCCTTCGCTTTGGGCATTTGTATCATGTTCTTTCCAACAATTGTGCTGGGATCTATCAATGCTGTTTTAAGCCCGGTTGTAAAAGGCACCCATGCCATGCTCGAAAATCAGGTTCTTGACCTAAATGCTTTACAGGAAAAGAAAGACAAACTGGAATATGAGGCAATGATCCGAAATCCTGAAAAAGCATATTTGGTTTCTGACGAAGCATTTGACAAAAAACTGGAAGAACTTGGCTGGTCGCCTGGGGACCTTGCTACCATGAGCGCTATGTATTTTGAGCGGGGAATGTTCCAATTTGGACAGAGTATTAAAGATTCTTTTAGGGAGTTTCTGGAAATATTATTCAATGCAGCGGCTTTGGTGATCGATACCATAAGAACATTTTTTCTGATAGTCCTTTCAATTCTAGGACCAATCGCATTTGCCATAAGTGTCTGGGATGGATTTCAGGCCACATTAAATCAGTGGTTTACGAGATATGTCAGCGTGTATTTATGGCTACCTGTTGCTGACCTGTTCAGCTCCATCCTTGCCAGAATACAGTCTCTGATTTTGGAGCGCGATATCGAGAATTTATCCGATCCTTCCTTTATTCCAGATACAACCAACACCGTATACATCATTTTTATGATCATCGGGATAGTAGGATATTTTACGGTTCCTACGGTAACAGGCTGGATCATTCAAGCTTCTGGTGCTACAAATTTCACCCGAAATATTCAGCAGGCTGCAAGTGTTGCTAGTGGTGGTGCGGGGGCTGTTGCCGGAAATATTGGTGGGAGATTACTTAAAAAATAACATACCTAAAAAATTAAAAACATGGAATTTAAAACCCTCCGGAATATAGAAAATAGCTTCCGCCAGATCAGGCTTTATGCGATAATTTTTGCCTTGTTATGCACTGGTATCGTTGGATACGCAATCTGGAAGTCATACAGTTTCGCGGAAAAGCAACGGGAAAAAATCTATGTCTTGGATCAGGGCAAATCATTGATGCTGGCGCTTGCACAGGATGCCAGCATCAACCGCCCTGTTGAGGCAAGAGAGCATGTAAGACGTTTTCACGAACTGTTTTTTACCCTGGCCCCGGACAAAAATGCTATTGAGAGCAACATGAAGCGTGCTTTTAATCTTGCCGACAAGAGCGTATTTGACTATTACAATGACCTTGCGGAAAAGGGATATTATAATCGTATCATCAGTGGAAATGTACAGCAAAGGGTCGAAGTTGACAGTGTAATCTGCAACTTCGATTCTTACCCCTATTCAGTAAAAACTTATTCCACTCAATTTATCATCCGTTCAAGCAACGTGACCAAGCGTAATCTGGTCACTTCCTGTAATCTGCTAAACTCCGTTCGGTCAGATAATAACCCACAGGGCTTCAACATCGAGAAATTCGCCGTGTTGGAGAACAGGGATCTGGAAGTTGTAGAACGTTAAATCTATCATTATGAATCTAAGAACAAAAATCGAAAATCGTATCAATGATCTTGATGACTGTTGGCGCGAATTGCCCATAAAAAAGCAGCGAAAATATACTATTTATTTTTTCCTGTTGTACACCATTTTAACGCTTATTGTTGTGGTAAACGTATGTGTCGAAACGGGAGAAGCAGATCAGGAAGTTGCCATCCGGCATATTGAGAATCCTGTCGAAAAAACAGAAAAGTCCGGTCTTATAGCCAAGGACAGTGTATCAATTAACTTAAAAAATGAGAATAATGGAAAATAACGAGAATAAAAGAATCAGTATTCTAGTCGAAGAATCTGACCAGAAATCTGAAGATTTAATCAGTGGGAATGACAAATCCAAGCTGGAAAAATTAAAAAAGCCATTGATCTATCTTCTAATGGGAATTGTTTTCCTTGTCTGTCTATATCTGATTTTCAAACCATCGTCCGATAAGGATGAGAACAAAGATTCGGGCCTCAATGGTGCTGTTCCACAGGCAACAGAAATAGGTATGCAGTCCGATAAACAAAAAGCCTATGAGCAGGCAATGATGGACGAGAAAAACCAGCAAAAAAGAATATGCTCACATCACTTTCCGATTATTGGAATAGTGACAGTACGATGCAGGCCGCCGATCCGAATTCAGGATTAAATGAGAATCCAACAAATAATCCATCAGGAAAGAGCTATCAGGCCGAAAGTCCGGCATTAAACTCCTATCGCAACGCACAGGCGACTTTAGGGTCATTTTATAACAGTAATGAAAATTATGAATCAAATGAACTTCGCAAAGAGATTGCAGGATTAAAAAGGCAACTTGATGAAAGGGATGCGAATCCTGCTCCCTTGACAGTTAATGACCAATTGCAGCTCATGGAAAAATCTTACCAGATGGCGTCCAAGTATCTTCCAAATAATGGTGGTGAGCAAAAAAAGTCAGACAGTACAGCCATTAGAAATACCGGAGGTCAGAAAACATCCTTTGTTGCTTTTTCGCCTATGCGTGCAAATGTGGTTTCTGCACTTTATCGTGAACCTTCAGATCGGGAGTTTTTGGAAAATATTAACGGAGAAAGAAACCGTGGATTCTACACTGTGGGTGTAACCCAACAGGCTACCAAAGTTAAGAATAGTATTCGGGCATGCATTCATGAAAACACAACCATTGTTGGTGAAGGAACCGTGAAATTGCGGCTTCTTGAAGATTCAAAGACTCCTGATTTCACTATTCCCTCCGGTTCTATTGTTACTGCCGGAGCAAAATTCAACAATGGACGTTTAAGCCTAAAGGTTTCTTCAATAGAATCCAGCGGCAATATTTTCCCGGTAGAAATCAATATTTATGATCTGGACGGTCAATTGGGGCTGAACGTGCCATATTCCGCTGAAATGAGTGCCGTCAATGAAATTGCTGCTAACATGAGCCAGTCTTCCGGTACTTCTATCATGATGAGCAGATCCGCAGGCCAGCAAATAGCGGGCGACCTCTCCCGTGGCCTGGTTCAAGGAGTTGCGGGCTATTTTTCAAAGAAAGTAAGAACACCCAAAGTAATGTTAAAGGCAGGTCATCAGGTCTTTTTAGTTTCAAAAAAATAATACTAATTCTTAAATCAAATAGAAATGAAATCGATCATTAAAAAAATATTAATAACGATTTGTGCAATGCTTGGTTTTGTTTATTCGCATGCACAAACAATTACAGACTCATTAAATCATCAGTTAGATTCAGAACACGTTGAGCCTTATCACATCACTGTAACGTATAATAAAACAACGCACCTTATCTTTCCATCTGCGATCCGTTATGTTGATCTGGGAAGTGAATTTCTCACTGCGGGAAAAGCTGATGATGCGGACAATGTATTACGGATCAAAGCAGCAGTGAAAGATTTTGAAGATGAATCCAATTTCTCAGTGATTACGGATGACGGAAAATTTTATAGCTTCAGTGTTTTTTACAGTTCTTATCCCGAGATCCTAACCTATAACCTTGATCCAATGGATAAATCCGTATCAAACTCCAGAGCCAATATACATCTGGAAGACCTGGGTTTTTCTCCTTATGTTCCCGATCAGCTCATGGAAGCTATCTATAAAAAAAACCGGAACAATATCAGGCACATTGCTTCCAGAAGTTTTGGAATTCTCTTTAGTCTGAAAGGGATTTACATATACCAGGGGAAATATTACTTTAATACGCAGATTCAGAATAAAACCAATGTTTCCTATCAGATAGACTTTATAAATTTTAAAATAGTCGATAAAAAAGTAGCAAAACGTACTGTATTTCAAGAGAAACCACTAAATATCGTACGGACTTACAGCGATATTGCCGAAGTTCCGGACAACAAAACGAGCCGTGAAGTTTATCTGCTGGATCAGTTCACACTTGATCATGATAAAATACTTGTAATTGAGCTTTTTGAAAAGAATGGTGGAAGGCATCAACGACTTGAAGTTGAAAATGAGGATCTACTCCGTGCAGTACTATTAAAGGATCTACCACTAAAAATTAAATAACAATCTTATTTAAAACGATATGAAAAAGATATTAAGCATATTCTTAATGGTTCTATTGCCATTTACGTCAATTTTGGCGCAACGATTACTACCTTATCAAAAAGGTTTACAGGTCACTGCTGGCATGTTTTCCAATGATCAGCCAAAGGACAATTATTTTGTGAATCTGGAGCTGACACAAAATCACAAAAAAGGAAACTATCATTTCTTTTCAGCAGAATATCAGCGTAGGACAACATTCTATACTGAAAACCCCATTCCGATTGAAACTTATTTATTATCGGGGGGATATAGTTTCCATGTTATAGGCTTACCAAATAAAATTGTGAATTTAAATTCAGCAGTTGAAGCCAGTGGTGGTTATCAGTTGGTCAATCACAACAAACTATTGCTAGCGGATGGTTCACAAATCAACAATGAAAGCAGTTTTGTGTACGGTGCCGGAGGCAGGCTGACCCTAGAGACATATCTGACCAATTTTATTATCCTATCCTTACAGGCCAGAGCGAAATACGTTTGGGGAACAAATTTTAATCAGTTCCGTCCTTCCGCGGGTATTGGCCTTCGTTTTAACCTTTAAATTTTATCTATATGAAAACATTCTTAGATACAAAATTCCAGTATAGCTGGTTCATTTTATTAATGAGTATTGGCTTATTATTTTCCTGTAAAAATGATGATCTTGATATTCAGCAGAACTTCCCATTTGAGGTTGTTGTCCTTCCTGTTAACAAAGCAATTGCAGTCGGCCAGACGGAGGCAATTTCCATGAAAATCAAAAATACAGGAAGTTTTTCTGGTGTTCAATATTTCTTCCGGTATTTTCAGTATGACGGAAATGGAAATCTGATCTATGAGATTGGGAAGACAGGGAAAAAAGCCTTTCTACCCAATAAAGTATACTTTCTTTCCGATGCCAAGAGTTCGGAGATCACCTTCTATTACACATCGCAATCCAATGTCCAGCAATCATTTGACATTTGGATACTCGATAATTTTGGCAATGAAAGACAATTGAGCTTTCAATTTAACAGTATTGATTAATTAATGTAATGGGACAGCTTAATGATCAAAGCTGTCTCATTTATTTTTCTCTCATTAAAACTTAACGATGACGATTTCAGAAAACGATTATTTGCTGACAATGGACTATCTAAAGAGAACACTTGATAAAGGTGACAAGTATTTAGCCTACGGTGATTGGATAACATTATGCACCCTTGAAGACCTGAAATCACTTCCCACTTTCCGAACTAATTATGATGCGACAGAATATTGTTTTGAAAACACCACGGATCGTGATTTTGTGGTTCAGTTATCGGTAGAATGGCTTTATAAAGCGATGCTGGAAGGCATAAAAGATCCTACCATACTTGTAAGAAAGGGAAACTTAATCGATGTGGAAATGACAGCTTTTTATTATGCTGACAAAGTGGAGAACGAACTAACAAAAATTGAAAAAAAGGAGATCAGTAATGAAAAAAATAACCCAAAAGAAAAAACTGTGGAGCATGTCGGACATTTTGAAAAAGAAAACCCAGTCACTCAGCAAAAAGATAAACAAGACAAAAGTCTTTCAGATCAGAAAAAGAACCGGAAACCGGAACGGAAAAGAGGAAGATTCAGATTATAGATTAAATCAGGATTGCAGGATTATCCGGTTGAGGAAATGAAAATTGGGTTGTTTCACACTGAAACAACCCAATTTTTTCTTAGTAATATCTTATGAAGAAAAAATTTTTTCGTATTTTTATGGAAACCGAAACACTGAATATGATACCGTTATTAGTTATGGGCATTGGCTTTTTAATTCTCGGACTGGCTTTACGTTATTGGATCAACAGGCGTAAATTCTACCGTCGTGGTCCCGCAGGCGCAGAAGGCTTTTCCAGTTATGAGCGATCCGTCATTGTAACCTTAGCAGAAAGATTTGGCAAATGGATAGCGTATGCACTGATCATTTTAGGTATTGGTTTTTTATGGACTGCAAGAACTTTCAAAAAAGATCAGGAAAGACGCCAAAAGAGTATTGAAGCCTATCAGAAATAAGCTATTTAAAAGCTAAAATTCCATATAATCCTATCCTTATATCTCCGGTCGTAGAAATACGACAATTTCTCAAAAATGTGGTATAAAATTTTGTCAGAAATTTTTATAGTTATATATTGGCTTACCAAGTCATTAATTATTAACCTATTAAAAACCGCTAATGAGTCATTTATTTAATCTTCAAATCACCTCTTGTTGAGGTATTCCCGCTAGTTTTCGCTACAATTACAAGCAAGTGAAATTAATGTAAATGGAACAGGGCCTACCTTTTTGTTTGCAGTTGTCCTCAAAGAATCCTACCCAAAGGATTATATTTTAATTAAACACAACCGAAAAAATTATTATCATGTTTCAAGAAGAAAAGGATCTTTCCCAAACCGGAAAGTATTCGGATAAGATGAATTATGAAAACGAATTCAAAAAAAATGTAAATATTGAAAACCTGAAAAGCGATGCTTTAAAAGCCCAAGATGCTATAAGTTCAGGAAACCAGATGTTTAATAAGCCGATAACTCCTAATGAGGCGGAAATTTCCAATAAAAAGATCTGGAGCAATCAACCGACTTCAAAAATTTTCAATGCCCATGCAATCCCGGAAAACGCAATTGCAGGTATTAATCGGGTTATAAATCTTGACATTCATGTTGAAGGTAAGCAAATCAGACATTTTAAACATTTTAGATTAAAACAGAAGGCATCTAACCATCATAAGTTTGAAATGGTTCTTGCCCACGATGCACTGGGAGATCCTGAAAACCATAATCTTGAAAACGCACAGGCTTTTCTAGGGAAAAGAATCACCGTTGTTTTTAAATATAAAGATGTGGATCAAAGCCCTGAGAGAAATTTTGTAGGTGTTATTACAGAGATTGGATTTAGTCAGGAAAAAGGCAGTTTAGGAGACATCGTTTTTAAGGGCTATAGTCCAACGATCCTATTAGATGCAGCTCCACATATACAAAGTTTTGGAGGTTCGCAACCGATAAGTTTGAACAGCGTTGCAAATGAAGTGATTAAAGAAGCCCTGGATCAAGGAAAATTTGATTTTCGTGTTGATTCTCAGCATGGTAATATTTCTTACAGTTGTCAATATGAGGAAACACATTTTAATTATCTGTCAAGAATCGCCGAGGCTTATGGTGAGCAGTTTTTTTATGATGGAGAGATTCTTCATTTTGGCAAATTGCCACCACAGGAGAAACCGATAAAATTGGTTTATGGAAGTAATTTAAGTGATGTAAAGATCAAAATGAAGGCACAGCATGTTAAACCAACTTTTTATGGTTACAATAGTAGTAAAGATGAAAAGTTTATCGGAAGCAGTTCAAAAATTACACATACTTCAGACATTGCAAAACGTGCTTATGAGATTTCAGAACGCACTTTTCAAACACCTTCTTTACGTGTTGCCCCTATCAAAGCGATATCTTTTATGGATATTGATGCTTCCCAAAGAGGTACGGCAGGGAGCAAAGCCGCTGAGGTACTCGTTACCTCTGGGAAAACAAGTTTGCCATTTCTTTATCCAGGATGCATAACGGATATAGAAATGCGAAAACCGGACTCCAATGAGACTACTTTTTTTACGAAATTAATGGTTATTGAAGCTCTTCATCAGGTAGATGCCAGAGGCTATTATGAAGGATCATTTAAAGCAATTGCCTCCGATACGGGCTTTCTTCCAAGACCGGAATATATCAATCCATTAGCGGAGCCCCAGTTTGCAAAAGTAATATCCAATACCGATCCACAAAATCAAGGAAGAGTACAGGTACAGCTTGACTGGCAAAAGGGCCAGGATACCACGGAGTTTATCCGCGTTATGTCACCAGATGCTGGAAGCAGCGATAAAGTTGGAAAAAACCGGGGATTTATGTCAATTCCGGAAGTTGGTGACCAGGTAATTGTCAATTATGTCCATCTGCATCCTGATCGGCCTTTTGTTATGGGAGGAATGTATCACGGTGGGATTGGCGCCGGAGGAGGAGAAGGAAATAATATCAAAAGTCTTAGTAGTAAAAGTGGAAATAAGCTAGAATTGAATGACGGTGAAGGATCTGTTTTCCTTACAGATCAAGGTGGTGCGAACATGAAATTTGATGGTGCCGGGAATGCGAACACCAATGCTACCAAGAATAAATCTGTTTCAGTTGGTGAAAAAAATACGGTAACTGTTGGAGATATCCACAAAACAGATGTTGGAAACGGTCAAAGTGTTCTTACCATGGGAAAAGATGGTGTTATTGATTTAAGTTCGCTGGAAAAGCTAACCTTAAAAGTTGGTGACAACAGTCTTGAAATTTCAACGGCAGGAATTAAGGTCAACGGAGCAAAAATAGAAATTACTGGTGAAGGTTCCTGGAGTGGTGGAAACGTATTTATTAATTAAGGTTATCTGAATGGAATATATAAATTTTAAGACCTTAAGTACTAAGAAATACCTTGTCAACATTACTAGCAATATGCTTTTAAATGGCATGATGAGTGAAACAGAAGTGGAATTAAGATGGATGCTTACACTTAAAGAAATAGGCTCCCACGATTATACATTTGAACTTATTACGCTTGATCACCGTATGGTCAAAGCGGATAATATGGGATACATAGAAATTCATAAAGTTGTCAGCCAATTACAAAAGGCTCTCAATGAAATCACTTTTACCGTAGATAAGCAAGGTACTCTTCTGCGGGTTAAAAATTTGGAACAGATAAAGGAACGATGGGAAGATGTTAAGGCTGAGACAATTGAATACAATAAGGCCAATACCTCATTGGTTGAGTTGTTTAAAATCCAAGATGAAGCTTTTGAAAAGGTTGGCGGTGTGGATGCAATGGTAAAGGCTATGGAATTTTTTGACATATATTTAAATAATATTTATGGCAGGGATTTTTTTGGAAGGATAAAAAAAATATTCCTAATTTATTTAGGTCAGGTTTAATTCCTTTTGCCTTGGGATATGATGGGAACAAAAGTCCGGATGCGGAAAATATCTATACTATCAAGGTTGATGGATATCCGAATATAGTGGCAGAGAATCATCTGAAAGATTTATATGGTGGGTTCCCGATTTCAGATTTTGACGCTTTAAAACCGGTATATCTGTATAACGCACAATATAATATAGACCTATTGAGTGGCTTTATTATTGACGGGGAAGTGAATTTTTCTGAAGCTATCAATGATAAATTTGGAGGCGAAGTTCATTATAAAATTAGACTGTATGAGTGAATCAGGACAAACCGGCTATGTGGCATTGACCAGTGATATGTATTTTACATGTTCATCAGGTCTTGCTCCGGCAAAGATGTACCCGACGCAAACAAACCACGGGACAAAAGATAAATTCTATTATTTAGTTAAAGATGATACTGCAACACAACAGCTGGGCGATTTCTGTTGCCGCTGGACAGTGGTTATCGCTGCCGCGATAGCTGCAGCTGGCATTGTTACCGGAGGTGCGGCATTGGTTTTATTAGCGGCAGTCGCAGTGGCTGCAAGTGCTGCACTCTGTGGAGGTCTGGCAGCTCCTTTCAGAAAGTGGGTGGGTTACTCCACGTTAAATGCCTATGGACGTAAAGATGCGTATTCTTTAACTTCAAAATGCCAAATGACTTGCATTATAGGTGGCACGGTTACTTATGCAGAAGGAATTACGAGTACCTGGCAGGCTATGATCTACACTGCAAGAAACACTGGCTGGGCAGTTTTAGAAGGTGCTATGCTGGGTAAACTTGGATCAGCGGGCTTTGGTGCTTTCGCAGGAACCGCAACCCCCACAATGTCTACAGCATTGCTCAATTTTGCTTTTCTGAACGTTTCCGCAAGGGGAATTGCTGTTGTAGATCAGGTAGGCTTCGAGGGGATATTAAGAAATGGTAAAAGTCTAAGTGAAACAGGCGATGAAGTAATTTCAGGTTTAACGATGTTTGAGCAACCCTTTATTCAGATATACCAAAAAGCTACTGGCTCAAATCCACAACCGTTGAATTGGCAGGATTTCTATTATGCTGGATTATCACTGGTTGGGCAAAGAGCGATGGCTGAAAGTGCGAGGACAAACCCGAATATGGCGGTTGGAATTTACAAACAGGGAGCGCAGACAGTTAATGCATTGAAAAATGGTAAGCTTTTTGAGCGTGTCACTTTAGAGGGGAGATTTGGATTGCAATCACTTTTTGATAATCCGGTCTGGCGTGCCTTGTGGGAACAAGCCAAAGAAAACAAAAGAAACACGGGACAAGAAAATGCTTTTACTCGATACGAAGCAAATATGCGTAATAATAGACAGATGACAAATACAGAATTGAGGAATGCATTTTCAACGATTGAGCGAGAATTTAAAAAACTGGCTTCTGAACAGGGTGTAGACTTACCGGAAGGCCCAATACATCATACCAATTGGCCATTACAGCGTTATCCAGAGCATGCTACTGATCCTAAAAATTTATATCCAACCCAGAGTACTGACCAGCATTTGAACCAAATACATCCAGCAACTACTCAGGGTCCGCATCCAACCAGAGATCCGGTTAGTCCACAGCATGAAAAACCATTATATGAATATCCTCCTAGACCAATTGACGATAACGACTTAGATTAAGAAGAATGGAAGAATTATTAAATGAATTAAATTTAGGAAAGGAACTTAAATCATTGTATAAAGGTGAAATTCCGATTATTGATGAATATAGCATGTTTAGGTTTTATATTGAAGAAACAAATACAGGCTCATTTGCTCATCCACCGTTTCTCATACCTTTTATGTATAGTTATGACGCAGACCATTATCATGTGGGAATGGTTAAACACTGGTTTTCAGATAGAAAAATTAGTTTTGGTGATATGACAGATGGAGCTGGGTTTCAAACAAGTGAAATTGCTAGAAACGAGAAACAACTGTTTTCGCGATTGTTGTTTAACGAATTCGTAAACAGCGAGGATTGCATAGTTACCGAAAGACTAGAAAAATGTGCGGCACTCATGGGGTTAAGGAATCAGGATTTTTTAGAATTTCAACAAGCAAATCAGAACCACCAAGAAAATCCAGAATGTAATATATCGGTAATCAATACAAATAGACCACTTTCATGTGTAAACGAAAATGAAATTTATGATGGTCAATTTCCCTCTAACGATAAACTGATAATTTTGAGCAATGTTCCAAAGTCTTGTTACTTTGAAATCTTTCACAAAGAATGGATCGGGTATAATAAAGATAAGTCAAGTTTTTCCTTTTTTAAAAAAGATCCAAAATACAAACCAATCGAGGATATTCCCGAATGGCTTTTAGCAAATACAAATAAAAAAGAGCTATTTGAAAAGTATATTGTAAGTGGGGAGTATGACAAAGCCTGGTTCACAATTAATGGTATTGGCTTTACCCCTAAAGAAGTCGGAGAAAGATTACAGCGACTAAAACAAGTCTCTACTGAGAAAGCATTTCATTTATGGGCTGACTTCTGGTGTAGTAAATATGGTCACATGGATAGTTTCATATTCATATAAACAAATACTATATACTTCTTGGATCAGGTCTTATGGGCATTTTTGCACATCTTTGAACGTCTATTGATGGGCATCCATATTCAATGGTAACTCTACCTTCTATCAGGTATAATCCTTTTCCACGAAGGGGGAATTTGAGCAGGCTCTGTGTGAAATGCACGGTGTCTATAAAGTCACCGTTGTTATCCAGGAAGGTTCCAAATTTCATGGGTTTACCGGTTTTCGTCTTTACCCATTTTTCAGCTACCATATAGGCGACGATCCTTACCGTCTGACCTGCGAATAAGGACATATTATCGGCGCATGCATTACCTCGATAATTTGATTTTGCCAGATCAAAAATACTGCCCGAAACAGGAAAACCCATCAGTTCAATCTCATCATAAATATCTTCCAGCGGATCGGTAATGAGGACTGGAAGTTTCGGTTTTTCGTTTGAACTCTGGAAGAGTTGGCCCAACTGAAAGTTCATGTTTTTATTGGAATTAAGGATCAGATGTGCCTCCCACAGCAGTTCCTTTTTATCAACGTCAAGAAATCCGAAGGCTCCGCAACGTATCAGAATGATGATCTGTTCAAGCCCTGCTCCTGTCCTTTGATTGAAATCTTCAATCCCCAGATACGGGCCATTTTTCTTCCGTTCTTCTGAGATCGACTGTGCCAGTTTTGTTTCCAGATTCAAAATACAGTCAAAACCAAGGTAGATATCTTTACCAATTATTGAGGTATCGAATATACTTCTGTTTATACAGGGCAGACAAATATTAGCGCCTGCTTTTTTTGCTTCGTTCACATACACTTCACGGTCATAGAAACCGCCATGATTATTCAGCACTGCAACCATAAATTCAAGCGGATAGTAAGTCTTCAAAAAAAGGCTTTGGTAACTCTCCACGGCAAAAGATGCGGAGTGCGCTTTATTAAACGAATATCCGGCAAAGCTTTCCATCTGCCGCCATACTTCACGGGATATTTCTTCCGGATAATTCTGGTTCCTGCAATGGGAGAAAAATTTATCTTCAATTTCGAGCATATGATTCTTATTTCGGTATTTGCCGGACATCATTCTACGCAGTACGTCCGCATCAGCCAGATCCAATCCCCCAAAGCGGTGACCGATCTTCATTACATCTTCTTGATATACCATTACACCATAGGTATCTTCGAGTTCCTGTTTAAATGCCGGATGGATATACTCAACTTTTTCAGGGTTTAGATGCCTTTCAATAAAAGTCCCCATCATTCCCGACGACGCTACTCCGGGTCTAATTATTGAACTTGCAGCGACAAGCGTCAAATAATCATCGCATTTCAATTTACTTATGAGCTGCCTCATTGCCGGGGATTCAATATAGAAGCATCCGACGGTATGGGCTGACCTTAGCTGATCTGCAATCTTTGGATCGTTAAAGAAACGTTTAGGATCGGAAGTTTCGATGGCTTCGCCCCTATTGGTTCTAACGATTTCCCTGCAATCCTCAATATGTCCGATTCCTCTCTGTGATAAAATATCAAATTTTTCAAACCCTATTTCCTCGGCAACATACATATCAAACTGCATTGTCGGCAGGTTTTTGGGCGGATAATCCAGCGCAGAATAGCAGGTCAGCGGATTTTCCGATATCAGCACACCGGAGGCATGTATCGTACGTTGATTGGGAAAATCTGCCATTTGATTATAAACTCCCAGGATTGTCCTGGTAACTTCATTTTTGTTGAGCATATTGGAGGGGTCACTGATCAGTCGATCAATTTCAGGTTTGGGAAGTCCATAAACCTTTCCAAGTTCCCTTATGATCGAACGGTCACGAAAAGTTCCCATTGCTCCCATGAGAGCAGTATGTTCGCCCTGATATCTTTTGAAAATATAATCATATATCTCATCCCGATCCCGCCATGAAAAGTCAACGTCAAAGTCGGGTGGACTTTTCCTTTTAGGGTTAAGGAACCGTTCAAAATAAAGGTTCAGTTCGATTGGACAAACATCAGTTATCCCAAGACAGTATGCGATAATACTATTGGCTCCGCTGCCTCTACCGACATAATGAAAGTTCCTGTTTCTTGCATAACGGCATATATCATCGGTTATGAGGAAATAACTGGAAAAATTCAGCTCATGAATGATATCCAGTTCATGCAGAACCCGATCTCTGGCAATTTTGTCATTTGATCCATACCGTCGTTCAAACCCGTCCATAGCGTACTTAAACAATAATTGTTTATCGTCATAACGGTTTCCCGTAAAAGTCTTTTTATTTTTGGAACCCTTGAAGTCAAAATCAAAACGGCATTCTGAAAGTAACTTTTCTGTATTTGCAATCAACTCAGGAACCAGGCCATATATTTGCATTAATTTTTCCTTATGAACAAATATTTCATCTTTCTCCGCCATCTGATCAGCAGGAAGCTGTGATATCAGAATATTGTTATCAATAGCGCGCAACTGTTTATGCAACTGAAAATCATCCTGTTTAAATGATACGGGGGAAAGGATTACATATCGATCCATAAAACGTTTTGGAGCAACGATATAACGGGTAAGCTCCGAAGGCCGTATTCCTATAAATTCATTATCCCGAAGAGCAGCTTCTTGAATACTTCCATAAGGATAAATTATAAAAACATCCCGAAAGCCAGGTGCTATTGGTGGCAATAATGTTTTATCACGATTGTGGGCAGTCATAAATTCGTTGAGTTCCCTGAAACCTTTTTCGTTCTTTGCGATTCCGATATAGAGAAGCTTACAATTATTACGAAATTCCATTCCTGCAAGTCCATTTATACCAGCTTCCCTGCACTGTCTGATAAAATCAATTGTTGCTGAAGAATTATTCATGTCCGTGAGTACAGCTGTGTCAAATCCATACTTGCGGATACCCTCAATCAGATCCTTTACGCTTATTGTACCATATCGTAGACTATAATAACTATGTAAATTGAGCAGCATCGTATTATAAATTTGGAAGTGCGAAGCCCCTGAGCACCGAATCGTGCCCATATCTTATTCTTATCCTGTCCATTGCCTCAGACAGCCTGATATCTTCAAGTGTGTCATTGAAAAGATCTGCCTGATATCCACCTGCTATCAGATTGCTGAATTTTACACCGATCAGGCGTATCAGCATCCTGCGGCTGTATAGTTTTTCAAAAAGCTGCATTACTTTTTCAGAAATAACCCTTTCGGATGATGTAAAGGGCAATTTTGTCTGCATGGTATGGGTATCAAAATTGCTGTATCTAAGCTTTACTGTCACACATGAAGTCAGTCTGCCGTCTCTACGCAGATCAAATGCCAGCTCGTCCACCATTGAAAGCATCGTCCGTCTGAGAATATCCATATCAATTGTGTCCTGTTCAAATGTCGTCTCCTTGCTCATACTTTTCTGCTGGCTGAAAGGAATAACCGCATTGTTGTCAATACCGTTGGCTTTGTTCCAGATGCTGACGCCATTTTCACCCAGTACCTTTCTCATGGTAATGACGTCCATCTGCTGTAAAGTAAGGATCTGTGATATTCCCATATTGCGCAATAACGGATAGGTCTTTTCCCCGATACCCGGTATTTTACGAATAGATAGCGGAGCAAGGAAATTCCGTTCAGTCCCTTCATCAATTTTTCGTTCTCCACAGGGTTTCGCTTCGCCCGTGGCAATCTTACTTACGGTTTTATTTTTTGAAAAACCAAATGAAATGGGGAGTCCAGTTTCTTTAATAATGGTTTTGCGGAGTTCCTGTGTCAATTGCCAGGAACCGAAAAATCTATCCATTCCGGTCATATCAAGATAATGTTCATCAATTGACGCTTTCTCAACAACCGGAATTTTATCTTCGATTATTTCCGTAACAATGTCTGAATATTTACTGTAAAGATCATGGTCGCCCCGCACAAGCACAGCTTCGGGACAGAGCTGTCTGGCAAGGCGCATGGGCATGGCGGAATGGATACCATACTTGCGGGCCTCATAAGAACAGGACGCAACAACGCCACGGTCAGAACTTCCTCCGATCAATACTGGTTTCCCGATAAGATCGCTGTTGATCAGCCTTTCAACCGATACAAAGAATGTATCCAAGTCACAATGTACAATCGTCCGCTCCATTTTATACTAATTTATTTAGCAAAATTGAGAAGAAATTTCCCAAGATGGTTTATATTTGTTGGGAAAAATATTCCCAAAATGACATTACAAACTTTTTTGGCCGACAACATCAGGTATTTACGGATGCAGAAAACGCAGCTTTCACAAGAGAAAATAGCCGAGGCCATAGGTATAACAAGAGATCGCTATTCTAAATATGAGAACGGAAAAGTTTCTCTTCCTCTGGAAGTACTTGTGGCGCTTTCTAAATTTTATCATTTAAGTACCGACTTACTTCTTACCGTTGACCTTAGAAAATATAGGTTAGAAGAAATGGTCAATTTACCTGACAACAGAATCCTACTTCCTATAAAAACCGACGAGATGGGTGAAAATAAAATCGAGATTGTTCCATTCAAAGCTTCAATGGGCTATCTTATGAGCTATGCAGATCCTGACTATATAGAGTCCTTACAAACTATGTCTCTGCCGTTTCTTCGAAATGGAAAATATAGAGCCTTTCCAGTAGAAGGTGATTCTATGCCACCTCATAAAGACGGTGCTTATATAATCGGAAGGTATATAGAATCACTGAATGACATTAAGATCGGGAAGACATATATTTTTTTAACACATGAAGGAATTACCTATAAAAGATTATCGGCAGTACAACCGACCGCATTGGAGGTTATGGCCGACAACTCTTTTTATAAGCCATACAATATTCTTTTGAAAGATCTTTTGGAGGTTTGGGAATTTACGTCGAGTATTGCTGTCGAGGAATCACAACAAAATGAACTTCTGTTGGACAACACTACTATTATCAAAATGTTCAATGAAATCAAATCGGATCTTTCAAAATTAACATCGTAATTGAGCGTTTTATATCTTGGAGATCGGATTATAATTAGGGTGAATATATTGGTGAAAAATTGTAAATTGCTTTAATCCCTCAGAACCAACTTTTGGGATCAATTTATACATATTATTAACAATGAATGAAGCTACGTTAGAAGCAAGAATTGATCGTGTACTGCACACAGTATTTCCAACATTCAAGGAGGTAAAAGTAGAACACCAAACCTCATTTACGCTTAAAATAGGACATCACTATATCCCATTAGATTCCGGATATTCAGCAAAAAATATTGTACGGGGAATTTCCGACATTATATTGAAAATTGATGGGCAAAATGTGATTCTCCTGGAACTGAAACAGGAGAATGTGGCTATTTCTTCTGGAGATATAGCTCAAGGAATTTCCTACGCACGACTTTTAGATCAGATGCCAGCGATAACATTAATTTCTAACGGAAAGATCAATCGTTTTTTTAACACCTATACCAAAGAAGAAATTATTACCGATAGTGTAGATTTTGGGATGATAAATGAGTGCATCAAGGATTCTTTCGCCCTGGCAGCAAATGATTTCAAGGATGCCGTAAATCTCCTGTTGAATAACGATCCAGAATTATTCGCTCATGTTATTAACCAGATAACCCAACAAAAATTTTTACGATTGACGGGAGAAATTGGAGATTTAACCAAGCCTATATGCCCAGATTTTGTGATTGACCGCAGCATTCTAGCAGAGGTGATTGAAGCATTCGACGATAAAACCTCTTTGATAGGCGTACAAGGCCAGGCATTCAGCGGAAAAACAATGTTGCTCTACCAATTCTTCAGTAGGTTGAATTCACAGGAAAATTTTGTCTTCTATCTGGACTGTCATGACCATAACTATTCAATTTATAGACAACTAGCCAATACCTTTACAAAAAACTCCGGTATGCGTGTGAGTGACGAACAGATCAGGGAATGGTTACATTCTTCACTGAGGGTGGGTAGTGAGAATAGGTTCTATTTGTTGCTTGATAACTTCAACGAGAGTATCTCCAATGTTATTATGGACGAAATCATTGAGCTAATTGACATTTTTGATGATGGACACCATCGAATCCTTTATACGGTAGACGAATTCAATTTACAACAGTTAGCCTATGTACCTTTTAAAAATTATAAAACTGTTATAGGCGAGAAAAGTAAAATTATAAAATTAGATGCGCTCGACGACGATGAGTATTTTCAGGCAAATGAAATAATGTTTGATAAATTCAAGTTGGTTATTGAAAATGGAGGACATTATGCAGCTGAATATAGAGAACCACGTATTATTAGACATTTAATTTCTCTGTATAAAAATGATGCCCTTGTCGAAGGGCAATATGATAAGATCCAGCCGATACCTGATGTTTACCTTTTAAAGCTCCTTACAAACAACCAAACTTATTCGCAAGAAATTCACCGTCTGATGTCAATGATGGCAGAATGCTTTATGGAAGAAAATAATTTGCGGAAACAAAACTCAGATCTTAATGTGGCTGCATCGTTAAGTGGTTCTATTACGATTGATATATTTAAACGGAAATATAATGACCATTACGAGGGACTGATAAAATCTTCCATAACGGTGATCAGGCATTTTCGGAACAATGGTTTTAGTATACTATACCCCAAACTTCCTGAACTATTAGCCAATTATTGTATTCCAATAATTTCACGCCTTCTCGCGGAAGATTCTGAGACCAGAGATATTGATCAAAATCTCAATTATTTTAGCGAATTGACTATGGCAGTTCCATATTGCGATATTGTGGGAGCCGCTGTACTGATGGAGATTTCTCAAACAAAACCAAAATTGTTTTCAGATCTTATCAACAGAATGCTAAAAGTAGAGCCAAAAAAGGAAGTGATTTCTGATCAGTCAAGATTACTTTTATTTGATGAAAACGCAGGTCACATCGACATCGATTATGAGAAAAAAAATATGGAAATGAAGGTTTGTTGATCGCAGATTTTTTTCCTTTTGCGGTACTGTCGCAATTGGCTCCGTTCCCAATGGGCGATGAAAATCATTGTGAAAATTCAGATCTGACCCCTTACAATTTTCATCTGACCTTTATTCATAAAATTGCTTCATCCCCTATATTTATCCACAGGGCAGATCGTAGATCTTTGTTGAATATGAAATCCTATGAAAGCTACGAATGGGAAGGGATCGGACAGATTATAAGCGGTAAGGAAGGCATAATCGAACCCATAGTTCAGGCCATACGGAAATGCTTTCTTTTGATACCAAACGAGATGAAATTATTATACCAATTTGGTTTAAAGGAAAAGAATTTCAATCTACTTTACAGGATCTACTTGGCCCTTCATGGTTTAATCAATATTGGAGACACAGATATAGCAGAAAAAGCCCAGACTTATGTTAGAATTTTTCACAGGTTCTTCGCCGAATTTATGGCTGAGTATTTCGGTAAAAACCTTGGAGATAGTAAACAGCAGGATGAACTTTATAATAGCCTGCTGAAACTGAATATTGATCAGGAACTTGATCGACTATTCCTGAATGATGAATAAAATATAACAAGGAATATCAAATTGAAGCAGCAAAAAAATAATCGTATATTAGATCATAACAATCAAGGACATCTATCATGAAAAGCATTGAATTTCATCAACCAGAATTTCTTTTTTGCGAAAAAAGCATTCAGGATTACGAGAATGACGGTGAGCTTGTGTCCCAGAAGGCGGACTCGTTACTGGACGGGTACTATATTGAAGATGAAAGAACCTGGGTCTATCACCTAAAAAGCGAATCACTGATCGAGTTCCTGTATATGAATGGACGGGAGCCCCAAAATTTTACATCAAGACATAAGGACTTTGTATATAAGACTGAAAATTAAACGGGATTTTTTGTTATAAGTAACGCGAAGAATCTTGGACAGGACGAGGACATGGTACTTGATAGAGCCTGGGAATTTTTAAAGGCTAAATTCAATTGGGAAGATACCTACTTTGAACTCGAAATAGAATAATGGAAGAAATTAAAAGCTACATATTTTAATCAGCCGACGTTCTTTTGCTTCTCCTATGTTTGTATAATTATAATCTAAGTGAAGAAGAGTGAGAGTAGATTTTGCTTTAAATAGCCATACGGTATATTCGGGAAAAGAAACTACCTCCTCTTCTTTACCTTTTAGAATCTGAACAGAATGTAAGGAATGCACTCATTATCAAGAGTCGTATAGCCAGTATATCCACTCAGGAGAAAAGATGACGAAAGGTTTTCACTTATCTAAAACAAATAAGATGAAGGTATTATTAAAACAAACGGTAGGCATTGATGTGGCACAAAACGAATTGGTGGTATCACTTGGCCGAATGGATGAGCATCTCAGTATAGAAGTTTATGCTTATAAAGTATTTGCAAATACCAAAAAAGGTTATTCAGCTCTTGTATCGTGGGTCAATAAGCAGACATCGACCTCAACAGAGATACGGTATGTAATGGAAGCGACAGGTGTTTACCATGAATCCCTGGCATACTATCTATACAATGTTAAAAAACAAGTCAGTATCGTTTTACCGAATAAGATCAGCAATTATTCGAGAACACTAGACATAAAAACGATAACGGACAAGAGTGCATCACAAGCCATTGCGAGATTTGGTTTGGAAAGACAATTGGAAGTTTGGGAACCTCCTTTAAAAATATACAATGATTTGAAGCAACTTTGTCGAGAGCGTGAACAGTTCATACAGGAGCGTACAATGTTAAAAAATCAACTGCATGCTGACCATACTTCTGAAACTTCAAATGCCAGTTCAGTGAAGAGAACAAAAAGAGAATATCCATAATAGATCTGCAGGAAAAAGAAATACGTGAAGAAATAGCTGTACTTATCAAAGGAGATCACGTTTTAGCGGATAAGATGACAATAGTATCTTCTATTCCGGGAATAGGAAGCCTAACAGCTGTAACAATTATAGCCGAAACAAATGGCTTTGAGTTGATAAAAAATAAACGACAGTTAGTCAGCTATGCAGGATTGGATGTAAAAGAAAAGACGTCTGGAACTTCAGTGAAATCGAAACCCCGAATCTCCAAGCGGGGTAATCGCTATTTAAGGAAGGTAATGCATTTTCCTGCTCTAGCTGCAATCAGAACCGACGGAAGGTTCAGAGAGATTTTTTTAAGATTAGTTTCAAAGCATGGAATTAAAATGAAAGCTGTTGTGGCCATTCAAAGAAAACTATTAGAGTTGACTTTTATTTTATGGAAAAATAATTCATATTATGATCCGCAATTTGTAGATTATTCCATAAAATTAAAAAGAGGGAGGTCGATTTAAAACTTATCAGTTCCAAATCGACCTCCCTATAATTTATTTAAAAGGTTTTAGATTATACTACTACCCCTGAATTTTATTGCATTATCTTAAGAATAGTATTTTTTCTTCAGCCACAGACTTGCTCTGACCAGTAGTATGAGTACAGGAACTTCCACTAAAGGTCCAATGACACCAACAAAAGCTTGTGGAGAATTAATACCAAATACAGCAATCGCAACCGCTATGGCCAGCTCAAAATTATTCCCTGTCGCTGTAAAGGCAATAGATGCATTTTTGTCGTAAGGTACTTTTAAGGATTTGTTTACAAAGAAACTAACGAAGAACATTAGGATAAAATAGATTATCAATGGTATGGCAACTTTGATTACGTCCATTGGAAGCTCTACGATTTTTTCACCTTTCAAGCTGAACATTAAAACAATCGTGAATAACAAAGCATACAATGTAATCGGGGAAATTCTTGGAACAAATTTTCTATTATACCATTCGATCCCTTTTGACTTTACTAGAATGTATCTGCTTAAGAATCCGGCTAGAAAAGGAATACCAAGATAAATAAGTACACTTTCTGTAACATCTTTCATGGATACGCTGACATTGAAATTAGCAAGACCTAATTTACCAGGCAGAACATTGATAAATAACCAGACAAAAAAAACTGTAGGTAAATACCTGAAAGATACTGTTTAAAGCTACCAGAAGAGCAGCATATTCTCTATTTCCTTTTGCTAAATCATTCCATACGATGACCATAGCGATACATCTTGCTAATCCGATAAGGATTAATCCTATCATATAGTCTGGCTCATTTCTCAAAAATAAAATGGCTAGAACAAACATTAAAATTGGTCCTATAACCCAATTTAGCAATAGTGAAATACTAATTACCTTTTTATCCTTAAAGGCAGTCGGTAAAAGGGAATAGTCCACTTTAGCTAGTGGAGGGTACATCATTAAGATCAATCCAATTGCTAATGGGATATTGGTTGTACCCATGGATAAGGAATCTGTTACCTTTGAAATACCAGGGAATAAGAAACCTAAGCCCACGCCGATGGCCATAGCAAGAAATATCCATAAGGTTAGGTATCTATCAAGAAATTTTAATTTTGGTTGCATACTATTTTAATTTAATCCTATTGTTTTACTTCTTCTTTCCATGATTACTGTGTCACGCCAGGTATCTCCAAGCTTTCCGATTTTTTCACGGTGACCTATTATTCTAAATCCCGTACTCTTATGAAGAGCTATTGGAGCTTCATTTTCTGGAAACATTCCACTTTGTAATGTCCAAATTCCATGGATCTCACTTTCCGTTATCAATTTTGTCATCAGGGCTTTTCCTATTCCTTTTCCTTTGTGGTCATTGGAAATGTAAATGCTCACTTCAGCCACTCCGCCATATACACAGCGATCACTAACCGCAGATAACGCTGCCCATCCCACTATGATATTGTCAATGACAGCAGCAAAACGGCTATGCTCTAATTTACTTTTGTCCCAATCTTCCCAATTGGGAACTGAGGTTTCAAAAGTCGCATTTCCAGTTTCAAGGCCCTGTCTATAGATTTCAGCAATTTCCCTAAACTGTTCTTTACCAAATGAAATTATATCCATATTATTTCTTTAATTGTGAAAAGACATAAAGCATTTCTGATGCTATCTGTAAACTTCTTTCTGCGTAGACCTGAGTTTGTTCCGGGGTATTGTCAGAAGCTTTGGGATCATCGTATTTTATTGGAAATCTATCCTCTGCTCCAAACACAATCGGACAGCCTTCATCCGCATTATTACAGGTCATAATTGCTCCGAATTCATTTTTTGGATTAAAGTCATTGTTATATTCTTTGGAGAAACAGATTACAGCAGCTTCATTTTGTGCGTACTTTACTGCATAGACAGGGTTTTCGTTCTCGCTAAGTTTTTGGATCTGAAAACCTTGGTTACTTAACGTTTCTGCTACTTTCGGAAACATCGCTGTTGCCTCAGTGCCACCTGAATAGCAATATACGTTCTTAACGTCAAAATGATAAGCCATAGTCTGCGCCCAGATCTGCGATAAATGACTTCTTCTACTGTTATGGGTACAGATGAAATTTAAACGGATCGTCTGGTCAGTTTCTATTTTCCTCTGCACATAATCAACTAAAGGTTGCAAAACTATTTTTCGTTCTTCTGATATCGTACCAGCTGAGAGTGCTTCGATATTTTTTACAAGTGTTTGGTTCATTTCTAAATTCTAAAATTAATAGCCTCTTCTTAAATTTTCTGCATATTCATTAGGTAGTGGGCTGTTTTCAACTGCTTGTGCCGCTTTTTCAATATCATAATCAAATCGAATAAATTCAACTTTGATACTGTCTTTATTAAGCACAGAACTATTGTCATTGATCGTTAACATAACATAGCCTCCCCGCACATCATTATCTTTTGGTTTTCCAACAGAACCGATATTAACTGCATGGCGATAATGCGGAAGATCCTCAGTACCTGAATTTAAAATGCGATGATATGGCTTATGGGTATGTCCAAAACACATAATATCCGCATCCGCTTGCTCCATGATCCTGAGCATGCTTTTTTCCTCCCGGTCTTCAAACAGATATTCATTGATTTTTCTTGGGCTGCCATGTACTAATAGAAGATTTAATTTGTCTTCATTAAGCTGGAACTCAACTTTGATGTGTGCAGGAAGTGTTCGCAGATAGGAGCGTTCATCGTCCATCATAATGGAGTTTGTAAAAGAAATGGAAATGTTACCATTGTCTTTTTCACCGTCAGTTTTATAGGCACAACCACATTCGTTGCTCATACGCCCAATGCCAAAATCATAATTTCCGGCAATGGTTGGTATTTTCCTCTTCCGGATCTCATTGACCACCTCGTTGGGCCAAATATTGTAACCTACAAGATCTCCTAAACAGTAAATACTATCCGGATCACGGAATTCGACATCTTTAAAGAAAGCTTCCAGTGCCGGTAAATTTGCGTGAATATCACTGAATAATGCAATTTTCATTTTAGTTTTGTTGGTTTAAAAATTCTTCGATTTCAGCAATGGTCTGTTTTGCTATTCTGTTTACCCCTATTAATGTTGCAGAGGCGTAACCAGTCCAGTTGCCATATCCTACAAGCCATAGTCCGGTCACTTCTAAGGACTTGCTTTCTGTAGTTTTTGCAATGCCCTTTTCATCCGTTTCTATAAGTGATTTAAGATAAGAGGTATTGTAACCGAAACCTGTGCACCAAATAATAGCATCAAATTCCTCTTTTTCACCATTATACCAGATTACCCCTTTATCGTATAGCTGATGGAATGTACCACTTGATACAAATACGCCTCTTTGTTTAGCCTCCTTAACGGTTGGAACCATTACGATATTACCTAAATTGTATTGCGATGAATCAAACGGTTTTCCTTCTTTTTCCGCCTTGTATCGGGCAGAGGCAACAGTGAATAAATAATAACCATCTACATCATCAGGTAAAAATTCAGGCTCCTTTTTGGTTGACCATTTTACAGTGGTAACTTTTGAAAGCTCTGCAACAATCTGTGCGCCTGAATTACCTTCGCCTACTACTAATGTTTTCAGTCCGATAAATTTTTCAGGGTTCTTATATTTTCCCGAATGTATCTGTAAACCTTTATAATCTTCTATTCCATCAATCGTTGGAATAAATGGATTCTCCCAAGTTCCGGTTGCTGAAATAACTGTTTTGGTTTTAAAAATCCCTTGAAGAGTATGAACGTAAAATAAACCTTCATTTTTTTAATTTCAGTAACTTCAGTACTCCTTTGAACATTCAGTTGATAATGGTCTTCATACTTGCCCAAGTAATCAATTACTTCTTGTCTTAGCGGAAACTGATGTTCAGATTTAGGCATTAGCCAACCCGGTAATGAACTGTATTCTCTGGGAGAAAAAAGAGTCAGACTATCCCAGGTATGGAGCCATGCACCACCTGGAACAGCCTGTTTATCCAGTATAATATATTTCAGTTTTGCTCGTCTCAGATAATATCCACAAGCTAAGGCACTCTGTCCCCCTCCAATAACAATAACATCAAAAATTTCTTCCATCGGATTTTAATACTGTTTAGAAGTTATATATTACATTCTTCGGATAGTTAGCAACAACCACCTCCGGGTGTACATGTATTGCTCTGATTTACCGTTAACTCAGAAAGGTTTTTCTTTTGCTTTTCTGATGGAATACCACAAGCGTCCTGGGCAAGGCATGCTGTTGTTTTGCTTTTCAACACAAATGTTTTTCCGTTAAACTCCAGATCATATTTACCGATGGTATCACTTTGATATTCAACTTCGATCTCCGAATCTTCGATTCCTAATTTCTCCTCAGAAAGTCTGATAATGTTTAACAACTTACCTGGTTTTAAACGATGTTCATAATCATCCGCATTCCAAAGCTGAAAGTTTACAGCTTTTTCGTCACGGATTACACCACCACAGTCAATGAACTTTTTATTGATCTGACCAACTTCTGTAACATGGAAATGTTCAGGTACAAATGTTCCATTTTCTAACTGAAATTCAACATTTTCTAATGTTGGAAGAATTTCTTTGATTTCTGATAATTTCATTGTTTTAATATTTTATAGTTATAATGCAATATTGCGATATTTGTTGACAAATTTTTTTAACAGCATTTGAGCTGTATCTTTTTAAAGTAATAATTGAATTTCGGACTATAAACCATAATATGCAAAAGGCTTATGATAATTGCACCCGGTAAAAGATTCAATGCTATGATCTTGAAAGTTTGATAGTTTTCTATCTGCTGAAAATTTTCAGTTAAACTGATGCCATCAGCATTTATATTTATTTTAATCACTAAAAAAACAGCGATAGCCGCGAAGTGGAAACCATTTACCAAAAGGTGAACAATATATTCCCATCTTGGCAACCCTCCCATAAATGCTCTACTATCTTTTTCAACATAGGCATCGACCAACAAGGTGATAATATCAACTGCAATCAAAATGCAGCCTAATAAAAACAAATTGTTGTTTTCAATATTGATGAATAGAGAGATTAAAATACCCGTAAATAATAAGGCTCTTATTGTATGTGTAAGATGTTCAAAACGACTTTCTTCATGTTGATAGAGGCGATATTTATATAGGTGTAAGAATACACCATCAAATACTGCCAGTAGTGAATAGCTGATCAATAATATCGATGATATAATGAAAGCAATTTCCATTTTCTTAACAACATTTTTGGTTAGTTACCGTAAAGATTATTTTTGAAAAATACTCTTTCAATATGTCAAAAGTATTTTCGTCAATACAATAACAAACTGAATTACCTTCAATGCTTCCTTTTATCAATCCTGCGTTTTTCAGTTCTTTTAAATGTTGTGATACAGTTGGCTGTGCTAACGGTAATTCATTCACAATGTCTCCAGTTATACAAGTATTGACCTTCAACAAATACTCGATAATAGCAATTCTAGCAGGATGTCCCAAGGCTTTAGCAATAACCGCTATCTGGTTCTGGCTTTCAGTAAAATGCTCTGTTTTTGTAGCTCCCATGTCATAATTATTATATTGCAATATTACGATATTATTTTTGATATAAAAAGATAATGATGATATTTTTTTATATGTTACCGCAAACCTTAAATATAAAAAAAGGGATAATTTAAATTGTTTCTTTGAAGTTTAAGTGAAAGAGGCTGCGTTTGTCATTATAATTTACTCCTTGTTTTTATCCAAGAATTTGTAATTGTATCTAGGTTTAAATAAATACCCAGAGATTAACAGCATTTTTTATTTTCTTGAATTGGCGGACACTTTACAGAGCCGAAACTACAATATACGCAACAATCACCCTTGAGAGGTTTTAAAACTCTCTTGCACTTTTCACATTCGTAAAAATATTGGCAGGCGTTTGTTGGCATTGTTTCCTCTTTCTTGTAACCACAGTCTGGACAAGTTATTATTGTTTGTAACTTTATTTCCATTACGATATAGTTTTACTATTTATTGCTTTATATCCTGTTGAATTGATAGCATTTTCAATTTCCGTGATACTTGTTTGTTTACTGTCGAACTTAACAATAGCGTTGCCCTTTTCATAAGATACTACAACTTCGACAATTCCTTTTAGTCGGTTGATCTCTGTTTTAATATGTTGTTCACACCCAGAACAAGTCATTCCTTTAATAGCAAACTCAACTTTCTGAATCTTGGAAGTCTGAGTTATAATAGTTTTACTTTTAGTCTGGGAAAAAAATATGTGAGAATAAATTGGAAACGATAAAAGTAAACCCGCAAAGACGGTAACAATTCCTAAAAATGAACTTGTCTGCATAAAATTTGGTTTTTCAGTTACTTCACAATTACAATCTATTTTCCTTAGCGGTTTCAATTTTTGATACCATGCAAAGCCAAGCACTAAAATTGTTAAACCGATAAAATATGGACGGAAAGGTTCAAGCCAGGAAAAAGTTGAAGCAAGACCACTTGTTCCAGCTATAAGCGCCAAAACAGGTGTTATACAACACAGAGAAGCTGCAATAGCTGTTAAAAGTCCAGTACCGATAAGTTTTTTATCCGTTTTCATATTGTTTCTAAAACTTTATTATCAACTAGTATTTTAAAAAATGGATCCAGCAATTTTTCGTACTCTTTTGTCAATGAGTAAAAAATGGTTTGTGCTTCTCTTTCTGTTATGATTAGCTTTCGGTCTTTAAGCTTTCGTAAATGCTGGGAAACTGCTGAAATTGTCATATCTAGTATATCGCTTAAATCACATACACAAAGTCGTTTTTCTTCATGTAGAAGAAACAAGATTTTCAGCCTTACATTATTTCCCGCTAATTCAAGTCCACTTGATAAATAATCAAAAGGGTCTTGGAGTTCTAAAACTCGATTTTTACAGCGATTGATCTGTCTAATATCCGCCCGTTGTCTTATGCACGAATTATTTTCCATCTTGCAAATATAGCTAAATTTATTATTTAAGCAAGTGCTTAAATAATGATTGAAATGTTTTAAGAATTGTTCGGATTATAATACAGAATCTATTGCTCAGAAAAAGATACAGTGGATACCTTCCTTCTTTACATTCCGATTTTTTTGAACTTTTTAAGAGATATTTTTTTCTAATGGATAAAAGTAAAAAAGCCGAATAGATTAGTATTCGGCTTTTTATAAGATATTATTTTGCTAGTTTCATAATAGAAAATGCGCCACGTATTACAATTGCGAAGACTACCGTTCCAACTATCAGGTCTGGTATTCGGGAAGAAGTAACATATACCAAAATTCCTGCAAGGATAACACCTATATTTATAATAACATCGTTTGAGGTAAAAAGCTGGCTGGCTTTAATATGAGCATCATCACTGTTTGTACGACGGAGAATGATCAATGAAGCAGCATTACCCATTAAAGCTAAAAGGGATATCGTAATCATTGTTGAAAACACAGGTGTTTCTCCATATCCCATAAATCTGCGTATGACTTCGAAAAATCCTAAAACAGCCAAAATAAGCTGTAAATATCCGCTTACCTTTGCAATATTCTTTTTCGCATAATTGATCCACCCACTGCCCATAGGCTAAGTCCATAAACAAGTGCATCGGCCAGCATATCTAAGCTATCGGCTACCAGTCCCATTGAATTTGAAATAAAACCTGTAATGATTTCCAGACCAAAGAAAAAGGCATTGATCAGTAGAACAAGCCACAATAATTTTCGCTCTTTGCGCTCATCTTTTTGAACTGGATTATGATCAAGTGAATCGACGGAACCGATATAACTGTCCTTGAGATTCAGTTCACTGATAGCCGCCTTGATCTGTTCCATGTTATCCAGATGGTATACTTCCAATTTCCTGGCTGCCAGATTAAAATCCAATCTGGATATGCCTGTAATCTCACTAAGTTTCATACGGATCATCTGTTCCTCGGCAGAGCAGTCCATTCGCTTAATTTCGAAAGTCGACTTCTTCATCGCTTAGAATTTAAGCTTTATGCCAACATTAATTACAAACCCATCAACAGGCGCATATATATCCTGGAAAACAGGGTTTGTAATAGGTCCTGAATAAATCGGTCCGAATTTGGTCTGACGGGTATTTGTATAGTTCTCAAAATTCGCAAAGATTGAAAAACGTTCCCAAATTCTTTCTGCCATCAATCCCGCTGTCCAATAACCTTTACCGGTACTTCCATCATTTAACTGTTGTGGACTGAAATAATAAGCCTCAGCACCCACTTTCCACTTTTCTTCGATTTCATACATCAGCACATTATTGAGCCTGTGTTTGGAAACAAGCGGATAAATTTTTGAAGTACCATCCGTATGCTGATTAACATTGGCATAGGTATATCCCACAAATAGTTTAAAATCCCCGTATGTAAGCTTGACATTTGTTTCCATCCCTTTGGTATCAAAATTTCCGGAAGGTTGGACATACTGATACATGTTACCTGTTGTAGAGGTTAGCAGAACCGGATTGTTGATACGGGTATAGAAAAACATATGATTGATACTGAAACGTACCTGACCATCAAACAATGCTGTTTTGTAATTGATATCATAATTCGCACCATAAGAGCGCTCGGCTTTTGTATCATCCAAATTCAAAGGCAAAACTCCTCTAAACTGGATACGTTCAGCGTCTTCGGTAAATACAGTTGGTGCTTTATAGCCAAGACCACCACCCAATCGTGTTGAAAAATGTTCATTGATCTTCCATAAAGTAGATATTCTAGGAAGAAAAAAGAACCCGAAGCGGTTATGATAATCACCTCTAATACCTGATTCGATGGTAATTTTATCTGAGGTATTCCATGTATTCTGAACAAATCCGCCAACAGTTGTGTAATTATAATCTCTTACAGGAGTTCCAGCTACTTGCTTCTCCGTAAATTTATCGGTCAAAAAATTTGCACCAAGCACCCAGTCAGTCTTTTCGCCATTAAGGGAATAGTTTGCTTCCGTATACGTAGACAATTGATCACCAGAAAATTGATAAGCAGGCAAGCCAATGGTACGGTCATAGTAACTGACACTGTTTTTTATCACAAATTTAGCCCTGTCATTTATTCTACGATCCAATTCTAACTGAGTACTGTAACGTCCGGTTTTATTTTCCTCAAAGTAGGAATGATCTGTACTCCCATTGCCTTTGATATATTCCATATCTCCACCAATTCGTTTTTCGGAAGTTGCATTGATTCCAGCCATTAATGTGGTATTCTCATTGAAATAGAAAAATACTTTGGGATTCAACGTAAAACGGTCAAATTTAGGAATAGCCGTAAGTCCAATATCAGCAGGATCATAGGCAGTCCCATGATTATATGCCGCATATATTGTTGTTCCTATACCATTAAACTTTTGGGCATAAAAGCCACTGGCGTCAAGTCCCAGGGCAGAGGTTCCATTGAGCAGAAAATTAAGCTGTCTTTGCTCGGTTGGTTTTTTTGAAACGAGGTTTACCAAGCCTGCAATTGCTCCGCCACCATACAGTGTGGAAGATGATCCTTTTATCACCTCAACCTGCTGAAGATCCAAAGGTGCTACCTGTAATAGACCCAGACCACCTGAAAACCCGGAATATAATGGAAAACCATCACGGATAACCTGCGTATATTTACCATCGAGTCCTTGGATACGTATGGCAGAGTTTCCACTGGTTGCTGAGGTCTGCTGCGTCTGGATTCCAGTACTTTCAGCAAGCAACATTCTGATATCTCCGGGTTTCATATTGCCTTTTTCTTCCAGTTCTTCGCCGCCGATAAATTCAATCCGAGTTGGGATATTTTGAATGCTTCTCGTACTTCTTGTTGATGTAATTACCACACTCTCTAATTCCTCTGAGTTTTCTTTAAGAAGAATTTCTATTATGCCGTTCTCTTTTAATGGGAATTTTATTATTTCAGTAAACTCTTCGAAGCCTAAGTAACTAAAGTGTATTTCCTGTAATCCATCGGGGATATTTGACAATGTAATCTGTCCTTTTTCATCAGATATTGCACCATTTGAAGTGCCTTTTATAGAAGCTGTTACCCCAACAAGAACTTCTTTTGTTTCGTTATTTTTAACAACGGCTTTTAATGTGTTTTGTGCATATACACAAAGGTTTATTGCCATAAAAAACGACAATATGAGCATTTTCTTCATTATAAAATGATATTTAATGTGATTGTATAAACTTAACGATGCAAAGACATCGTTATTAATTAATTTGTGCTGAAAGCACTACACATTAAGCATATTTCGGGGGATGCCAAACTGAATATCGGAAGTCGGAAATAGCAGCAATAGTTGTTACCATTATCTTTTTTCAGGTTGCTTCACGAAACCCGATATTGAAAAATGAAATGAGTTTACAACAAAACCTGCACAAGTTTTACAATTAAAAAATGGTGAACAACAATTTTTATTGCAATTATCGTCATTTTGTTGACTATTTGAAGTTTCAAAAGGTTCATCCATACAACTATCTTCTACAAGGCAAGGTGCTATAGATAACAGCAAAATCATTATAGCCGATATGTAAGACAGATACTTCATTCTGCAAAAATATGAAAATTTATATTCACTTTTTTAAGTGTTCTAATAACAATTTAATTAAACTTTTTACAAACTGATAAAAGAATATTTTAAAAAAAAATTGAAAAATAACACAGAATCTTTTCTTTGGTCGCCCATACGACAAGAAAAGAAGATATGCCTAGTGCCCGGAGTAGGGCGAAAATCAATGGGCATATCCTAAAGCGGCTATTTCGCTTTACGCAAAAAGACTTTTCCTGCTAAGGAAATGTCTTTTTGCCCGATGTGATCAGTCTATCAATATCGGGCTAGTCCTGAAATCTTCAAGATTATGGAATAATCCCCTGTACTTAGTCATTCCGAACCTGAATAAACTCCACAGTAACTTGCATCCCATCTGCGCTAAGGAAGCGTTAATAAAGAGGTCTTGCTGTTCAAGTGCTTCTGCAAGGGAACAGCTTGGCGTATTGTCGTCCCGTTCTGACTGCATCAGCAGTTCGCCATATTCTTGGGTCACAAATGGCAGGTTGTTCACAGGAATATATTTTTCAGATTCCGGTTGTACGATGTTACCCACTGTGGAAAGGATAACCTGCCCTGTATGTTTACTATTGCCATAATCCAACCAATATTTGGGCGAATCCCGAACATGGTTACGCTGCCCGTTAACCGATGTGAGTATTTCGGCAACTCCAAATCTTGCCTGTACCGTATCGACACAGGTAATCGTAATTGTCGCATTAGATTGTTTGGGCATTTTTCCAAACTTATCCTTTTCAAATTTGACCGTCTCGGCTTTCCAGTTAGCCCCCGTGCAACGGTTAATACGGTTAATAAGAGCCACGGACTTCGGCAATCCGACCTCACAGTCAAAAAAACGCTGTCTCCCCAAATTTGCGGATGTGACAATATCATCATCCCATAGCCTGACCTGCAGACCAGTATGTCCTAGTGCCAATAGGCTTTCATTGATTTCCATCAATCCAGTCAGTACCTTTGAGCCTGTTCCGCCTGCTCCCACCAAATTGACAGTGATCGGGTTTGTCGGGGCTAACAGGTAGTTATCTGTAAAATGCATTTTTGTTTTCTCCTGATTCATAGCAATATATTTTTAAGGGTTAATTTATGGGGCATTAGCACCTCTATTGGAAAAATCGTTCCCTGTTTTATCAGCCTTTTCCATAGTGTCACGGAATTTTCTTTGCTCTGTCCTCCTGTAACAAGGGCATGGCTAAAATAACTGTGGAAGAAATAGTGTTCCCATGCTTTCATAAAATCCTCTACCGAAGTCGTATTTTTAATGTCTATTTTTATTGTTCCCAAACATACTTTTCCGTCAGCGTATATATTGAAAAAGGGCAATGGTAAAGCTGTGACTTTAAAGTTGGTCTTCTATTGTTTTTAAGCGCAAATACCGTGAGACTGGATTTGCTAGCCTTCCACAGCATAGGCGGAACATAGGCTTTGCCGTTTGGAATCCCTAGACTTTCGACAAAAAACAGTTCTCTTTGCTGTGCTTTGGTATGCCAGATCACTGTTCCTTTTTCGGTGTTCGGGTCAAGGCTCAAAACATTGCTCGGAAGGACAGATTTAGGTTTTAAAAATGCGCTTTCTTTTTCGTGTTCGAGCATTAGCGTTTTCGCCAGAATATCGGCTTCCATCACTGTCAGGGGATGGGCGTTTATCGGGTTTCCGTTACCGTCCATATCAAAATGTTCTACATATACATCAGGGTCAAGTCCCTGTGATTCATAAAGCACCAATGCACATTTGGGATAATAAAGCTTATTGTCAAAATCCTGCGTAATGTCTATGTTATTGTTTTTCATCGCTCAATTGTCTATAATCGTAAATTAAATCAGTAAGGTCATGCAATAGTTCAAAGAGCCTTTCCTCAAATGCAAGGTCTTTAGTTTCATTTTTCTGTCCGTCAAAACATTGGATCAGGGCAGGTTCCTGCGTTTCACTGTATTCCTGAAACTGGTTATTGACGGATTCAAATACGGTTTCTGCGAGCCAACCTTTATTATCGGCATAGAAAGAAATATATTTTTCCATCGGAATGATCTGATCTTCCAAATATTCTTCATCCTCATCGAACATACTACTGGCATTGCGAAAAATACTGGCATCGGGATATTCACGGTAAATTGCCAGTGTTTTTTGTGCCAAGATCAAACAATTGGTATCAAAATCATCTTTGGCATCGAAATGGGCAATCCGCTGATCGAAAAAAGTGAGGTTCTCACGGTTGTAAATTTTCTGTTCAATTTTATCTCCCACCCATTCCGCAATCTCGATTTCGCTTACACGGTTGTCTTCTTCGTCTTCGTAGGGATCATCCATTATCCAGTCTTTCAATATTTCATACTCATAATATAAATAGCTTCCCTCCTGTCTGTAATAGGGTATATCAGCAATGTGATAGAGATAGGAAAACACGGATAATAAAAGATGCGCTGTTTTTTTCCGTTTTTTGTCATTAAGCATTCTGAAAAGCGGGATAACAGGAATGTAAAAGAGTGTCGCCCCTGTATCACAGCGTTCTTCGGAAACCACATAAAATTTATCATTTTCTTTTTTGAACCGCAAACTGTGAAAGTTCAGCACGTTCTTTTTTAGTTTCCCCTTTATGTCGGAAATTGCAAGATTGATATTGTAGGGAAATTTATAATTATCGGACTTGGCAAACGGTTCGATTTTGTAGTGTTCTGCCAGTCTTGAAAGTGACCTGAAAAAGTCACTTTCAAGTTTTGCAGAGGTTTCATTTACCTGATTCATTTCTGTTTGCCTGAACTTAGGTAGAAATGTGCAGTTTAGTAAACCATTGGCAACATGGCAATCGGTACGGATTTCCTTCTGTCCCTGAAAATTTCCTGTGCATCTTTTGGTTTTTCCATCCATCGGGCGAACTCCGCAATCCTGCGGTGCAGGTTGGTTTCTCTTTCTTTGTCGGGAATTTTTATTGTTCCCGATATGATCTGTTTTCGCATTGTTCATTGTTTTAATTCTTTAATAATTAACCCTTCGTACCCATCACACTTTCAAAAGTGTATACGACAGAATCATCCTTAATTACTGGCGCAGAAACCTTTGAAGTCGTCAAAATGGGATAAGTATTCGCATAAAAATTCATCACTGCATCCACGCCCCAACGTGGTTCGGGGTCGTCAAGGATTATTTTCAATCCCTTGTCCATGAGAACAAACACTCTCGCTAATTCAACGCTCAATAACATATTCTTTCAATTTTATTGTTAAACATTCACTTCTGCCAATGGCTCTTCATTTTGGTTCTGTGGTGAGGCAAAAAGATCACCTGCAAAGTGGGACTGATACAAATTTTGCTTCTGACCTATTGTTTCGGCATGGTCGGGATATTCGGAAGCCTTTGGTAACGCAGTCCATGCTTCTTTGAATTTTCCCTCTTTTTCAAGTGCTTCGGCTTTCGCCATTGCATCGTTGTACTTTTTAATCTTCACATCCTTTTCCTTTTTCGCCTTGTCCGCTTTTTTCTTTCTCCATAGCGGACTGTTTTTTTGCTTCCTCCATCTGCTTCATAAAAGCTTCCATATTGGACATAAGCCCCGAAGCGGATTCAATCGGTTTTTTGATATGTGAGAAAAATTCAGCGTCCAGTTCTTCTGCCGTTCCTTTGAGATTAAGTGGGGGGATTATATACTTTGCTTTATCTCCACATCCGTCATTCTGCACCAAAATAGAGACAACTATTTTATCTTCTGTTGCTTTGGCAATCGTAAGCGTTACTTTGCTCTGCAAGTCCATTTTTGCTATCTGTTTAAAAAAATTCGCTTCCATAATATTGTTGTTTGTGAATATTGATTTATTTATAATTGCCCGTATGGGGAAATGATTTCAGTCGGGTTATTGAGTTTAAATCTATCTATGAGAAGATTTGCAATTTCGTCCTCGGAATAACCCAGTTTTTTTAATCGCTTTTTATACCTTGCGAACCGTATAGCTTCCTCGTCCTTTCCTTTGAGGTCAAGTAAATGTGTTTTCCAGTTATAGATCGCATATAAAATACTTGAATAAGTCATGCAGGCGTATTGTTGTGCTTTTTCAGGGTCATTGTAGCTAAAACCGACTTCTATATATTTTGAAATAATTGTCAAATATTTATGTGATCGGCTTTTTCCGAACTTTCTTTCCATCATCAAAAATTCATTGAAAAGAAAGTCCATAAATTGATTGTCCTTGTCCATGATTTACCGTGTGTAATTGTGTTTAGCATCTGAAATATTATCATCTTTGAGAAGCGGTCTATTTCCCTTTCCGTCACGGTCATAATTTATCTTGTAGCCGTTGCTCTGCACGATGCCTTCCAAAAGATTCCTTGCTCCTGTGGCATCCCAATCGTCTGTTGCCGTCATGTTCAGGCAATGCAAGCGTTCAAAATCCTTAACCATTCGGGCTATGATCGAAAGTGCCCGATATTCTGTTTTATCTGCTAGATTGCTCATGATATTTTTGATTTTAGTTCCAAAAGTTTGTTGTAAACGTCAGTCCAGTATTTTTGCCTTACTTTATCGTAGGGTACAGGCGGAACATGGTGCATATCCTTAAATAGTTCCGCCTGCTGAATCGCTTTATCAAGATCGGTCACTGTTATTTCCAGACCGTTTAAATCCGTTATTTTCATTTTTAATTAATTATAGTTCAACCAGATTAGAATCTGCCAAAATCCATTGGGTCTAAACAGATAGTTTTGAGAATACCGTTAGCATAGGTTGCCATGCCATATAGACAATTGCTTATTTCCTGATAGCCCAGTGTAAAATCAACATTATAATGCTTTGCTATCCGCACCACAGCTTGTATGTTGGGTGTCCATCTCGTTTCATATTCCACCATACCGTCATGGTTATAGCTTATATAGCAGAAAAAATGATCTTCCGTACCGCCTAGAAAATCAGGCAGTTTTTCAAAATCTATCTGCTGTCCCATTTGTGCTATTGTGTTAAATAGGACTGTTATCTGCTCGATAGCTCCGGGAGTTCCCACGAAGACAAGCGTGTTATTACACCAATTTGCCATGATTACAAGAATTTTTTAAGGTTTTGGGCTTCCTTCCAATTTTCTATTGCGAGGGGAAACCATTTTGCCGCCATCGTACAAAGAATGGCATGATAAATAATCTTCGCAGTTCTATAACTGTCCTGTGGTTCATCTTCAAAATCCAGTGCGCCACTGTTCACAGCCTTAAAGAAAAGTTCTTCAATTTCTTTTAGGGGTGGGTTTATGGTCATCAATGCTTTGAAATTTTCCGTTAATTCTGCCTGTGTCATTTTGCTTGTATTTACAGGTGACTTTTCACAGTCACCTGTGGTTAAACTTTAATCTTCCGTATTTTCTGTAAATTCTATGGATACTATTTCTTTATCTCCGAACAGTAGTTCTATTGCCAGTTTCAGGCTATGGTGGGGATTTTCACACCCGACAAAGCGCACAAGGCAGTGCATCATAAAAATTGAATTGTGTCCCCAAAAAAGATGTTCGGAAAATATTTTCGGGCTTCTGTGAAGCTGAACATTGAGCCTTTCCAATAGCTTTTCAATTTCTGCGATCAGGCTATACCAATAATTCGCTGTTATCAGGCATTGGGGTGGCCAAGCCAGTTTAATATCTTCCTGCTTTTCCCGAAAATGGGTTATCTCCTTTTGAACAAAGCTGATAAGGTCTTTTAAATCTTTAGGGAATAATCGGGCTAGTACATAAGCCTTTTCTATATTGTTCATTTCGTCCAATGGTTTCATTTTGATAAATTTTGATGTGTAAAATTCAGTTCTGCGACCTGCGGTAAGTGCTTCGGTCAATGAAAGGTTCAATTCTGTATGCAACCCTTTTATTGACAAGATTTGCGTATTCAGTGGCTTTTTTCCTTGTTCGGAAAACCGCACCGTCTACTTTCCAAGTCACCTTATAATGCCTGATTGTAGAAGGCGATCTAAATGCGTAATAGTCTATCCATTTAAGTTCCTCGTCCCTGAACACCTTGACAGGATGGATATACAGCCCCTTTCCGTCAACATTCGGGTAATAGGTAGATGCCAATAATTTCTTCTCCCTGTCGAAGATTTCAAAGCGTACAAAATCTTTGTCGTGCAGGATGATCCTGAATAATTCATCTACATTGAAATGTGCGTTCAGTAGCACATTTTCGTCGTACTTTTTGTATGTTATTACGCCAATATTCATAGCGGTAAATTTTAAATGATTGATTTCTGACCGATTTTTTTAATCCTGATTATTGCCCCTATTGGACATCTTTCACAGGCCATTACCTGCTGAATTGCTCCCTGCTCTCCGCTGAGTGAGGTCACTTTGACCTTGAAAAAACCTGTATCATGTTTCAATGTTATTTTGAATGTTTCCAGTACCATTTTTTTAGATTTATAGGCGACTGCTTTCACAGTCGCCTGTGGTTAAACTTTAGTTATAGAATACGTGTCCGTCCTGGCTCCAATAGCTTCCGCAGAAAAGATCCCTTGCGTAGGCTTCATAATCAAAATACTCTTTCGCAAAATCGCTGAGATCTGAACGACCTTCTACCAGTTCCCGTGCAAAATCCTCCTCACTGTCGTAATGGGCTACATAATCATCTTTAAAATCACTGATAAGCTCGTCAATGTCACTTTTGGAAAAGTCTTTGTGATCATTGTCACACCAGATTAAAAATGCTTCAAGATCGTTATCGTCAAGATTTCCGAGGGCTTCCAGTACTTCAAAAGTGTTTTCACATAACCATGATTCGCCTATTAAGCCTTTGGGTATATGTTCGTAATCCTGAAACATAAACTCTGGGTCTTCCTCGTCACTGTGCAACTCGGCGCAGGCATCGTAAAACTCGCCCCTATCTGCATAATCGGACAGTTTTAGCCATTTTCCGAAAATTGACCCATCGTTATATTTAGCGTATGTTCCTACGTAAATACTAGCCTGTGTTATATCTATTTGAATTGTTGACATGATGTTAAATTTTTGAAGGTTTAAAAATTAGTTTGCACTTGCGACAAGCTGTTTTAATTTGGCTTTTACCGCCCTTGCAACCTCTCCGCGCCAAGTTGTCGCATTTGCAAGGAAATAATTGATTATCGAGCTTGCGGAATCTTCGTAATAGCTTTCATTTACGCTACTGAGTGAGTGCATTGCATCCAAATAAGGCACAGCCCCGAAATAGACGTTTTTCCAGTCTTTTCTAACCAATAGGGCAATCTGTGCTATATTATCGGGTATCTGTACCCCTGTATTTTGGGCTGATTTTTTCATGATGAATTTTAGATTTGCGTTGTTTTAAAATGGTAGATCATCGTCATTGTCCCCCGCAAATACGGATGTAGAGTTGCCAGTTTTTACAGTTTCCTTTTTTACTGTTTCTCCCCCTGTTTTCCATCCCCACCGTGAAAAACTATGTCTGTTACGTGAAAATTCAGTCCTGCCTTTAGGTTGCCTTCTTTGTCTATCCACGCTCTAGGGCTGACCCTTCCCGAAAGTTCTACAATAGTGCCTTTAGTCAGGTATGGGGCAATGTTTGGAGTTCTCCAGTAGGCACAGTCAAAAAAGTTGGCTGACTGATTTTTTCGCCTTCTTTGTTTCGGAAGGTGTGCCTAATCGCTACGCCAAAATTTACTACCTCTTTGCCGTTTGAAGTTGTTCTAACTTCTGCTGTTCTTGTGATTTTTGCGGTGATGTTCATAACGTTTTGTTTTATTGTTTTACATTGCTTGTTATGTTCTTCCAGTCCTTCCGAGGCTCGGCCCCGATATTATTTTCAAAAGAAAAAAGGGAAAAAAGAAAGCAGACAAACAGATCATACAACTGCGTAGACCAAGAGAAAAAATGATTTAATGGGGGGGGCCTTTGGGGGAAACCGTTCATTCACTTTTTCTCTTGGTGGGATGTGGGTCGGATGGATGAACTAACTTGGCTGCCTTTTTATCCTTTTCTTTGAAAATGATATTCATTGAATTTCTATGCATAAAAAAATCCGGATATTTAGTTGTCCGGACATCAGAGATTTGAAAGGCAGATGTTGGGAACTGTTTTGGGATCTGACTTACAATTTTCTGATCATGGGAAGCCAAAAGCTCTTTTATGGGACGGAAAGAAGCTGGGAGGTAAATGTGCTTTGGCGTGCGCGATGGGAAACATACAATAATGCGAGAGCGATTGAAGTGGATAGCCCACAGCTCAGCGAGGACTTGGAACAAAAAGCGCGGTCTCAATTTGACACGCCCCGATACGAAAAAGATCACGACAAGTCAGATCTTCCCCTTATGCCTTCTGTCCCTATAATCTCAAAAAATTTAATTGGATCTTAAATGCGTTGTAAGTCGGCAAAATACAGCTATCACCATTGTATCTAACCCACTACACTTGAATTACATTTTTTAATCTAAACAAAACATGACAAATCGATTACTTTTAAAATCAAAAAAGAATTGAAAAACACCTTTTAATTTATTTCTTTTGAATACAAATAAACATGTCTCAATCATATTAAAAAATCAAAATATTTCGGGACAATTTGTTTTGTTAACCGTCTTAGATATAATCTTATGATGGACGAAAAATAAGCAGTTTAAATAACAATTATTAGATGTAGATGAAAAGAATTTATTATCTGAGCATGCTCCTGACCCTATTTGTGGGATTTCAGAGCTGCAAAAAAGATCATGTCAGTAGTTTAGAAAACAGCAATCAACAGGTTCTTTCGCTGAAAGCAGCATTTGAAAAACAGCATAGCGACAGTGGCCTTCCGGCGGACAGAAAAAATTTCAGCAAGAATTTCAATACGCAGATCCTATGGGACAGCGTGACTTTCAAAACGGCAGATACGGCAATTGTGAGGGTAAAATTGTTAAGTGATGTGAAAATATTCACGAACGATTCGATACCTGTCGACTTAAGCAACAACCTGATTTTAAAGGCGACTAAAAACCAAAAAAGAGAATGGGATTTTGTAAAAGTTATCTATCTGCCTGAATATGGGAAAGATATACCTAACGGGTTTACAGGACGTATTATTTCTGAAGGATATTTTGATAACAACTTTACCGTTACTAAATACTATGAAGGAAAGGCATATTTTTCTACATTTAATGCGGATAATAGCTGGCTTAAAGATAGGTCAGCACCTAAGCTGAAAGCAGGCGGACTACCCGGTGATCCAAGATGTCAGCCAGAGGAAGAAGAAGATCAGAGAACTGTTGAAGGTTATGTTGAAGGGCAACTCAATACCGTATGGACTTTTCCCAAGACAAAATTACCCCATGCTGCATGTTCCGATGATCCTATCCCAACAGGTACTGGCGGTGGTGGAGCTCCAGGTGCCCCAAGTGACAATTTCCCTAAACCAAATGTGGATGAACTGAAAAATCAGCTGAAAAACAAACCTTTTGCTTTAATCCCAAATATCGACTGTGCAATAATCAAGAAGTGGTTAGCAATGGCTAAATTCGCTATTGACCAATCGACGAAAGATAAAATTCGGAAATTTGATGTAGCATATTTCGGAAGTCCTGTTTCTCACGCACTTGATATAAATGATGCATTCAGTCCGTTGGTCAATATGGATTATTTCCCTATTAATATCGATAAAATGCCGACTATTAATGGAAAAACTGCAACCCCTGAGCAGTTTCAGGAACATATCCGCAAAAATATCAATAATTTTGTTGACACGTATTATTCGAAATTTTCACCATATGACAAATGGGGAGTTGCTGACCAAAATTTATGGAACTCCAGTAATCCAAAAAACGCTGTTATTACAATTGATATTTTAGGCCCTGATAACGGTTCTGTTATTGTGAGTAAGTATAATAGTGGAGGCTGGACTTTCACAACAATTTTTGAACCCCAATATAAGGGGCATCCAGTGTCCGGTAACCGGGATTTTGGTTTTGTAAAAAATGCGAATGGCTCCTATACGTTTTATACACGTGGCGTGGATAGATTATCCTATATCGACGGCAGCAATTTCCAAGCAGTTGCAAACTTTTTTGGCGTACCGAATGCAGGGCCATTCGGTAAAGCGGATGCATTATGGAATTCTTATCAAAAAATGGTTTCAGATTTCGTGAACAAAAACGGAGGAAAAGCAGCACCGGGAAAGCAAGAAATCCATCGTCCAGACTGGAATACGGTTAAAGATGTAATTGACGGTAAAAAGCCTTTAAGTACACTGAGTAGCGATTGTAAGGATTAATCATTAATTTTAAATATGAAAGCATTAAAAGTTTTATATGCCCTGTCATTTATGGTGTGCTTATTACAGCTCGTGCTCTGGCTTTTTACCCCGTTCATGGGAGTAGGTGCAATCTGGCATATGGTAACCGGCAGCGGTTTTTATTCAGACGCATACCCCGAAAGAATTTCTGAAATATCAGAAAAGTTGGGCATGACGGTTACGACATTTAAAATGGTAAATCAAATAGTATCAATCATCTACTTTATCACCTTGATAATACCGGTTTTGTCCATTTTCTTTTTAAAAAAATTCAGCAAACGTTCAATTTATATAACTGTTAATTGTCTTTTTGTTCTGAATATTCTGATCTTATTCAGTCTGTGGTTGCAAAAATTCCTGTAATTGTAATAAAAGCATCATTAGACAGGATTTGTTGATCGAACCGAGAGGAAAAAATAGAAAGCTATCCCAAAACAGGATAGCTTTCGTTATTATTGGACAACTATTTATATTTTTAGAGAAGATCGTTTTCATGTTAAACCCAAAATTTGAAATAACTTTAGCTTTTTATACGGCAATTTGAAACGATATCTGAATTAGAAACCGTAAATTGTATGTAAAGTTCCATTAGGAGTAATTATCATTTTAAAAGTAAGGTTAGGTGGTGTTACTTCATTGAATTTAAATCTGTCCAAACTGTCGTAATTATGAAAAAGATAATGTTTGACAATAGCCATCTTTATGCTGGTTCAATAGGAAAAATATTGTTTCCTGTCTCTTCCCGCAGCGCATATCTTGAAATAGATATTGAATTTACTGATGGAATCATAGCAAAAGGTGATATGGAAGTTCTGAATGACAAAGAACTGATCCTGAATGTCTACGAATATGTTACAGCTTCTGGAACCAAAATGAGTAAAAAATCCTGGTTCCTTAAAAAACTGGAAGAAAATATATGGAAAGTAGACAAAAAATATTCGGAATATTAACCATTTTCATTTATATTTTAGTTGGGGATAATAATGACAACCCAAAACTGCTCTACTGATATACTTTTTGACTTGAAAAAGAAAGCACCGAGAGAGAATTCGGTGCTTAGCTATATTTGATCATCTTCTAAGGAGGAAGATAACACTAAAATAAAATTTAATTCTGATATTCCGTTTGAAAAAGAAAAAATTAAATAACCATTTCTCTAGGCTAATAAATTAGGACGGAATTATTGATTTAAGTGTTTCAGGATAACGGTCGCCTTTAATAGCACCCATTGAAAAAGTGCTGTCCAAAAACAGAAGCTCTTCATTGGTAAATTTTATTTCAAGTGCTTTCAGGTTATCCGACACTCTCTCAGGACATCCCATTCCGATGATAGGTATAATATCATTTCCCTGATTGAGCAACCATGCAACTGCTATCTGGCTGGGGCTATATCCTTTTTGGGCACTAAAGTCTTTTAGAAAGTCAATGATTTCCAGATTTGCCGTAAGATTTTCGCTGTTGAATCTAGGCAGGGTGCTTCTGTAATCAGATTTAGAAAACGGGCCATTAATATCGCCTGTAAGGAGACCATAATAGAGAACTGAATAGGGTATCACTGAAATTTCCAAAGACCTTGCCATAGGTAAAATTTCATGCTCAATGAATCTGGTAGCCAGTGAATATTCAATTTCAAGTGCGGAAACCGGATATATTTCATTCGCAATCTTAAGCTGCCGGGCATTTACCTCTGACATACCAAGGTATCGGACTTTTCCTTCTTTAATAAGGTCTGCAATTGCTCCTACGGTATCCTCTAACGGAACATTGGGGTCTATGCGTGCGGGCTGGTAGAGATCAATGACCTCAACACCCAATCTGGTCAGGGAATAGTTGCAAAAATTCTTGATCGAAGATGGAGTACAGTCAAGACCGAGATAATCTCCTGTCGGAGATCTTCTGAGTCCAGTTTTTACACTGAGAAAAACTTTGTCTCTCTTTCCTTTTATGGCTTTTCCGATCTGCATTTCATTTAAGCCCATACTGTAAAAATCAGCGGTATTTATGAAATTAATGCCCTTTTCTATTGCTGTTTCTAACACTTTAATTATTCTTGAACTTTCCGTGGAATCAATATCCCTATTTGGTGTCATACTGCGTGTACCAATGGATACTGCAGAAACTTTTGGCCCATTTTTTCCCAAAGATCTATACTGCATCGAAATATAGGTTTAGAGGTAAATTAATTGTTATAGCGATATAAGCTTACTAAAATTAAAAATAATTTGCAGTAAAATAGAATAGCAAGCAGTGTTTTTTTGACCTAAATATTATAGAAATGCCTAAACAAATGATTTCTGTATTTGTTTTATTTAAACGCGCTCCATTAATACTATTAGTAACGTTTGGCTGGGTATTTTGCCCAGCCTCTATTTAATCTCTTCTGTTAATACATACAAATTCTATATCGCACAGTTATTTTATTCGCACATCACTGATATTTAACCAGTTGTGAAATAAGCCATACCACGTAGGATAAATAAATGATTATTGCGCTATATATTTGTATAATTAATAAATTTACTTAGTTAAAATATCGAAAGTTAATTGACTATGGCCCAACCTGAAAATGTAGAGGATCTGAGAATCGAATTAGAATCGCTAAAATATCGTGTGAAAGAGCTGACGGATTTTATCGAAAACGGAAGTATGCCCCTTCACTGGGTAAATGGGGACGGTATTATTATCTGGGCAAACCAGGCCGAACTCGATCTTCTGGGATATACCAAAGAAGAATATATTGGTTTTCCGATCCAGAATTTTCATGCCGATAGTGATATAATTTCGGAGCTATTGGTTAAACTTTCCAATAATGAAACGGTACAGGATTTTCCGGCCAGTCTACTGTCCAAAAATGGGGATGTCAAATATGTCAGAATCAGTTCAAATGTACTGATAGAGGACGGAAAATTTATCCATACGCGATGTTTCACCAGAGATGTAACCGAGCTGGTCAAAGAAGAAAAACGCAAGAACGAACTTCACCATCTACTTGCGGAAAGTGCGGAACGTTTACGGCTTGCGATTTCAGCATCTAACTTGGGTATATGGGAATTAGATTTAATTACCGGAAATATCCAAATTTCAGATGAACTTCGGCAGATGCTTGAAATCCCGATAGAAGTTGATGCAGGTGGTCTGCTTAAAGATTATATTTACCCGGAAGATAAAGAAAAGGTGGAATCCCATATTTCAGATGTGAAATATAGGGATAACGGTGAGTTTGATATTATTTTTAGATTTTTAAAATCGAATGCTATTCCTGTCTGGATCAGGGTGCAGGGAATTATACAGAAACAAGTAAGCGAAGGTTTACACAGGGTCGTCGGCTGCGTACTTGATATTACAGATCTAAAAAATTCAGAAGAGTACCATTCAAAACTTGTGGCCATAGTGAACTCTTCTTTTGATGCCATCATAAGTAAAACATTGAATGGAGTTGTCAGTACCTGGAACAGTTCTGCAGAAACAATATTCGGTTACAGTGCCGATGAAATGATCGGTCAGCCGATCATAAAGATAATCCCTGAAGAGCGCTTGGGGGAAGAAGATTATATCTTGGAAAAACTCAGGGCTGGGGAATCCATAAATCATTTTGAAACGCAGAGGCTGACAAAATCTGGTAAACTATTAGATGTGTCCCTGACAATATCACCCATTAAGAACGCCAATGGTGAAATCATGGGAATATCCAAAATAGCCAGGGATATTTCGGAAAAAAACAGGAAGAAAGAAGGAAAAATGATTTTGTTTCAATGGTGAGCCATGAGCTTAAAACACCGCTTACTTCCATATTATTAAGTTCTCAGGCCATGCAAAGAGGTTTTAAGAATAATAATTTGGAAATAGGAAGAAACTTGTCAGTCGGGATCGAAAATCAGGCGAAACGGATGACTTCGATGATTCAGGATTTTCTGAACCTCGCAAAGATCGAGGAGGGTAAAATCAGGATGCATTTTGAATATTTTCAAATTTTAGGTTTGTTGCAGGAGATCGTATCGGAGGCAAGATATATCAGCGAAAAGCATATAATAAAGATTCAATGTAATTCCTCTCATGAAGTGCTTGCCGACCGAGATAAAATCGGTCAGGTCTTAACAAATCTTTTGACCAATGCCATAAAATATTCCCCCGAAGGCGGAACTATTGTGTTAGGCTGTGAGAAAATCAGTAATGCTTCTTTAAGGATTTTTGTCAGTGATGAAGGTGTCGGAATAAGTAATGCAGATCAGAAAGAACTTTTTAAAAGATTCTTTAGGGTCGAAAGGAAGGAACTTGCGAATATTTCCGGCTTTGGTATCGGCCTTTATATTGTCGCAGAGATATTGCATTATCACAATTCAATTATAAGTGTGGAAAGTGAAGAAGGTAAAGGTTCTACCTTTCAGTTTGTGTTGGAAAACAAAGATTAAAAAAATCGAATAAAAAAATTAAATCTTTCCAATTTTTGATTTCTTTCTTCGGTTGTTTTTTAGATTTTCATTAGATAAAAAACTACCAACAATTTGCCATTGGTCATTGTCTTTATCATATCTCATGCGCCATACTTTCTCAGGAACTTTGAGTCCTTTGGCATCTAAGTATTCACCTATTCTTAAAACAACTTCAAGAGCATTTACCTCTTCTATTACGGCATATGCTTTTTCACCACCTTGAAATTCAGCTATTGCTGGAATTGACCTTTGCCCAGGCTCAGGAATAAACATAAATTTAGCAGAACATCCGATATGGGCCTTGTTATGCTGAAAAATTATTCCATTCATATTTTTTATAGAATTCAGAAATTAATAAAGAAATGACATATTAGGTTGATCCTATCACAAGGCAATAACAACCCTATACATGCAAAGTTTAAAACATGGAATACATCTATTTGTTTTTGATGGTGCATAAGAAGTCATTAGTATGACAATTCCCATCATCTAACCAATTTATTGACCAACTTTAAATATTTAAAACGGCAACTTCTATGTAATGGGATTTTTTTAGCCGATCATTTTTAACTGTTAGACTTCATAAGAAAGATCAGGGATCTCATCGTAAACGAAAGCCTTTGAAGGAGTACCGGTTGTTTTAAATTCTTTTTCAACCGTATAAGCGACCATTTCAGTAGGATTTATCTGATAGGTTGCCAGCTCAGTAATTCTTTTTTCATCCAGATCTTCCATCATCCATTCCCAGGCAAGGTCATCAGGCAACATTGTTGGCATACGTTTTTTTGAATTATGAATTTGTCTCATTAAGCTATTTGCTTCTGTTGTTACCAGGGCTACGCAGTCAATTGTTTCTCCGGTTTCCTTATCAATCCAGTTTTGCCATATCGCTGCAATAAAAAAATACTCTTTGTCCTTTAAACCAATATGGTAAGGATATTTATCTGCTGTTTTTAAAGGCTGGTTTGTCTTTTTGTTCAGACGATAAATGTGTCGCCATTCGTAGAATTCACTAGACAGGATAAGGCATCTTCGATCAAGTGCAGCTTTGCGAAACATTTTTTCCTTGCCCGAATTTTCATCGATCAGCAGAAGCTCTTCTCCTTTAGCGTTAAGTGTTGTATAGGGTTGATGCCACTTACCCAGGGAGTCTTTGTATCCAAAACGCATCTTTTGAACCGCATCGCGATTTTTAATATAAGAAGGGATGAAACCCCATTCCATTTGCACAATTTCAAAATTACATTTGTCTTCGGAAGGACGCAGAACCGCTATCTTTCCATAATTAAAACCCTCGTGCAGATCCTGATTTAAAAAATCATAATTCACAACCGCTTTTTCCAAGTCCATTAAACGAATGAACTCAGCTCTTGAAACACGTTGTCCGTTATAATAACACATATCATTATTTTTTTAAATGTTTTAGGATTTCATTACCAAATAATTCAGCTTCTTTCTGTCTTCCCTGCGGAACACTTGTCCAGTTATTACCAGAAAAAGTGGAAATACGTGTAATTACAAGAGGTAATCTATCATCGGAAAAGATCAGTCGATATATTTGCTGATCATTTACCGTATGTTCAGATACAGCAATTTTTACACCTTCTGATATGATTTCAATTATTTTATTCTCAAAAAGATTGCCCATTCAATTATTTGTCAATGATTTACCACAATTAAAGTTAATCATTTTTAATTTTTAAATGGCAAAAAAGAAACCACCTTTCGGTGGTTTCAAAAACATTCACATCAACATAAAATCAGGAGAATTTAAGGTCTACTTTAAAATCTCCGCCCTTTATTATATCGTAACCAATGACATGATTTTCTTTGAAGGCATCAATTATTCTTTCGCTAAAAAACGGTCCTGCTGCCTGGACACTTATAATATCCTGACTTTCCAGTGCTTTAGATAAAAACAGATTTTTAACTTTGAATCTATTGTTCTTTTCTGTGAGATATTTTTCATAAGTATCAAAAACAGCAAATCTATCCTGTAATGTACTATAGAAAACACTCTTGGAATAATCAATTGTCTCAGAATTTTTAAGCATAGGAATAAAGAGAAAATAAAATGGCTCTGAAGATCCATCGATACTCAAATCTTCCAAATGGTATTCGGATTTTTTTATATTTAAGTTCTCTAATATTTCCTTTACTTTTCCACTAATAATAAATGGAATTCCCAGGCACATTGGCATGACTTGCATAATATCAATGGGAGATTTCTTTCTCTGATACATTTTGCCTGTTATATTTTTGGGAAAATCCTTATATGGTTCAGTCTGTTCAAAATAATTGTCAACATAGACCAATTTATCTTTTCGGAATGCCAAAAATTGTTTATTGGTAATTTCAACTGAAAGTGCCAATTCACTTTTGCCAATGATTTTACTGTCTATGGTCGGTTCAATTTGATAATAATTTTTCTGTTTATGCATGTTATTTCTTTTTGTTTTTAAAATAATCATTCAATGACTGCCCTGATTCTTTAAACTCTTTATAGGCTTTATTAAGTTCAATATTAGCTTCTTTTATTACTCCTTCAAGTCCTTCTTTCGTAAGATCGCCCTCAGCTAATAAATCGTCAATCTTATTTTTCACCCAATTTGTATAAGCTGGGTGATTTCCATGAAATCTATTTGGTAATTTCTTTAAATTTATACCTGAATTCTTTAATATGAAATCTCCGATTTCTGGCATTAATTTATATAGTTGCTGAGGAATAATGTGGTGTTTTTGTATCTGCGTTATAATTTTTCCACCATATTTAACACCTTTAGCACCATCACCTATATAGGGGGCAACCGATATGCCACTGATTGCAGCATTTTTCCAGTCACCTTCAAAGACGTACCAAATACCATTTGCCGTATCTGAAACAGGAGTAGGATCAACAACACCAGCTGCATCGAGGACAACATGCCCAACTTCAGCCGTTGCCGCTCCTTTAGCAGCCTGTATAGTTCCTGTTCTAAACTCCTGAAATCTTTCCTCGCCTGAGCGAACCCTAGGACCATCTTTACTACCTTCAACGGCTTTCCAAGGATTGATCCCATTCCACATCTTTTTGAGACCATCAATAACAGTATCAACCTGTTTTCCATTTGGATCAGTGTATCGTACAGGATTTTGATAGGTATAAATATATGGGTTTAAATTACCTATGAAATAGAATCCTGAATTATGTTGACCATTCCCATAAAATTGGTGCTCCATAACCGGATTATGGATAGCTAGTGGATCTACGCCATACCAGATGCTCAGTCTTGGATTATAGTATCTTGCACCATAATAATATAGGCCACTTTCACTATCCAGTTCTTTTGCATTGAACTTGTATGGATTTTCATAGACTCCAGGAACCTGCTGTTCAATGAACGTTTCACCAAAAGGTAAATTTAGGAAAAATTGTGTTGCTACGGCATTTGCATCTGTGACAAAATTTGCTGTCGATAAATGATCACTGTGTAAATAATATAGTCCTGCCTGTGAACTGTTTTTAGCAAATTCAGTTTCCAGTTTTGTAATATCTACACCCATTTTTTCTGAGTAAGCTTTAAATTCAGTTTCAACGTCAGGCACACTGTCCTTATCATCGTTGACATTTTGGTTTACTGCTACTCTGTTAAAAAGACCTGGATTGTCTGCCAATCGGCTTGCGATCCTTTGTGTTCCGGCATAATAATGTTTTGTATAAGTATTATCTGAGCTTACCACAACATAGGAGTTCGGATAGACTTTGTATCCATACAGCTGCATTGTGCCATCAACGAGTGACCCATTCTGATATAATTTAGGACCTTCCTGTAAATTATACTTAATAGTTCTGTCGCCTTTATTGTCATAGGAATAATACTGGAATATACCATCAGCCTTTTTAAAGTAGGCTTTCATATTGTCCTCTTCATCCCACGCCATCGAGACAGTGCCATTTGGTGAATTTAGATCTATTGGATTACCGTTCAGGTCATATTTGAAACTTTCTACAAACCCATTGTTCAAATCGGTAACAGAAGTGACCATATGGGTTCCTTTGACGTACTTGTAACTATTATTGTAAGTATTTAAAGGATTTGTTATACCGCTTACCACATGGGTCTGGTTTTTTCCTTTAAAGCCATTTCCAGTAGTGTAAGTTAGGGTTGTCTCATAACTTGCTCCAACATTAGAAGGGTTATTAGGATCTTCTTTTATATCTTTTAGCATTGCCCCTACCGCATGTGTAAGCCTGTTCAAGCTATCATATCCATATAGAAGCTGGTAACTTCCCCCTAATTGGTTAGGTGTTAAAATACTGCTATTGATATTAGAAACTACATTCCCCGCAAAGTCATATTTATAGCTATTAGCAAGATAGGTTGTGTAATTATCCTTAGTAAGCGTATGAGAAGCAAGATATCTGGTTTTTGGTTCGTAAGTAAACAGTGAATAGGTATCATTTCCATTTAGGATCTTGGTTCGCTGCTCATATTCATCATATTGAATATCTTTTACGTAATCCCCATTCTGCTGGCTTTTTATGGATTTTAAATTTCCGCCTAAATCATACTTGTACTTTACGATTTCTCCATCAGGATAGGTTATTGTTTTAATACGGTTCCAGCTATCATACTCATAGTTAGTAATAAAATTCATTGTCGGAATGTTGTATCCAGTAATTTTTCTATTTTCAGATACTATTTCACCCAATGTTCCGTAAGTATATTTAGTCTGCCCCGTACCGTCAATTTTTGAAGCTAACCTTCCAGTTGCTGTTCCAGCGATACCATAGGTATATCTGACATTATTAGGATTAGTGGCTCCATTAGGAAGATTAGGGTAAGTTATTTCCATCAACCTATTTTTATTGTATTTATAGGAGATCGCACTGGATTGGCCAAGATTTGGAGATAACCTTGTCGTCATTTTACCTGCCTTGTCATATGTGAACCTTGTCGTTCCATGATCAGGATGCTTTTCTGAAGTTCTTCTTCCACCTAAATCATAATCGTATTTAAACTCAATATTTTCAGGATCTTTTAACGAGAGAAGCTGTCCAACAATATCATACGTGTACTGGGAAACTAAAATTGAAGTTCCCAGATAGTTTTTAGCAATTACTGTTCTTCCTTCCGCATTTGATAATGTTTCAGATTTCATTGTACTGCCCGGATTCTGTAATTGACTTACAGTTTTTTTCATGGAAGTACCTTCAATACTATATGAGGTATCTGTCACATTTCCATCTTCATCAATTTCAATAATTGGCCTATCAAGATTGTCATATTGAATAGAACTGGAATAAGGAGAAAGGGTTAATTTGAGTTTTTTGTTCAGAACAGCATCTTTTGCCTCCATTGTAGGATGATACTGTCTAATTGGTCTACCTAAAACATCATATGATGTCATTCCAGAAACCGACATTTTCTCAGCATTTGCAATAAAAATGTCCTTCTTCACCTGTACAGTTTTTCCCGTAAAATCCGCTAATGAAATAGTTTCAATTGGATTTGTTGGATTGTCAGGATCATAGTTCTGCGTAGTTGCGCCGTATAGGTTTATCTGCGTACCTGTGGTTGAATAAGGTGTCAGAAAATAGGAATATTTTACCGTATAAGGCGAAACACCTATTTCCTTTGGTGCTAGAATATTAGTTAACCTACCATAATTATCATATTCATAAGTTATTTTATTACCAGTAGCATCTATGGATTCCAATATGGTATCCCATCTTGAATCATAAGTTGCAGATGAAAATACGCCAAAACTATCAGTTACTTTTGTCACATATTTTCCTGTTGGATCATACTCGTAAGTAAGGAGATAGTCAACGGGGTCTTTCACCGTTTTTACATTTCCAAAGGAATCATATGTAAGTTCTGTATCTGCGGTTTGACTTGAAGTAAGACTCACCTTAATTTTTGTCAGATCGCCATAATTCGTATCAACCTCTGAACTTCGTTGGCGAATTAAAATATTCGAACTATTAAAGACCTTAATTTCCGAAGGTATATTCAATATATTTTTCGCAGTTAAGGATGGTATGTCATGATATCCAATCGAGGAATAAAAACTTCCGGCGGCGACGTTGCTGTTATAGCGATATCCGATTATCTGACCTTTGACATTGTAGGTCATAGTGGAGCTCGTGGTTATAGACCCCCCATTTTCAAATGTCGTGTTGGAAGTTCCGGAAGGTAATACAATCGCGATTCTATTTCCCTGCGTTCCACCAGTATCATAAGTTTCAAATTGAGAAGAAGGAATTTCTTCAAGTTGAGTATAACTACTGTTGTATTTATATAATTTGTAATTATTTTCCGAAGTTGCTTTTAATGTAGTTCCTCCGCTGTATATCTCACTTTTTTTAGGGATTCCATTATTGTAATAATTGGAATTATAAAAAGTCTCCACACCTCTACGGTAGACATTCGTACCGTTCATATCCTCAGTGATCACTTTTTCAAATCCGTAGCTTGTTCGCTCCCTTCTGTCGTATTTAGGATTCTGATAGTCAAATCTTGTTACGATATTTTTATCGGTTGATGTTGTATATCCGTCAGAATCAACATTTGGATTGAGAATCTTTACTTCCTTCATGACCAACTTCGAATGAGGATCATTGTAGGATGGATCTGTATAAGCATAGTCGATGGTAAATGTACCATTGGTAGACTTTTCTGTAACTTTGGATAACTTATTTGTTCTTCCAATTCTCGAATAATTTACCTGTAAGCCGCTACCATTGTTGATTACCAAGTCTGGGAATCCATCACCGTTTACGTCTCTTAATCCTTTTTCAATTTCAGACATTGAAACGCCAATATTCGCGCTCATATCTGCCCCCGCACGGAAATAGAGAATGGTAATTCCAAATAGCCAAACAATTGGAACATTGATATAGAATCCACCATTTAAGGTAAGTGCCCCATTATATGTTCGACTGTCCTTCCCGAAATTAACTATACCCCCTTGTTTTGAAAGACCCTGCGCCGGAGCGAACTTATTACCCATGTTGTAGGATACAGAAGTATTTCCATCATTATCCATTGAAATTAGATCAATCATTCCATCTCCATTAATATCCTGGAACATAAGTTTTGAACTTCCGGTAGATGAAGATCCAGTTAAATTACCTGAGATACCCCAACCAGAACTGAAAGTAGCGGTTTGAGAAATCATTCCTGAAAGACCGCCTCCTATGCTAACAGAAGTTGAGCCAACAGGCTTGGATTCATAGGTTTTTAAATTTGGATAGTCTTCAAAAGGATTATTAACAAGTCCGTTGCCATAGTTGAGTTTATATCTGACCTGGCCATCGTTTAATTCAACTCTATCTACCAAACCATCCCCATTAATGTCGATCCAATATTTTACACCTCTGTCATAGGAATCAGGATAATCAGAGACTCCAACACCTCCTGACCATGCTGCTGAGGTATCAGGTTTAGAATCGGAATTAGAATTTGAGGTATTTCTACCGACAGTTTTCACCGCAGAAACATTGAATGCAATTGTATTTGTTTTCTGAAAACTATCGTTATTTGAAATAACCGAGTCAGGGTTATTTTCTAGATTTCTCCCCTGTGCACTTCTAAGACCTCCCAATGCATTTGTTAATTGGGATTCTGTTCTATATAACATATCAGGATAACCATCACCGTTTACATCAAAGAAATCCTGCGTATTGATGTTTCCATATCCTCTTAGCTCAGAAGTTGAATGTGAAATAACAGGAATGCCGATCCCCCAATTAGTAGTTTTGGCCTTGCTTTTTTGTTTCTTCTCTATTGCGTACATGGCGGTGTTGGGATTTCCCTGCACTTCGATATCCTGCTCATCTGGATCATCGTCTACAAAAAACGGAGCCATAGATTCTTCATCCCTGAAAGACCTTGCCTTTGAGAACTGTTCAGTAAAACCATTATTTATCCATTTCTCCACGATTCCATTATCACCTTTTGTGTAATAGGTATTCATTGGAACAATTGGATTAAAGCCTGCAAGAATGTTTGTGTTTGCTATATTCTGGAAATCTGCCTGAATAATATCACCGACACACTCTCCGTACTGGTCCTGATTAGTTATTCCAGAGCAAGAAGAAAAGTTATAATTGAACATCCCGAATGGCGAATCAAGGAATTCATTATTGATCAATGCTCCATAAGAATCTTTTGGTGTATCTGTGTTGATTGTATAGTCTGGTGTTGTTACGCCCGATGGAGCTGTAGGTATATCACGCGGACCTCCAGGTGGCGTAAGGGAATTATTCGTTTTTTTGACATCTTTACTCTCATTGTAAATAAATTGTCCCCAGTTGCGATAAACCGCACTAATTGTATTGAACTCAGCAGTAAATATTGCTGTCTCCACCGTAAAAGACCAAAGATTCGTATTCGTTCCAGCATAGATATTGAATATCTGATTCTGCAATTGCGATTTTAAAGATTCATAGGCTGCACGATCTTTTTGGGTAGCGCAATAAACAACAATATTAATCCTATCATCGAGCTGAACGGATTGGTAAGGATCACCAGTATAAAACTTAATCGGATTGAGAAAACCATTCAAAGAGGTTTCAGTAATACCTGAATTGGTCAATTTAACCCATCTTTTTTCCAATACAAGTCCGCCTTTTTTTATAACATACATGAAGTTACCTTCCAAAGATGGAGTAAAAGCAAAATTCTTGTTTATAGAAATAAAGTAATCGTTTGTTCCATGTGGTGGGTTGGCTCCCAAATCTGCAACATGAAATTTCTTTTTAAAATCCCTTACATAATAAGATGGATAGTCGGGTACATCAAGGATATTAACATAACCATCTGTCGTTACCGAAATATTCTTCCACTCAATTTCTTTGTTCATGTAAGAATCTGATATGACTGAGAATTTTAAATGGTATCCACCTGGTATTGGTGGTGGTACAAAAAAGTCCATATCCACTGGATCAATGTTTACGGTTCCGAGTGATTGTGAATATGTTTTTTCATAAATTACGGTAACGTCCCAAGGATTTACTACCTCTGCCTTGGATAAGGTTATTTTGAAGGTAACATTATCGTTTAATTTTGGTACTGAAAACCCTGGAATGGTAAGATGCTTGGTTCCAAAATAGTCGTACTTCAATGTCTTTGTCAGGTTGTTAAGAACAAAGTTTTCCTCATATTTTAGATTATTTGGCATGAAGTCATCTATTTCTTCTTCAGGAGAATCAACTATCGGCGAACCGTTAGCGTTTACAAATTCTACCGAAGGTGTGGTGTTTACTTCATAGTTTATACCGGTCTTCTTATGCAGACGGAAATAGATTTTGTCACCTGACTCTACATGAATTCGCGAAGAATTATTGATTCCTAAAGGAGTTCCTGGATATTCATCATATTTTGTGATTTTGAGGTCTATATTTGGGTTTCCTCCTGCTAAAGTGGTCAAATAAACCCTACCATTTTTTGAAGTATCGTTAGGATTCTTAACTTCAATCGAGTAGACGGCCCGTGCTTTGGTTTCCTGGATGTCAGTAATTGAAATATGATCATAAATAGTCACATAGCCAGCTTTTGGAGCGATCCAGACTTTTACGACATCATTTTTTGCTTTAACAGGCTCTTCACCTTCGTCGTCGTCAAGATCTTCGGGTTCTGTGTACGGGACGGGGACATTACCCTTCATGACCATGTTTTCTGTCATGTCACTGGTTGTTACCATTTCTGGCTGCCCATTGGCGTTTATTTTATTGAACCATACTTTATCGTCTTTAACCACATCGGGCAGACCGTCTGAATTAGCATCTAAAAGATAAACTGGAGTTTTAGACTCGCTTTCAGACCAGCTCTTCGTGAAATCGAAGCCCATTTTCCACCAATTGAACAAAACGGTGGCTCCGGCATTAAATGTACTACCTGTGGTTTTCGTGAAATTGCTATTTAAATTCAGTACGTTTAATTCCGGTTTGTTGAAAACCAGATTACCATTTTCCCACGATCCGGGGATAAGCTTGATCCCATTATCTCCATTTCTCTTCCTATAAAGGATATCTACAATCCCGTCACCATTAAAATCAAGTAATTCCTGTCCTCTTTTAATATCGGGATATGATTCACCAACAAATCCGGAAACCATAAAATTTTTATCGCCTGATCTATGTGGAATAAAAAGTCCTAGCCCTGCTCCTGTCCTTAATGCCCATCCCCATTCAAAATTATTATCCGCACTGATTCTTGAAGGGGTCAGTGCAGAATTAACTGCGCCTGAGAATGCATCCGGTGCCGGAGCATTTACAAATTTATCAGGGCCAAATATGGCATTGCCGGTGTCATCATGATAATCCAGCTGATAATTGACACCAGGGCCAGAAATCGATTTTAAAAGTGATTTATAGAATTTTCCTGTGGTATAGGTAAAACTATAATTTCTGACAGCCTGTGCGGTATTCGTGACAGATATATTGTCCAGTCTTTCAATTTCAACCCTTTTTACACCATCTTTTGTGTTTATGGAATAATCCGGCCTTGTGGGTTCTTTACAGGAAAAATGAATCTGATATGGTCCATCATTATCATTTACCCCTGAATACACAATTTTATCAATATGGAACTGTCTTCCTTTTTCAAGATTTATATTATCTCCCGAAATCGGTACCATTCCCTGTGTAAATAGCTTATTGAGATAATAATATTTTATATTATTGTTATGAACGTCAAGTTCTTTTACAATTCCCCATTGGACTATTGATCCATTGTCCTTTTGAACAACGGCATTATTGTCAACGGTAGATTCGGTTCCACCATAATACTTTTTAGTTCCATCAGTGGTGGTTACTACCCATGTATAACTTGTCGGTGAGGAACCATATCTTTCAATCTTTGTGAAGTTGTTATTTTTTCTCAGATAGAAGTTCTTTTTTCCGGAACTTCTAGGCTGTCTTGTTATATCCATACTTCCCTGAGCATTAAGATGCCTGTGAGGAAGGTAGTCGCCTTCATAGATTAACATTTCACCATCCAAGAGGTAAATCTCAGATTCATAGCTTGGATCAAATGTTGGAGTACCCCAACGTGTATCCAATGTGATACCTGAAATTCCAGTAATATCCCAACCTTCACCCATCCAGCCATTTCCTTTGCTACTGTTATAGGTAATGTTCAATTGCGGCTGCATTCCATTGGTTCCTGCCGGAATTTGAATTGGATAGGAAATGGCAGCATCACCTTTCTGATTTGCTGTTGGCGGTGCCATCAGCTGTACGCCTGAAGTCGGATCAGCAGATTTCAATCCACTGATAGAAGTTGGCGCAAAAGAATTGATTGTTGGTGATTCGGGTACGGAGATTATACCATTTATATAATCATTATCCTGTCCCGCATTGAAAACGACAAGTTTTAACTTTTCGTCAACAACGGCTGATGGTTCAATTTTCCATTGTTTATTACTATAATCAAAGTAAAAAATTCGAATATCTTTAGGAGAAGTTTGCCCTAATTTCCTTTCATCATAAGGCATTGAAACTTTAAGCTTTTTACTTAAGCTTCCAGATTCAAGGGATATTCTATATGCCGAATTATTGGGCGTAACATTTTTAATTCCCTGAGTTGTTGAAGGAAAATCCTTATCACGTAGTTTCTGCAGTTTTATCAGTGCAGATTCCGAGGTTCCTTTCTCAACATTGACATTTAAGTGCTCATAACTTAAATCATAAGTTTGCCCATTTAAAATTTCCAGTGTTTTAGGAGTGTAATTATCCCTGCCGACTATCTTGAAAGATTTTACAGCTTCCGGAATTTTAAGTGTCCTGATTTGATTTCCATGATGAACGGTATATGTTCCATTTCGATTGTCCTGTTCTGAGAGATCAATTAGTTTCTCAAATTCCTTTCCGTTATTCTCAACAGTCTCATTATTGATTTTTAAACTTTGTGATTTCTTGGAATATCCTCGGACATAAAGTTTATTTGAAGAAAGTATGCTGCTGATTTTTAGATCATCAGATAAATCAGGATCAGAAGAAAACACTATCCTTAAATTCTTGATCTTATATTTAATGCCAGCGGATGGTGGGGTAAATAATATAGTATTATTGCCACTTTTTAAAAGATCAATATTGAATTCCTCTTTCTGGTGGCTCCAATCCGCATTAGGTCGAATAACTTCTCCGCCTATAGCAATATCATGATTGATAGATCTTGATACAGATTTATAATCATCAAGGCCAAAAAGATCATACTCCAAAAATGCAGTTTTTGATCTGTCAATTTTCCCTTCTATCTGAATGTTAAAGAAATTATCAGAAATATTATCTGTCTCTTTTTCAGAGAAAGTTCCGATAGTTCCCTGATTTTCGTCAGCATCAAAAGCATCAATAACTGAATTTCGGTCGATGTTTTCATCAGTTACTTTATTGCTTTCAAAAATTTCTGTTGATGGCTTTTCCCAATTTTGATTTAGTGGTTGGGAAAGCGAATGTTCTGCTTTTTCCTCTGGCGGATCTTTTGCATCCGTAGAAGATGGTTTGTTACCAAGATTTAATTTAGTCATTAAATCCTGTTTAAGCATGCGTACCTTTTGCCTATCATCTTTATCAAAACTTGCGAATACAAGCATACAGGTAAAGAAAAGCACAAAGAGACACGACTTCTTACTAGGAAGTTTGTGTAAATCGATTCTCATGGTGTTATTATTCTACGATTAATTTGAAAGTTTTAATGATTTTCCCATTCTGCGTGAGATTAATCAGGTATGAACTCTGGGTTGGTAACTGGTTCACATAATGATTGGAGTTCCTGTCAACTTTATCCAACGCGACCAATCTACCTGCGCCGTCATATATAGAAACCGTTAAATTTTCCATTGGCGGAAAACGTAAAGTAAAATTCTGTCCTTTCTTAACTGGATTCGGGTATAGGACAATTTTTTCAAGATCAAGGGAAAGGTTATTAGGATCAAGAGCTTTATTGATAACTGTTTCGTCCTTTTCCTTGATATCTTTGGTAGGACTTATAGCAAATGTAAAAAGTGCGGAATCACCTGTTTCATCATCTTTAATAAAGTCCACTTTGTTGAAAAAAATATAATTGTCCGTTTCTATCCCTTGAATCTTTCTTGTGTCCCCAGCAGTATTGGTTATTAAAAGCCAATATATTGTGGGTAAAGATCTGGGATTTAAGATTGATTTTTCGATTCTTAGGGAATAACCGGATTTTTGGACCTTAGAGCCTAAAAGATTTATTTGCCAATTGCGGTTCAATTTCGAAAAATTTCCCTCCTGAGATAAGTTGAGGTCTTTATCGTCATCGGACCAAAGGATAAATTCATTGTTGTTTAATAGCGACGAGTTTTCCGCATTGGTTCGTTTGATTTCATTTAACCCTATGGTCAGGATTCGATCTTCAATATTGGTTGACTGTTTTTGGTAAAGCTCATTTCCATCATCCCTGCCCATTCCAGTTAACCTGGTCTTAAAGTTTCTGTGTTTGTCGGGGTCCCAAATAACAGTTCCTTCACTATTATAATATTTTGAATTGTCTAATGAGATTCCATATTTTATCGAAAGATAAGAGTGGATATTATTCAATTCTTTTTGTGTGGCCCTTCTTGGATAAAAAATCATTTCATGAAGGTTCTGGTCGGATAATTTAATATTAAGGCTATCAGTTTTACCTTTTGCCCGATCAGGACTGCTCATATAACTAAAAATACTTGGCCGCTTTTTTAATTCTATATCATTCTTTTCCCCTTTCTGGTAACGGTTATTTGAAAGTGCGACATTTTTTTCGGGATTATCCCATATCAATTCATTCGCTTTGGCAGTATGAACAAGACTGAGTGTGTGACTTTTATTCTTACTATACCTGATAAATTTTTTGACGACTTTATCTTTTATTCCACAATGGAAGTTCAAAAGATTTTCGTCCTTACATTTGAGAGCGTCTCTTGAATGAGGATCTATTTTTTCCCAAATTTGAGTTTCCCCGGAAATTAATTGGGAAAATGCTAATTGGGAACCTAAAAGAAACGCACAGAGCATGACTCTTGAAAAATCAATTCTTTTCATAGGCTATAAAATGTTTTTTGGTTAGTGCCAGGAAACCTATGAAAATAAAGATCCATGCATCTTATTATTATAAGATACGTTTAGAAATAATCAACATCTGGTTTCTTAGCGGTATTCTGGCAATATTATAAAAAAAATCGATACACGGTATGGGGGAAAACCCCATATTTTTAATGGGTGTTTTCACGGTATCAAGTTGAGATATAGACTTTTAAATTTTAATAGGAATGAAATGTATTAAAAAAGCTTATGATTTAGGGAGTTGATGCTTAAAAAAGAATGAGCGTCCAACATAGTAAATTTTCAACATCTATACAGGTCTTACTTTTACGTGTTTCCGTAAGGAATTATCGATTTTATAGCCGATAGCGTAATGAAATTGCCCTCCATATATCTTTTGCAAGTTCCTGATCCGCATCTGAGTTTTCAAAATACCAAGTTTTGTCTCTCTTAAGAAGTTTTTGAATCACTCCATCCAGTAGAAGGTCTACTTCAATGATATCCTTAGTAATTCCTCGTTTTAAAAGTCGAATCTGAAAATCTCTATTCTTATAGGTGATCCTAAAAATCTGTCCTGAATTAGCGTCAAATTTTGAATTAATTGTATCTTCCATAGTTATGAAACTTGAAATTAAAAAAATGAAAGTTAAAAATCCAATTTATCGTACTATTTTTTTCTAATTTCAAATAGAAATTTTAGTATATTCCTGATATTAAAAAGCCTTTATTAATGCCTTATAAATATTCAGATGAACAGCGAATAGAATGGTTAAGAAGCCTAAATCCAAAATTTGATGATCAAAATTGGCACGATGACGTCGTAGTCCATTTCAGCCATATCAAAAACTTTGATTTTTTTATATCTGCCGGAACGTTTAGGGAAAAAATAGATCCCAGTAAAATTTGTGGGATTGATTACTCCTATGGCTACAATTGTGTAATGTATAAACCAAAAGACTGGCGATATTATTGGCTACAGTTTTTTACTGATTTGCGCAGGTTGGATCGTGTTATTGACAATTTTCCAACCAAAGAAACGGTGATTGAACATATTCATAATGCAAAAGAAGCGAAAACTGTCGTTCAGTACGGCAACCATTACTTTACAATAGGCGGACAACATCGATTATGCCTTGCAAAATTTTTAGAAGTTCCCGAAATTGAGGTAGACGTAATAAAATATGTTTTTGACCGAGTCCATTTCGCTCACGAGATGCGTTTTCAAAGAACTATTCCTGCTCTGCAGGAATTAGGATTTCTATCACTTGATTATCATTCTGATCTCCATTACGATTTTTTTATCATCGAATTTGCTGGCGAGTATGTCTCCGTAAAAAAAAGATATGCACATTATATATTGAAAAGATATACGACCTTAAAAAAGATGCCATTGAAAGGATTTCTAAATTATGTAAAAGCTATGGACGCAAATTATTATGACAAGAAGAGGATTGATGAAGATGTCAAGCTTTATATCTTGGATGCCTACTTGTTAAAGCACCTTAAAACACGTAAAAAGTTAATTGATGTTTACGTAAATAACCAATAAAAAATATATTAATCATGCTTCAAAAAACGCACAAGATTAGTTTCCATTATTACGACACGGGAGGTGGTGATGCAATCCACATTAGATTTTTAGGAGAAGATTCGAACTGGCACAATATACTAATTGATGGAGGTTACGCTCGTGAATATAAAAATGCTTTTGCTCAACTTATTAAAGAAATTTTAGCTGCTGATGAAATCGTTGATTATTGGATAATCAGTCATATTGACAGAGATCATATCGGTTCAGTTTTAGGTTTCCTGCAGGATAAAACCATAAAAGATAAGTCCAAGGCTGTTAAGGGATTTATATTTAACAGTACCTCCGAACCTATCCAAATACCCCGTGAGAAAATTTCAGTCCGTGATGGCATAACATTGAGAGAATATATCAAAAAGAGTTATTTTCAAACTGAAACGTCTATTAATACGGAAACAAATCCAATTGAAGTTTTTGGCCTGAAAATGACGATACTTTCGCCTACGCCTGAAAAGCAAAAAAAAGCGGAAGATTTATGGACCGAGGAAGAGCGGACAATGAAAATTGGAAGAAAAGCTTCACAGTCAGACCATGCGAAAACTATAGCTGAACTTAAAGACCTTCCGTTTCATCAAGATAAGGATGAGGTAAATGGCAGTTCTATCGCTACCCTTGTTGAATTTGGCGACATTACGGCTTTACTTTTAGCAGATAGCCATCCCTCAGATATTGAAGATAGTCTTTCTGCCTTGCGGTACAGTTCAACAAATCCCATTCCGCTCTCCTTTATGCAATTATCTCATCATGGAAGCAAAGCAAACACTAGTATTGAGTTATTAGAAATGGTCAAGACAGAAAATTTTGTTGTAACCGGTAACGGAATCCATAATCAACATCCAGACAAAGAAGCATTGGTAAGGCTATTAGAATATGGAAAGAAAAACGAAATAAAAATTAAAATTCATTATTCCTGTGACACAAAGGAATTGAGAGATCTATTTAAAATTGATGCAAAGATAGAAACGTGTTACGAATTTGAAACTACCTATAAAGAGATTGGTCCCGAAAACGAACTATTTTTATTTGAAGAAATCACTGACAATATATGAATCTAAAGTTACCCCAGCTTTCTACCATCAGAATTCAATGCAATGAAGACATTGGGACCGCAGTTATATACTTTCCAGATGCTGATACTGATTATGTATATATTTTAACCGCTAAACATTGCTTAGTTGGAGAAAAGTTTAACAAAACATATTCTAAAGAAGGAATACTACTGGATCAAATTTTTAATGATGAGTCTTTGACCTATCATTCATATGTTCTTTCAGATACTGCAGTCGTGATAACCTCTGTAAATAATGAAGAAGATCTGGCCTTAATTATTGTACCTGCGAATGATATAGTAGCGCTAACCGGAAAAAGGTTTTTCAGTCAGGTTATTGATGCGGATGATACTATCCAAGAATATACAGTTAGGGGATTCGCAAATTTTAATGATCAAAAAGACGACCAGCCTTTTTCGCTTAAATTTCTTGAAAATAAAAAGCATAATCCGAATATTTTTACATTGCATCATGAAGGATCACTAGATACTTTTTATCAACAGGCCATGTCAAATGTAGCTGGTCTTTCAGGATCAGGAGCATATGCCGATCTGTTCGGAAATCTCTATTTTGTAGGAATAATTCATACTTACGTAGATGGAAATACATTTATAGCAACGAAGGTTTTAGCTTATAATAACCTCATTGATCCTAACAAATTCAAACTCATCGAAGAATTGAAACCCGAAACTAATCCTGAAATATTGGATAGTTATGGGAAAATGGATAAAAATAGAGAAATAATTAATTTGAGAACTAGGGAGACAGTTGGTTCATTCACTGTTCATCGTGACACATCCCTTTTGATTCGTGCTATTAAAGAAAATAATCTTGTCGTTATCCATGGAAAGCCCGGTGTAGGAAAATCAGCTCTGGCGAAAGCCGTCGTGAAAGAATTAAAATCCGAAGGTGATTACACTGTCATTACGCTTACTCCAGAAAATCTCTACTGTAATACCTTAGATGAAGCGATGAAGAGTGCCGGATATAATGCGACAATCCAACAAATTGTCGGTAGTCCTTTATCCGCACGAAATGTTTTGATTTGGATTGAAAGTTTTGAAAAATTAATAGAATCCGAATTTTCGGGGGCATTTAATGAATTGCTCCAAATTATGAAATCAAATTCGCGCATAATTCTTTTAATAACAGTTAGGGAATATTTATTACAGAGGTTTCGCATTCATTTTTATTTTGAGCTTCCAAAAAATAATACATATTTAGAAGTCAATGATTTTAATGATGGAGAGATACAACTAGTTCAGGATGCCATCCCCCAACTTAAAACATTACTTGAAAACCCAAAAATCAAACATTTACTTCATAACCCCTATTATCTTGACAAGGCAGTTCGTATTATTCCTTTCCTGGAAAGTGAGCAACAATTAGATGAAATAAAATTTAAGAAGTTGATGTGGCAGCACATAGTAGAGAATGGAAATACCGCCAGAGGAGCTGTTTTTTACGAAATTTGTGTAAAAAGATCACGAGAAATGTGCCTCTTCACCGACTTTCCAGGAAGCGAAGACACGATTTCTCAACTTTTGAGGGACAATATTATACAACAGAACGATATCGGAATAAATCCTGAATATAGTCCCTCACACGATATTTTAGAGGATTGGGCGCTGATAAGATTTATTTCAGAGCAAAAAAAGCTGATGCCAGACAGTAGAACTTTCTTAGAATCCATGGAAAATAACCCTGCAATAAAAAGAGCATTTCGGTTGTGGATGGAAGAGTTCTACCTTACTGAGCCGGTCAAATCGGTAAGTTTCGTTCATGAACTTTTGCAAGATAGCTTATTGTCGCAATCATGGAAAGACGAACTTTTAGTTGTATCACTCCGTTCCAGGAATGCTGCAATACTTTTAGATGCACTAAAAGATAATCTTCTTAACAACGAAGGGCGATTCCTGAAACAGATAATGTTTTTACTCCAGATCGGATGTAAACGTATCGACCCGGCCAAACAAAGTTTAGATCAGTTATTGCCAACAGGTTCCGGATGGGACTATATTATTGACTTTATTTGGGATAATTATGCTACAATTTCATCGTTCAAAATCGATACCGAATACATAGCACTTATTGAGGCGTGGTCGAAACAACTACCTGACTTCAATCCTCAAATAATCCCATCATGTGCCAAAAGTGTTGCCAACTTTTTGGAAGACTTCGTTCATCGAGTTCAGAAAGCATTTATTGGAGCGGTAAAATATGATTCAGTGAGCTCGGTATTAGAGCCCTATGTAAAAATAATCTTTCAACTGACCGCTTCGGACCCTTCGTTAGTTGAAAACTTAATACAGGCTGCTAAAAACCCACATGTTGGAAATGAGCGATGGAATAATATCCAATTTTTAAATCAAATTCGAAAATGTATTACTGAAGGCGTCATGGCTGACCAAATATGCCGTTTTTTCCCACATGATGTATTGGAGATTGCGAGGGAAGATTGGTTAAATAAAGAAGAAGATAGAAGACCACCTTATACTCCTATCCATTTTCGTAGGTCCGATGCAAGGGATTTCGGTTTGAGCCGACGATTTAATACCGAACATGGTTTTCCAAGTGCCTATCACACATTTTTTTATTGGATGTTTCTCTATCATCCAGATAAAGCATTAGATTTCATTATCATTTTTTTAAATGCTGCGTTTGAAAAAAACCAAAGCGTTTTAAAATCGCAAGGTGAGGATATTGAAGATATTACCGTAAGCTTCCACGATGGCACTTCGAAGTCTTATTATGGGACCTATGACTATTGGTCTATGTATCGAAGTAAAAGATCTGAAAACCGGCATATCGCCTCCTTATTAATGGCTCTTGAAGCTGGACTTTTAGACTTAATTGGGGAAACAACAGATCAACAATTAAAAGGGTACCTTCAAAAAATTATCAAAGAATCTAACAATGTTGCATTTCTGGGAATTACGATAAGTGTAATACAAGCACATCCTGAACTTTTAGATGAAAATTCGGTTTGTTTATTAGGTATACCAATTTTTTTCTGGTGGGAATCAAGCCGATGGATGTCAGAATTATATACTAATGAAGTATTCAATGATGATGAATACGAGAAAAATGAAAGAACCAAGTCCAATTCAAAAGTTCACCGGCGAAAATACTATCAGGGCCTCGTAGGTTTTGTTTTTGATTATATGTTTATCTATCGGACCCATAATGATCTATTATATAAGGAAATTGATAAAATGTGGGAACAGGCTCCAGCTGAGGAATTTCAATGGAGAAAGTTTCTATTTGATATGGATGCCCGTAAATACCAATTTATACCAGTTGAATATAACGGTAAAAAAATGCTCCAGATTCAACCAGCCTATGATGAGGAAGTTCGAAAAAATGTGACAGAAACTAATGATCTTGACACAATACCAGCTGTTAATGTTATCTGGGCAAAAGATGCGTATGACAATAAACCTATTGATGATCACCATTACGAAAAGTGGCGAGAAGGATATGATTATATTCAACAATCAAAGGGTCACTTTGATTTTATGACTTCGAAAACTCTGATGGCATCATTAGGTTTACGCGATTTTTTTACAGAAATGGACGAGGAGCAATTAGTATGGTGCCGGAAAATAATCATGGACTTTGCAGAAAAAAATCTGATGGGCCAAGAATCTATGGATATGTATCTTGACGTTTTTGGTAAGCAGGCGGCTCTTACTGGTCTTTCATATAATATTAATTACGGAACAGACGAAAAAACTATACTGAAAATAAAGGAATTAATTTTTCGATTGCTTATAAGTGGATTGGACGAACAGGAACGAATTGCGCTTCAAGCTGGGATAGCACATCAACTCGTAAAAGATGATCCTGATTTTGTATTAAATTGCTGGTATGGCCTGTTATCCTTCATAGAATACAAAAAAGAAATGAATTCTATTGAACAACGCCGCAGGGATGCTATGTGGATGTACGGGGGAGGAAACGGAAAATGAGAATACAGATGTTGTAAAGGAGGAAGAATTTGTGGATCATTTAACAACAGTGGTTCTTAATGGCAGTATTGAAAAACCTGCAAAACTATCATTCACTCTTGATATGCCCACTCACTGGCTTCTTGATGATGCTCTGCGCATTATACCTTGGACAACGACAGTTGCGGAACAACATAACATGGTACAAGAAGTTCTTAAACTTCACCTGGAATTTTTAGGAGACAAAAAATCTTGGAGCAAGTCTGATTTTTTTGAAAGTAGACATGCATTCACGTTCTTCTATCCAAGATTTTTACTTTCACAATCCGTTGAAATTTCAAAGCCTCTTTTTAAGGAATTATTGAATCTTACCATAACTGAAGACAAAAAGCTAAATACCACTGATGTAACAAATTATTTGTATCGGCTCCTCAAAGAATTTATCCGGTCTGTTGCAAATGGCTCACCTAAAGATAATTTTTGGGCACTCTGGGATGTTTTACGAGAGTGGACACTTGAGAATGAAACAACGGTTTACATACCGCTCTTTTTTATGGATCTTGATTGGACTGCGGAATCGGAAAATTGGCATGTGCTTGAAGGAAAAAGCCTTTATTATAAAGAGTTTATTACCAAATATGGATTTAACAAAATAAACGAGTGCATCAAATTTTTGAGTGGTGTGGCTTTTCAGCAGTTTATGCCGGAATCTTTAAGTTGGGTGGCCTTGATGCTTAAAAGCCAAAATGCTTACGAAGTGAATAGGAAGCTATTGGAAAACTTCGCTGAGAAAGCTTTTTACAAATATGGAAACGACATAAAAACTAACAAAGAATTGCTGGCTGATTATCTCTTTATCTTGGATTTTCTAATAACTATCATTTCCCCAAAAGCATACATGTTGAAAGATGAATTAATACAGTACAAATAAAAATATGAAAATAGAAATCATTGTAAAAAATATCAAAGACGCCATAAATGTTCTACTTGAAAAAGAAACTGGTAATCTAGCAAGAGGTCTTAATGAACTTAATATTTCTACTCATCTGGCCTTTTATTTAAAGCCTTTTTTCCCCCAGTTCGACGTTGATCCCGAATATAATGGTGACATAGATAAGCCAAATGATAGGAAGGCGCTGGATATAGCAGAAAATCGCATGATGGAAATAGGTTTTAAACCAAATGAAAATGATAATTACAAAATAAGTCCTGACATCATTATTCATCGAAGGCAGACAAACGACCATAACTTAGTTGTAATCGAAGTAAAAAAGGACAGCCATACAAGAAAACATAAAGAATTTGACCTGATTAAACTTGAACACCTAACCATTGATTTTCTTGGTAATCATTACAATTACAAATTAGGTATAGCAATAATTTTTGGAACTAAAAAGAATACGGGCAAATACGATATTCGTTTTTTCCAAAACGGCAGGGAATTCCTGGAAGAAAACATAGTTTAGTACTTATAATCTATGTATTTTAATAATTGCATCACTGAATAGTCTATTTTCATAATGTATTCGTCTTCGCCGCCGTAGTCTCGTAGAAATCGGTCAGAAAAACCGTATCCGCCATTAGCTTTTGCTTTTTTTAATACATCGCTAAGGGGGTAAAAGGTATTTCTGTATTTCCCTTTATTGATTTCCAATGATGGCAGACAATCTTTTGTATCGCATATAATCCAATAGCCTTTTCGCTCACCGAATCTTACAGCCGAATATGCCGTATTTGTAAAGCTCGCAATGTATTCTGCTTTAGATCTACGGGGAATGCTTCTGATCAGTATAGGTTTCGTCTTTGGGATGAAATTTCTTAATACAATTTCCCATACGTCATAATAAGCCTTAAATTTTTCACTTCGGTCCGTATAGACCCAGTTACAGATAAAGGTTATTGTATCGGCTGAAGGTATGATATCTTTCTCAAAAATATCAATTAGGTTTTGAGCTATTTCTTGCTTTTTGGAAGTTGTTAGGCGATAATAATCCTTCATGATTGCTTTATTTTTTTGGGAGAAAAGGGTAAATTAATTATTGTATTTAATGTAGCGCTCTAAAGCGCTTTGATATGCGAGAGAATCTATAATTCTGTCGCTCGGAAGACTTGCAAGATACATTTCCAAAAGATCTTCCGTCGCATTATCATACTTCACTCCAATTACACTTCCAAGGAAAACAAAAAGAAAATTTTGACCAAAATAAGTATATGCTGCAGATTGGTATATTCCTCCACAACCTTGTTGTTTTTTATTATTTGATTCAAATGCTGGGATTAAATTCGCAAAATATTTGTTAAAAAGAGCTCGTAATTGCTTTTTATTTTCAATCGCAAAAGCGGGATATAAATCTTCAAAAAGCTGATACCTAATGTTGATAAACTCTCTCCTGAATAATGGATTTTCGTCTTTAACGACATCAATTCTAGCATCAGTGATGGTTTTCCAATCAGAATATCGGTCAAGTCTAACCTTGTCAATATTTGCTCTTTCTGCTGCTTTAAGCCTTTCAATACCGTAATAAGCGAGTATGATTGTGATTGTTGCGGCAAACAATCCATTAAATTTGCTGAATTGATTAATGTAAAAACTCATACCATCAGGTGAAAAGTCGAAATGATTTTCGAACAGTAACCTTTGAGTTGAAATAAATGCAATAAATGATAATACAAACATGCATATGGCAACCAATATGATTATAAATCTGAAAATAGACCCGATGTTCAGAATTGATTCTAGGTATCGATAAATAAGTTGAGAAATACTTTTCATTATTGGTCGCTTTTATAGATAACTAAGATATAAAAAAATAGTAAAATTAGAAGAATGATAATGCGTATCAAATCGTTAGTGTGTTCAACTAAATTTTTAACAGAGGAATCAGCTGTAAACTTACGAGTAAAAAAAGAATGGTGTTAATCAGAAAATAAATAAAACATCAGCAAATAAATCATTTACTTCTTCACAAATATTTCATCTTGTGATACAAAACGTCTTTTTAATTCACAAAAACGATGGTGAATTCACCAGTGATTTCACCACCGATCTAAAGTTATTTTTGGATAAATAAAAACTATTAAATACTTTATTAAGCTGATTATCAATGCGTTGAGAAAAATAAGATAATATCAATAACTAACTGAATAACAGTTATATACGCAAAAAAAACTTACTTATAAACTGGGCATTTTGTCCCTCATTTTTAAAATTATAAAGTTTAAACACAAGTATGAACTTAAAAATCTGTCAGAAATGAGCAATTTTTACTATTATCAAATCGTCAAAATATAACTCATTTTTTGATCATTATGCTTCCTAAAAAATTGACAATAATTTCTTGAATTACAGTGGGAAATAATGAAAGTTGTTTCTATTATATTTTGTTCATTTTTATAAAATCCGTAAATTTGTAAGAGTTATTATTGGTTTGTGCGAATTTATCCCTTATATGTCCCTCAATGGTGACAGACCATTGAAAACTAGGACTTTCCAAGTTCTGTATCGGGAAGTAAAAGATATAAATAAACAGTTAAAAAATAAAAATTACAAATGAAAAAACTTTTAGTTATTGTATTGAGTACAATTATGGTGAGTTCCCTTTTTGCTCAAAAAATAAATAAAGGGCAGACCCTGTCTTTTGAAAAGCGTTATTATTCTGAGAACGGAGATTATTACCTCATTTTTCAAAATGATGGAAATTTAGTCTTGTATAACGAAAGAAAAGCTCCACTTTGGGCTTCTAATACTGAAGGAAGAGGAAATAAAGCAATTTTTCAACCCGACGGAAACCTTGTCGTTTATGACAGAGCCAACAAACCTGTTTTCAGCGCGGATACTTATGATAAAAGTGCAGAAAAACTTGTTGTCCAGGATGATGGAAATCTTGTAATTTACAACAATAGAAATAATGCACTTTGGGCATCAAAAAGCAGTGCCGGAAGTCAATCTATTAATAATAATACCGGAATTATTTATAAAGATAAAAGTTTTGGTAAAGAAAAAAAGATGTATTCTGAAAACGGACAGTATTATCTGGTTTTTCAAAATGACGGAAATTTAGTGCTTTATAATTACAGAAACTCTCCGATCTGGGCTTCTAATACAGATGGACGGGGAAGCAGAGCTCTGTTTCAGCCTGATGGAAATTTAGTTGTTTATGATAGAGCAAACAGACCTGTGTTTAGTGCGGATACTTATAATAAAGGTGTAGACAGGCTGGTAGTGCAAAATGACGGAAACTTGGTGATTTACGGAAATTCAAATTATGCAGTCTGGGCATCAAAGAGCAGTGAAGGAAGTAAATCCGGAACTCATTACACAGGAACAATCTATAGAGACAAAAGCTTCAGCAAAGAACAAAAGTTTTATTCTGAAAATGGACAACATTACCTTGTTTTTCAAAATGATGGAAATCTGGTATTGTATAATGACAGAAATTCTCCGGTATGGGCCACCAACACAGAAGGAAGAGGAGTAAGAGCTCTATTTCAGGCAGATGGAAATTTGGTGGTTTACGACAGATCAAACAGACCTGTTTTCAGTGCCGACACGTATAATAAAAATTCTGACAGACTCGTAATACAGAATGACGGTAATCTTGTAATTTACAATACTTCAAACGCTGCGGTCTGGGCAGTAAAAAGATAAGGTATGAAAAGAGTTTGTATATAAGTATATTACTCATTCCATCATTTATTTTTCGTATCAGAAATCATATAAGTCTCTATGTATAGGGACTTATATTCGTTTTATGGATACTTTAGCAGATCAAAAGAAGACGTAACTCTCCGTCATTTTCAACAGGAGCCCTATGAATACACGGTAATACTTGTTGTGCAGGATGATCCACTGCCAGTCGCCAGAGATGCCCTACTCCCAGATTGACAGGCCGGGCATCAGGTTTGGGCTGATAATGGAGATCGAAAAAATATTCTTTTAAAAAATCCTCAAACTCATCATCCGGACCATTGTGTAATTCTTTAAGCCTTTCCCTAACTTCCGGAATCTGGATTTTTTGTTCGGCCTGGGCATTAGGGAGAATATCACTTGCTGCACCATGATATGTGCATAAAAAAGTATCTGTACCAATGGGTGAACGGTCGACATGATATGAATAGACATCTGTGGAAATAAAATCAAACTCCTTATCTCTTTCGTAATTTTTGAGCAAATTAAGAGACGGTAACGCTCCGAAATCTGATAGCAATTTTAAATCATTCAGAATAATGTCTCTTGCAGCACTTCCCTTTTCTGAAAGATCCAGAGCTGAAAGATCTTCTGCAGAAACTTCCGTGATATTTTCTTCCAACTGAAGTTTAGATACAATTTCATTAAAGTCACCCACCAAATCCCTATACCAGCACACAGCATTCATGTTTCCTTGAAAATGAGTATTGACAAGTTCTGAAAAAGTTGAAACTTTCCTTATTTGATGATTGTCAGAAAATATATTGCTCATATTTAAAATAGACCTGTTGGGTGTTTTTCTTCTTTGCAAAAATAAGAAATGAGGAGAAAAATAATATCATAAGACCATCTGTTTTTACCGATTCTGGCTTTTCATTTTTTTTAGCCTCAATCTCATCCAAAAGCCGATATTCGAAATACAGTTTTACTAATAAATAACATATTCAGAATACTTTAGCGCCAAATCTGCTAAGTAATCCTGTCAAAAAATATAGGAAAGTGATATGAAGTGCGACATTATCGACTTAACTCAACGATAATTTTTTTCGCATTTTCATTAGCAGGATTGAGTTCAACTGATTTTCTGTACATTATTAAAGCTTTTTCTTTCTGGCTGTCTTTGAGAAGTGATTCGCCATAGCTGTCGTAAGTATTGGAACTTTGTGGAAAGAGCTCTGTATTCATTCGGAATGTTTCAACTGCCTGTGGAATTTTTCCTGAACGCAAAAAATCATAACCCAGTCTGTTCATCTGCTGTTCAGAAAGGTAATACTTCGTTGTATCTTTTTGTAAGCTGAGAAGTTCATGTGTAGCGATTGCAGATCCGCTTTTCAGTAAGCTCTTTCCATAAATTCGGGCTATATTTTTTGTAGGAGTTGGTAGTTTCCTGCCAAAAAGAATCATCAATGCTTCCATTTCAAGATCTTCTGCGTTTTGTTGCGTATTATCAAAAACAATGACTACACGCTGGGTATCAGGTTGGTCAATAAAACCTGTTGACAACCCCGGAAGTCCGCCTCCATGCCCTATCAGTTTACCTAAGATGTTATGCTCTTCTATCTGCCAGCCTAATCCAATCCCTGAAGGACTGCCATCACTGAGCCTTACTTCCGTTTGTGCTTTTTTTAAAGTTGATAAAGACAGCAGTTTTCCTTCTGTCAATGCCTTTTTAAACTTAAAAAGATCCTCCGCAGTAAGAACAATCTCACCAAAACCTTTAAAGTTGAATCTTTTCCAGTATGTCTTATTCGCTGATATTGTTTCGGCATTTTCTTTTATTGAACTAAACATATGATCGATATACAGATTCGATACATTCTTTTTTCCGAGCCGGTGTAGTTGAAAAAAGGAATTTCCGGAATAAAAGTATCATTCATCCCTGCCGGAGCAAAAATATGCTGTTTCATATAAATGTCGTAAGGTTCACCGGAAGCCTTTTCAATGAGTAAAGCAACAAATACGGAATTAACATTATTATATTCATGTGCAGAGCCGGGTTTGAAAGACAAAGGAATATTTTGATCTGTATATTCCGGCAGGATATCATCAAGTGTGAATACTGCATCCGGATGCTTCTGGATTGTATTTTTAAAAACGGCATCCCAACCCGGCAAACCTGAAGTATGCGAAAGAAGATGGCTGAGAGTGATGTCCGGATAAGGAAATTGAGAAAGATAATTTCTGATGGGTGCCTCCAGATTCAGAAGCCCCTGATCCACCAATTGAAGAGCTGCTGTAGCGGTCAGTAATTTAGTGATGGAACCGATAGGAAAACGTGAGTGTAAAGTGTTCAATCTCTTATGTTCAAAATCAGCAAATCCGAAAGCTTTATGGTAAAGTATATTATTTTTTTCAGCCACGAGAATAACTCCATTAAAATCACCATGTCTGGCTTTTGCAGAAAAATAAGTATCAAGTTTTTCTGCTGTATTTTGTGATTTCAGAACTGAAAAAGAAGCTATTCCCAAGAGTGCGGTTATAAAAAAAATCCTGGTCTGAAGATATCGTGAATATAATGTTGTACTCATGTCTTTTAGCATCATGGTTAAGGTAAGTAAATGTACAAATTCCTTATTAAAAAAGAATACAAACAACTATTAATTAAGACATTACAAAAAAACCCTTCTACTTTTACACCTGCATACCCTTTACATTATCGGAATTGTTGTGGTCTGTTTTTTTGAGAGGCCTGTTTTGCTATTTCATCAAGACGTTTCTTGCGGGTTTCAGGTCGCTTAGCAAGAACAACCCATTGAAGGAGCATTTTTTTACCGATTTACTGAGACTCAGAAAATATTCCTTTGAATCAATATATTTTTCAAATGCATCTTCCAGATCCTGAGGAATTATAAGGTCTTCAACACTATCCAATATTTCCCAGGAACCATTTTCCTTTGCGGTTTTGATGCTTTGGTAGCCTGCAGGCATCATGAGTTGATCATCGATGACTTTCCGAACTTTTTCTTTATTGATTTTAGACCAGGTACTGTTCGGTTTACGTTTGGTAAACAGCTGCATAAACGAGCCTCCATCAACAGATTTTCTTGTACTGTCTATCCAGCCAAAACACAGTGCTTGATCAACCAGATCACTCCAGCGGACCACAGGCAGATTTGATTTTTTGGTATTACAGATCACCCAGACAGATTCTTCGGTCTGATGATTCTCCTCCAGCCATTGTCTCCATTCATTGCAGGCAATGATATATATTTTTTGTCTTTCTGTTGTTTTCATCGAAACAGTATTTTAAAATGTATTGTTTCGTAAATTTAATAATGATTGGTGACAACCGTTTGTCAGTACAAAAAATATCAGAAAATTTTTAGTCAAAAACATTTTGCAGGATAAAATATTAATTTTACTTTTACATACCGAACGGTCGGTACTAAATAAAAAACAATGAATACAACAAAACGCATCCAGCTGCTTCTTTTTTTATCAGCAGTGAACTTAACCCTTATGATTCCCGGCGGGTTTATTGAATCAAGGGATTTTTCTCACATTTCAGCAGCCACTTTAGGGATTTTCAACTCTTTCCTGACCCTGTTGGGAATAGTAAGTTTATTTTTAATTTATTGTATAGGTAAGCAATGGAAGTGGGCTTATAAAGGAGCATATATATGTGGAATCAGTTACTTTATCGTTTACACAATCGATTTGCTTGCGATCTTTCCACAGTCTCCTACAGCAATGCCTACTCTACTTTTTAATTTAGAATTTTTGGGAACAGTGCTGTCTATTCCTCTATTTCTGTACGCTGTACGGAAAGCCAGAAGACTTCAAAATACACCCAACCAACAGCAATTTTCGAAATCCATGTATGGGTTTATTGGTGTTGCTATTGTCGTAGGGCTGGGTATTATTATATTTGCAACCACTGCAGCAATGACAGCTAAATAATGGAAACAAAAGAAAAAATACTTCTGGTCTCGTACCAGACATTTATCAATAAAGGATTTCATAATACTTCTATGCAACAACTGGTAGAGGCATCAGGATTTTCCAAAGGAGCATTTTATCATCACTTTAAAAATAAAAATGACCTGTATAAAGAGGTTATCAATCAGTATTTCTTACAATTTTACACTGCTGTAGACTGGAACGCTTACAGGCAGTCTGAATTGACCATCAAAGAGATTGAAACTAAAATCCAGGAATTCTACCTGAATTTTATTCCGCAAATTTTAGCGATTACTGAAAATGGAATGTCTTCCTATTATATTATGTATTTTGAGGCCTTTAGTATTCTCCCTCATTTTAAAGAGCAAGTTTCCCAATTTTACAGCAATATGGAAAGCTTACTGATAGATGCCAAAGATAATGACAGCCAATCAAAAAAAACAGCTCTTGAAATTATTACAAAATATGAGGGAATATTATTTTTATTAGCTATAAACCCAGCATTGAACATTGAAGATCTTATAAAACAAATAGCAAAATAGATTGAATATTGCTTTCCAAATAAGCATCTTCCCAAAGAGGTATCTTGGTATTTTTATCAATTGGCCCGGGATGGAACGGATATTGCAAAGAAGAATAGCTCTCAGAAGATGAAATATTTTATCTTTGTTTTCTTGAGGTATACATTAATATTTTATTTGAAACAGATTTTTATGATAAGAAATAGCTTTTTACTTTCCACAAAGGGAATTGTCTTCGCAACCTTTCTTTCCTTCAATACAATGACGTATGCTCAGAAAACGGCAGAGGTTCCTGCAATTTCTGAAAAGACCCTGAGCAGCATTCTGGAAAAAAACAGAGCTTATTATACCGAAGGTAAAGTGGCCGATTATATTCCTGAATTAGGGAAAATGGATGCTAAAGCTATTGCCTTTTCAGTAGTGGATAAAAGCGGAAAAGTCTATAATACCGGTGATGTAAGTAAGAAATTTACCATGCAGAGTATTTCAAAAATTATTGCATTGATGATTGCTGTGAATGAAAAAGGTGAAGCCCATATTTTTGATAAAATGGGCTATTACGGAACCGACAAGCCTTTTAATCATTTTGCCAATCTTGAAACCATGGGCAAACCACTTAACCCGATGATGAATGCCGGGGCTATTCTTACCACTTCTTTAATTTCCGGAGACGGCGAAAAGCCGTTTACAAAAGTGTTGGATATGGTGAGGTATATTACCAAAAACCCAACAATAGACTACAGTAAATCTGTGTACGAATCTGAAAAAACCACCGGTCATCGAAACCGTGGAATGTTCTACATTATGAAAAACAGTGGCCTGATCTCAGGAAATGAGGATCAGCTTGACAATTATTTCAGACAATGTTCCATTGAGGTCACTGCTGAAGATCTGGCTAAAATCGGTTATTTCTTTGCCAATCAATGTGTACGTTTTGACGGAGATACTACCTATAAAAATGCTGAAATTGCCCAATTAATAGAACCCCAAATGCTCACTGCCGGAATGTATGAGTTCAGTGGAGAATATTCCAGAACGGTAGGTTTACCGAGCAAATCAGGTGTCGGTGGAGGAATCACAGTAAGTGTTCCCGGAAAAATGGGAATCGGTGTCTTCAGCCCTTCTTTGGATAAACACGGCAATTCATCTGCGGGATATCATATGATTTTAGATCTGGTAAAGCAATATAATCTGAGCATATTTTAATCTTGCTTTTTCTAATTATTAAAATATTATCTTCGCAGCGTATTAGTAAAACTTGATGATATGAAAAAAATGTTATTTCTGGCTTCGGCCGTACTTGTATTAAACTCTTGCGTTGTATCTACCGCTGCAAAAGTGGTAAAAGGAGCCGTAAATGTAAGCTATAAAGCAGTAAAAGGAACGGTGAACGGTATCAGCTGGGCAGTAAGCAAAGCAAAAGGAAAAATAGATGAAGACCGTCTAGACGGAACCTGGAAAGTAGTAGGCGTATATCGTGGTTCTTTTGAAGATTTCTCTAAAGATCAGAATCCTGAAAGCACTTTTACTTCAGAGTGTACAGATAGCTATGACCAGATTATTTTTAAAGCTAAAAAATCAAAATTCCAGCCTGTACATTGCAGCTCTGAAAAAGAAGACTGGGTAAAATATTCGATGGAATTTGGAAAAAATCCGGCCACCAAAGAAAAAGAGAACTATATTGAATACAATTCCAACAATTATATTTCTGTAATTGACGTAAATAATAAAACGATGGTTCTGGAAGGTAATTTAATGCCTAAACTGGCATTTTCCGGAGCTAAGTTATATCTTTTAGAAAAGGTAAAGTAAAAAAATGAGTGCAGAAAATTGCACTCTTTTTTTATCAATTTATAGCCTTTATCTGCATTTTACCGATATTGGCTTCTATTTTAAATACTGTTCTGCAACAAAATATCCGCCTCCGATCACCAATAGCGGCAAAGCTATAGAAATCCATATAAGAGGCCATGCAAAAATTCTGAAATAGGTGTATAAACCTGCATGGGAAGGATCTTCAGGATCATATATAATTGTTTCCGTATCGCCTATCGTCCAGGCAGGAGGATTACTTCCTTCAGACAGACCATAGGTATATTCAATATGATCTCTGGTTTGAAACGTAAAAACCGGTAAATATACTTCTCCATCTGATTCAATCATACGTAATGAAGTTACCGTTCCGGTTGTTCTTTCTGCTTTTTTCAAAAATGAAAGGGTATTTTTGAGACTAAACACAGCGAGGATCAACAATCCTAATCCAGCTCCGGACATGAGATAATATTGCCACATAACTTTCTATTTTTAATTATTCAAGCTTACGTATCCTATCATTGGATGGCATCGCTTGTCAGCAGCAATCAATGTGATCTTCCGGAACCGGTAGAGCTTTTCACAAACTTAATAAAAAAAGCTTTTATTCTTCTTTAAAAGTTTTTTTTTAACACAACCCATGTAATATCAAGGCTTTAAATGTTGTTATTATCTAATATAAACGTAAATTCATCAACCCAACAACAACTATCAATTAAACCCGATCAACCTATGGAAACACCAGCTTCTACCACGGAAATCCGCAAGAATATAGCCACTTATCTGATACTTACTTTGTTTTTTTGTCTTCCTGTCTACTATATGTGCATCCGCACCGGAAAACTGGGTGGCGGAATAATCTCTTATGCAACCATCGTAATGTGGTGTCCGGCAATAGCAGCTCTTCTCACTTGTAGGATCAGGAAAATCCCGATATCGTCATTGGGCTGGAAATGGGGAAATACCAAATATCAGATAATGGCCTACTGTATTCCTCTTCTGTATGCTTTTATCCCTTATCTGATCATCTGGATCACCGGAGCCGGTGGCTTCTACAATCACGAATTCGTAAAGGAAATCGGAAAAGGAATGGGTTGGGAACTGTCTGACGGATTAACAATTGTCTTATATGTTATCTTAATGAGCAGTTTCGGGATGGTACGATCTGTAGGATCTGCTTTGGGTGAAGAAATCGGTTGGCGCGGACTTCTGACTCCACAATTGGCAAAAATCAACTCTTATACTGCTACTTCACTATGGATGGGAGTCATCTGGTCATTGTACCACTATCCTTTGTTATTATTTTCAAATTATAATACAGGCGGGCCCAAATGGCTTGCTTTGACCTGCTTTACCATTATGATATTTGCCTGCTGTTTTATTTTCACCTGGCTAAGGTTGAAATCCGGCAGCCTTTGGACCGGAGTGTTTTTACATGCAAGCCATAATCTTTTTATCCAGTCTATTTTTACACCGTTTACCACAGAAACCGGAAATACCAATTACTATATTGATGAGTTTGGAATTGCACTTCCCATTGCCACCGTGGTTGTGGCCTATTTCTTCTGGCGGAAAAGAAAAGACTTGCCTGAGCTGAGAATCGAAAATTCAGATTCATCAGTTAATACTTAAACAATAAAAAAAAAGAATAGGAGTATCTTTTTTAAAATCAGATCACAAACAGTACGTATCTTTGTACCCATATCAGATCTTTAGTACACCAACCGCCTATGATCCCACTTCACGACCTTCCGTTCTTTATGCTGGCAGCACTTATTCTTGCCATCAGCCCAGGTCCCAATATGATTTATTTGATTTCAAAATCAATTACACAAGGTAAAAAATCGGGATTTATTTCTTTGACGGGAGTCATTTGTGGCTTTATATTTCACATTATTATGGTTTCTTTTGGCCTTACCGCTGTATTATTGGCCGTTCCATTCGCTTATACGGTTCTTAAAACGGCAGGAACAATTTATCTCTTGTATCTGGCTTATCAGGCCATTAAACCTAAAAGCAGAAATATTTTTGAAGTAGACCATACCGGCACACATGATCGTCCTAAAAAACTATTCACTGTCGGCTTTTTAACTAATGTTCTTAATCCTAAAGTGGCTGTGTTTTATTTATCATTTTTTCCTCAATTCATTAAACCCGGATACGGATCGGTATTTACTCAGAGTTTAGAATTGGGTATTGTGCAGGTGATACTAAGTTTCACTGTTAATTTCATCATCGTCCTTACTGCAGCCAAAGTTGCCACATTTTTTTCAAACAATCCTGTGTGGATCAGGGTTCAGAAATGGTTTATGGCAAGCGTACTCACCTATCTTGCAATAAAGATGGCTTTTTCAAAGGCTAAATAGCCAAACATATATTGTAGCTTTGTGAAACCGGTTTAAACAAGATGAAGACAATTCCTACTTATGATTTAAAAGATATTTCGGAGCACCGATTTCATATCAAAAGAATGGATCTTCGTACTCAAAGCACAGAAGATATTCTTATGGATAAAGGAATACATCGGGACAGCCACTACATTTTCACCTGTATGGAAAGCGGACATGTCAAAATGATGGTTGATTTTCATATGATTGAAGCGCAAGGATCCGCTATTTTTTGTGTGTTACCCGGGCAGGTACATCAGGGCATCCTCATGCAAGAGGTCAACGGATGGTTTGTTGCGGTAAAAGCAGATCTGGTTCCGGATGCTGTGCGTTCTGTTTTTGAAGAATCTCTGGAAGGAATACGACCTTTGAGTCTTAATAAAAATCGGATCGAAAAAATCAGGACTGCAGCAGCCATGCTTCACGCGTCTTATACTGATGAAACGCTTTCTTCCAAAGAAGGATTTTTAGTCGTTCAATCATTACTTAATGCCTTTTTAGGAATGTTTGCGGTGATGTATTCACAGGAAAATATCTCCCGTTCTATCGGAGACAACCGTTCTTTACAACTAACAAGAGCCTTCAGGATAATGGTAAGAAAAAACTACAAAACCATGAAAAGTCCATCCGAATATGCCGAAATGCTCAATATTTCCAGAGGCTACCTCACGGAAGTTGTTCGTGAGGTAACAGGAAAACCCGTACAACACTGGATTCATCATGAAATTTTAACGGAAGCCAAAAGACTGCTGGCGTTTACCCATCTTACCGTAAAGGAGATAGCTTATGACCTGGGATATACGGATCACACGTATTTTACACGATTATTTTCAAAAACAGAAAACCAGTCACCTTCGGAATTCAGGAAGGGAAATGGAAAGCAATAAAGAAGCTGGAGGTTGGGCGCCGGACGTACAGCAGGTTATCCTATATTCTTATTCTCTCTGTTCAACCACGAAATATCCAATCAATTCCCTGAAACCGCTATGGTAATATTTTAAATTTGAAGCTTCCTTTGTAAGAAAATTTTTTATGCCAAGCCTACCAAAATGGATTAACGACACTGTAGAAAATGTCTGGTCCTCAAAATTTAAAGATTGTACTGTCATTCATATAGAAAATATTACTGCAGATCTTAAAAAAATCCGTTTTGAATCCGATTTGCAGGATGTCCAGTTTGAACCTGCTTACGCTATCGGAATACGAATCAATGACAGAGATTTCCGTAATTATTCCCCTTTTAATTTTAACAGAGAAGCAGGAACCTTTGAGGTATTATTCCATGTGCATGATGATACTGCGGCAGGAAGTAATTTTGTCACGAGATTATCTCAAGGCGACTCTATAAAAATATTGATGCCAAGAGGAAAACGTTTTTTTGAACCCGGTTCAAAAGTCCATTTTTCTATCGGTGATGAGACTTCGCTGGGTAGTTCCCTTTCCATCAGAGAAGCTGCAGAAGAAAACGGTGCGCTGTTTGTATGCCTTCACGAGCTGGAAGAATGTTCTGCGCTTGAAAAACTGAATTTATACGGATACCACAGTCCTAAAAAAAGCATAATGAGAATGATAGAGGCACTCACCGACTTTTTGAGAGAAGAAAAGGAAGCGGTCTCTCACGATGATGTTGTTTTCTACCTTACAGGAAATGGGGACCGCATGTCATTGATCAGGAAGTTTCTAAAAGCGAAGGGTGTTTCTCCACGATGCATCAGATCGCAAGCGTACTGGATAGAGGGTAAAAAGGGATTGTAAAAAGAGAATTTGTAAACCAGAAAGTCCGGAGCTGGAAGATATATCATTCAGTACTTCCAGCTCCGGACTTCAAAATTCTTATATTATTTTTGTTTTTGACCCAATTTTTTAACTTTCTTCAGCCATCCATTTCGCTGTTCCTCTTTAGAATTTCTGATAATCCCCACATAGGTTACCCTAACCGGTTTTACACCACAATATTCCAACGTTGATTTTTTAAGCTGATTGACACTGGGTCTTCCGAAGAATAAACGATAATACCAACCCGGCTGATCCAGGGTTGTCATAATATGACCTGTTTTTCCTTTCAGAAGCTTATCCCACCACACAGAATTTTCCCTTAATTTGTAAGCCATTCCCGGTAAAAAAAGCCGGTCGACAAACCCCTTTGTAAGGGCAGGTAAACCTCCCCACCAAACAGGATGTATCCAAACCAGATGATCAGCCCATTGTATAATTTCCCAGGCTTTAACCAAATCCGGTTCTAGCTCCATCCGTCTTTGATAACCGAATTGAAGATTGGGATTAAAATTTAAATCTTTAACAACAATTTCTTTCACCTCAGCACCCGATTCTTTGGCTCCGTTTTTATAAGCGGCTGCCATTCCGAAATTGAAAGAATCTTTATTGGGGTGGCCGTTGATAATGGCTATTTTTTTCATTGTGTTATTTTTATATTGATCGTTTCATATGAATTCAACTGGGTTAGTAAAGCTAATGATTCATGCAGCTGGTGGCTGAAATAGACCTTATTTTGATGAGGATTTCTCAATAGTTCTTCGGTATGCAGTACCGCTGATAAAGCCGTCAGTTCCGCTTGTCCTTTTGTGCTTTGCAAACTCAATTTTTTATAGCCTTGCTGATCTTTTACGACAATTTCAAAAACCGACTGATCTCCATTTCCGCTGGAACCGAAAATCATTTTTCTTTCTTTTTAAAGACAAAATATTAAAAATCCTGAGGTATTGAAAAGTCCCAAGCAGCCAGGTAATGAATTTCGAATTATAGGTCATCTTTACGCTGACATCCGGAACTTTTTCTACTTTATTGAAAATATACAGATCGGGAACATCAAAGTTATACGCCTGCCGTTTTCCTATTCCGAAAGAGAAGTCATAATATTCTGTATTCAAAAAGTGACGAATAGAAACCGGCTGGTCATTATGATAGCGATAAAAAGGAACGGCTACATTTTCTGCCATAAAATGAGCTGAACTTTCTCCTGCGAGATCTTTCACTGAATAGTACACGAAAAGCTTCACTTCCTCTGCCTCTGCATTGTCTGAAATAGCATTCACCAATCCGGGAACGATTCCTCCCATCCATCCTGAGCTGAATACAATCCTGCTGTTCACCTCATGACGTGTTGCCATGTCATAGGCCCTGACAAGGTCAGGAGTTGGTTTAGTAATATCGAGATAGTCAATATTATGCTTTATGGCAAACTGAAGAATATGATCGGATTTATCATTGACAGAAAGAATAATCAGGTTAATTTTATGATCGGTAATTGTTTTAAAAGTACCGGGATCGGTAACATCAACTTTTAAGTCTTTACCTGTTTTTCCGCCCTTTCGGCCCCCGATAAAAATAGTAAACTGAGGGTTTCTTGTTTGAAGAATCCGCGCTATTGTTTTACCCACTAAACCGTTTCCTCCAACAATAAGAATATTTTGTTCCATACGTTTTTTTTGACAAAAGTAGAACGCTGGAGGCTCGGTCTGCAGGACAAATGTCTAAAAAGAAATTTCTTTTCTGATCCTGCTCAAATGTCTTTGTGTAATTCCCAGATAAGAAGCCAGATACTGAAGCGGAATATTCTGAATGTAATCGGGATGATTTCTCACAAGGGTTTCATACCGTTGGGCAGCAGTATCTCTTTGAAGCTGAAAAAATCTGTTCTCAAGTTCAAGGTATTCCTGTTCGGCAATGATTTTTAAAAACTTAATCCAGTTGATGTTTTCCTGCACCATCTCATCTACCGCTTCTTTTTTTAACACCATCAATTCTGCATTGTTAATGGCCTGCATATTCTCCCTACTCAGACTATCGGAGATGAATGATGAATAAGCCGCCATCATTGTATTGGGAAACCTGAAACAATACGTCATATCTTTTCCGTCATCAGCAAGATAAAAAGAACGGAAAATCCCTGATTTTATAAACGCCACCTCTTTGCATCTCTCACCTTCCTGTACAAAATATTCATTTTTATTCACTTTTCTTACTTCAAAAAGCTGCAGAAATGCGTCTATTTCATTTTCTGAAAATAAATTGAAACTCTGAAAATAATCTTTTGTATTCATTTTTAATTACTGATGCTTCCTGATTGTTTTCTGCGAAAATAAATAAAAAACAGGACTTTTTTAAATCAGGGTGTTTAAGCGAGGGAATGGATGGAGAGGTTGGAATATTGAAAACTATCCCATTTAAATATAACGTAAAGTCTTCACTCTTCCTGCGAATCATTATAGGGAAAGGGTGGAATCAACTTCGCTGATTCTGTCTAAGGGCATACCCATCCAAACAGCTTCATCAGCAACTTTGTCGCTTTCTTAGCCCCTCATCAATAAGGAAATCGAATTCCTTGCTTAACTTTAACTTTCTGTAAAGTCCCAAAATTTTATGCTTGATCCTTTTACTTCCGTCGCTTTTTACCGTTTTTGACCTCTACAAAAAAGACCACCCCAGGACGAGATGATCTTACTACCGTTTTGAATTTACTAAGTTATATATGAAGATATGAATGATGTTTTTTGGTAAGACAAAGATAGGCTGCCATTTGATTTTCTGTCTCAGGGGAATCCCTAAAATTTTATCCGTAAAAATACGGTTGTGGGATAAAAAAAGCCCTGCAAGTAATACTTACAGGACTTTAAATTATCTAACAATTATTTTGTTTAATAGCTAAATTTCAATGCTTTTTCATTGAATTTATCTGGATATTACAATGGGCTTACCAATTCTAAGAACCATTCTTTTATTTCTCCTTCCAGATATGGGCCTATTTTTTCTTCACAGGTCTTGTGATATGCATTTAACCACGCTATTTCTGTTTCAGAAAGGATTTCTTTTACCACTGTATCTTTGAAGAACGGGCAGAATGTCAAAGTTTCGAATTCATAAAATGTTCCATGAATTGTTTTTTCTGCTTCTTTCACCGCAATCAGGTTTTCGTGACGAATCCCATAATGCCCTTCAAGGTAGTATCCCGGTTCATTCGAACATACCATTCCGGGAAGAAGATCCTGTGCGTTCAGGTCTTTCCTGATGCTCTGAGGTCCTTCATGAACATTCATAAAGCTTCCTACTCCATGACCTGTTCCATGGTTGAAGTCTTTTCCTTCCATCCACAGCGGCAGTCGTGCAATAGCATCAAGGTGTACACCTTTGGTTCCTTTCGGGAATTTCACCATAGATAAACGGATCAGTCCCTGTAATACCAATGTTGAATTTCTTTTAAACTCATCAGAAGCCGTTCCTAAAGCAAAAGTTCTCGTAATATCCGTTGTACCTTCAAGATACTGACCTCCGGAATCTACCAGAATAGTGTCTGCATTGGTTACCTCTTTGCTGCCTTCTTTCTTGGCAGAATAGTGCATGATGGCCCCATTATCTTTATACCCTATGATAGAACGGAAGCTTTCTCCTACAAAGTTTTCTCCTTCAGCACGGAATCCTCTCAGTTTCTCACCGATAGAATATTCATTCATGGCCTCTTTTCCAGCATTGTGAGTCAGCCAGTATAAGAATTTTACCATAGCCACCCCATCTCTTACCATCACTTTCCTGAAACCTTCAAGCTCAGTATCATTTTTCTGGGCTTTCATCAGGTTACCCGGCACCGGTGCTTTGATGAATTGGTTGTCTGCTTTTAACGTTTCAACAATTTGTTGGTTGGTATTTGGAGAAACCAATACTGTTTCATTTTTGAAGCCTTTCAGATAAGTATAGAATTCTTCGTAAGGCATCATTTTTACGAAAGCATCATCCATTTGTTTTCTGGCTTCCACTTCCATTTTTTCAAGGCCTGTAAAAAGAACTGCATCATTTTTTGTGATCACGATGTATCCAAGGAATACAGGGTTGCTCTGTACATCGCTTCCCCTTAGGTTTAATGTCCAGGCTACGTCATCCAAGCTGGAAATAATATGAACAGTTGCTTCCTGCTCCTCCATTTTCTGACGAATCGCTGAAAGCTTATCCGCTACCGATTTACCGGCTCTTTCAACGGGCTGTATGTAAATAGGATTCTCAGAAGGCGTTCCTCTTTCTGTCCAGACTTGTTTTAAAAGCGGAAGATCAATAAGACTTATATTTTTTGCATTGAATTTTTGAGAAAGGAGTTCCCAGTTGGCATTGGATGCAGCTAATGCATTAACCGCCACTTTACCGCCATTGGGAATTTCTGAAATAATCCAGTCGATATAATTGGGGGTACCTTCAACACCGTCTTTGAAAAGATCGATTCCTGAACCGTCCAATTCAATTGCGGCTTGGGTAAAGTATCTTCCGTCAGTCCATAAACCTGCTTTATCTTTAGTAATTACCACAAATCCGGCAGAACCTAAAAACCCTGACAACCAGGCTCTTTCCTGCCATTCTTCAGGAAGATACTCACTCATATGCGGATCCGCAGAATATACTATAAATGCATCAACATTATTTTTCTGCATTTCTTCACGAAGCGCAGCAACTTTTTCCTTTGAAGTCATTCTTTTCCTTTTTTTGAACACCGAAAGTTACGAAAAAATTAAAGTCAAAAGCTTAAATCAGCACCCTATTTTCCACTATAACATGTTATTTTTTTTGTAATAATTATTTGAAATCCTGATAATGTAATTTTCGGAGTACTGTTGCTGATTATTTAACCACAAAAGGCACAAAAGTTTTTGAACACTTAAGGTATTTTAAGTGACAAACTTTACGCATAAAAAGGACACGAAAGTTTTTGAAAATCTCCGATTTTCTCTAAAGTAAAATTATCTATTCAGTAGCATTATCAACTTTCTCAAGTGGACTACAGTGTTAAAAATATAGATTATATATATGTTCAATGTACGGAAGCAAAAAAATCTGTGTAATCTATTTTATCTGCGGGAAAATAAAACCATAAAAAGCACAAAATGTTTGGAATACTTTAGTTTTTTGGAGTTAAAAACAAATTACTTCTAAATTTATAAAACAAATTCTTCAAAAACATTAAAATTTCAAACATATTTAATTAAATAATACATTTCTATTAAAAAAAACTACCACATTATCATTTTTATAGATTTTTGGAAAGATTATTGCAGCGTTCTACCTTATGAAACAGCAGAACTACAAGAATCACAGGAAATTTTATCCTCCTCATCATTTTATATACCTTCCTTTATTAATAATACTGGAAATTTTCGGATTATATAAAATATGGAATGATCCTCAGAATCCGCTGATATGGATTCTGTTTTCCGTGGTGATCTTTCTGCTTTTTTATCTAGCGATAATGATCAGGCAGCACTATGCTTTGGGGCTCCAGAACCGTATTGTTGTTCTTGAGTTTCGACAACGTTATTATGAAATTTTCAATCTCAGCTCCGATGAAACCGTTGAGAAATTAAGATTTGACCAGATTGCAGCCCTTCGTTTTGCTTATGATGACGAATTCAAAGAGCTTTTGTACAAGGCTCTTCACGAAAATATTTCGGGAGATGAGATCAAAAGATCCATCAAGAACTGGAGAGCTGACCGAAGCAGAATTTAATAAACACCAAAAATATTGAACTATGAGAAAATGGAGCTTTTACAGTATAACCATATTAAGTTTGCTGACACTAACAAGTTGTGAAGCAGTAGGAACAATTTTTAAAGCCGGAATGTGGTGGGGAATCCTCTTAGTCTGTGTAATTGTAGTGATTCTTTTACTGATTTTTTCGAAGGGTAAAAACTCTTAACCATGTTTTATGGAGAAGAACACAGATTTAGAGATCATTTCTCATTTAAAGCCATCAAAGATTGTTAAAATCATGAAGGACCCGGAAGCTTCTGCAAAGGCGGTACATCTTGTATATACCACCGATGCAGAATCCGCCGGAATTACGCGTAAGAAAACCGGAAAAAAATATTCCTATTATAAGGATGGTGAAAAAATCAAAGATAAGGATGAAATTACCAGGATCAATAAACTGGTGATCCCTCCCGCCTGGGAAAACGTGTGGATATGCGCACTGGATAACGGCCATCTTCAGGCCACAGGTTTTGACATCAAAAAAGAAAACAGTACCGCTATCATCCATTATGGAGTGCCCTGCGAAACCATACCAAATTTTACAGGATGCTTCAGTTTGGCTATGCCTTACCCGAAATGCGACTTCATCTGGAACAGGACCTTGCTATAAGGAGCTTTGAAAAACGGAAGATACTGGCATTGATTGTAAGCCTTATGCAGAGAACTAATATACGTATCGGTAATAATGTATATGAAAAGTTATATGGCTCATTCGGACTGACTACTCTAAAGGATAAACATGTACAGGTTAAAGGCCAGAAAATTACTTTTTCATTTAAAGGCAAAAAGGGAATCATGCACCATATTGACCTGAGAAGCAAAAGACTGGCAAGACTGGTTCAGAAATGTAAGGATATTCCCGGGAAAGAACTTTTCCAATATCTTGATGATGAAGGAAACCGACATTCTGTAGATTCGGGAATGGTGAATGAGTATATCAAAGAAATAAGTGGTGAAGATTTTACTGCTAAAGATTTCAGAACCTGGTCCGGAACGGTTAGTGCCCTGATTGCTTTTAGAGAAATAGGATATGCAGAAAGCAACACCGAATATAAAAAGAAAGTTAAGGAAGCTTTGGACATTGTTGCAGAACATTTGGGCAACACTTCCGCAGTATGCAGGAAATATTATGTACATCCACTAGTTATCAATCTTTACGAAAACAATACCATCAAAAAATACCTTGATGAATTGGAAATCATTGAAGAGAATGACGGAAAGGCAGACCTTACAAGAGAAGAAAAGCTTGTCCTCAAGATTCTTGAGAATGAAAAGATGTAATGTTTGGAAGAGGGAAGCTGGAAGTACTACAATACACTATTGTTATGAATGTCGTTTTTAAAAGCCACTTCACTTAAAAGGCTAACTTTAATATATAGAGTAAAATACTTCCATCTTCCAGCCTTCAGTTTCAGCCTACCCATTAATCCTGTTCTGCAAAAACTGAGTTCTGTACTCTTTCGGAGTAATTCCTGCAATCTTTTTGAAAAGCTGTGTAAAATGGCTGGCGGTATGAAAATTCAATTCATAAGCTATTTCAGCAATATCTTTGCTGGAATGTAAAAGTGCTTTACTGTAATTGATATCAATCTCATTGATCCATTGTTTAGGAGATTTTTGAGTCACTCCTTTCACACATTTATTCAAATAACTCTCTGTAACCGATAATTTATCAGCATAAAAAGCTACCCTTTTCTCACAGACATGATACTTAAACAGAAGGTCCCTGAACTGCAGAGACAGCTCCATGGGACGTGTAGCCGATTTATGATGGGTATCAGAATCCGTGCTCAGCATCTTGATTAAAATCAGGTGAAGCATGGTCACCACTACATCGTTGATATTGAGGTTATTCAACCAGAGTTCCTGTTCCATAATCGGAAGAAGCTGGGTAATGGTTCCGTAGGTTAAGCTATCCAGATTCAGAAAAGGGGTCATGAAGAAGATACTGCTCTTATGTTTGGGGAGCTCCTGCTCAGAAAGGATATTATTTTCATAGGCCAGAAAAAATCCTTCAATATCATCGGATAATTCTACCGTGGCGGTTATTGTTCCTTGTTTGATGAAGATAACGCCGCCTTTTTCAGCGTGATATTCTTTATTTTCAAGGTACTGTCTGATATGACCGTTGGTCACGAAAATGATAAAATTAAAAGTCGTACGGTACGGAATCACCGGCATCAGAATTCCCTTAAGATAATTCTCTATGCGATAAAGTTGTATATCCGCATTATTGGCTAATATTTTCTCAGTGATATTGGGGAGAAAAAGCTTTTTATATTGAAAATTGGATAATACCTCCATATCTGATGTAATGATTAATTAAAATTAGACAAAATTTGTAATGTAGAAATCGAAGAATTTGAAAATTTGAGGATGTGTGAATTTGAAAACCTCAAACCCTCAAACTCTAAAACTTATAGTACACTCCTACTCTTACTCCAAACGGGCTTCCCGGAGTATAGGTAAGATCTGTGATAGGTTCTGCTTCACCTTTTAGCTGGGTTTCTGTCGCAAATTGGGCTTCATTCCACTTTACATTAAAAAGGTTATTCAACTGAATATTTGCCCCCCATTTCTGGCGATTGTATGAAAGCATCAGATCGTTCACAAAGTACGCCTTTGTTTTGATGCTGTTGTCTTCCACCGCCGGTCTTGAGCCAAGATAACGGTACTGAAGTCCCAATGAAAAACCATCAAGAAAATCCCAGTTTACCGATCCTGTACTCGTCACGACCGGAGCCAGCGGAACATAATCCTGTCCTTTTTCCTCTTCAAGAAACCGGGCATGAGAATAGTTGATATCCGCATTCAGATAAAAATTTTCCAATGGCTGGAAGCGAACTCCCAAATCTGCACCGAAGCGTCTTGACTTCCCTGAAGGTTCTACTACCGCATCATCACCCACATAAACAAACTCCTGCTGCAGATCCATAAACCATACTGCCGGAGTAATAATCAAGGATTTGAAAGGATGCAGTCTTACTCCAAAATCTGCCCCGATTGAGTATGGAAGGGTATTTTCGTTTTTATTCGGAACAACAACTCTCAAGTCGTTGGAATGGAATCCCATTCCTGTTTTTAAAAACCACATTACATTATCATTCTGGGCGTATGAAAAATTAAGCTTCGGGCTTAATCTTGTAGCTTCTTTTGACTGTCCGGAAGGTAATTGTTCAGAATCCAGAAGGTTGTGCATATTAAAAATAAAGTGATCTACTCTTAATGCTGGATTAATGGTCCATTTTCCTGTTTTCCAAACCAGACCTGAGTAAGCATGAAGATTCGTCTCTGTTCCGGTAACATCAGACATTCTGCCTAATAATACATCTCTGTGATAAACGTGATTAAGCTGTAAGGTATTGATATCATCGTTTCTTAACCCAATTCCTGAAGTCCAGTTTAATGAACTGTTGGCGAGAGAGAACGTTTTGGTATATTTTACTTCGGCTCCGTAGATATTTCTTCCGTCGGTCTGCTGAATTTCATCCCCATGATCTTTATATTTCAGGTTAAAAGTAAAGTCAGAAAAAAGGTTAAAATTATATTTTGAATAAAAAGCCATCGCATCAATCTGCTCAGAAGGAGAGATCACGTGTTTAAAATTCATCTGAATATTTGTTCTTGAAGTTTTTCCGCCCTCGGTAGGATCTATACTTCCCCATCTGCCAATGATGCCTTCATCTACAGCGCGCTCCGGAATCTGTCCGGAAGCATTCCATGAAGAGTTGAATGTTGAAAACTGAATATTAAAATAATCATTGTCCGTCAGCCATTGATTATATTTTCCAAAAATATTGACTCTGTTGAAATTCTGCTTTACATCAAAAGGACCGTCCGTATAATTGTATTCCGCTGCGATATAAGCATTTTTCCTTCCAAGATCATCATGAAGAATATTGAACATTCCTAACAGTCTTTTTGAATTAAAAGATCCTCCTTCCAGTTTAATCATACTGTTTTTAATCCCGTTATATGTTTGGAAATCAACATACCCTGCGGTATTAAAATCACCCCGATCCATATAATATGCTCCTTTTCCGAAATCAATATTATTAACCGTTTCAGGAATCACAAAGTGAAGATCGGAATAGCCCTGTCCATGAGCATGAGATACAATATTCACCGGCATTCCGTCTACGTTTACGCTTACATCGGTACCATGGTCGGCATCAAATCCTCTTAAAAAAAGCTGTTCTGCCTTTCCTCCTCCGGCATGTTGTGCAATAAATAATCCCGGAACTTTTCTCAACAGGTCCTGTGCTGAATTTACGGGAAATTTATTCAAATCCACTTTTGTGATAGCTGATAAGAACGAGCTGTGATTGATAGCCACTTCAGAAATCTGAAAAGGTTTATGTTGTAAAAAAATAACTTTATTTTTATCATCATCACTGATTACCCACTTTACCTCATCATATCCCGGGCGGCTGATCACCAGTGTATCCGGAAGAGATTTTACAGGAATGGCAAATGTACCGTCTGATCCTGTATGCGTGTGATTGTTTCCGTGATCATATTTTACCAATGCATCCGCAATCGGGAATTTATCATCAGCATCTTTGATTAGCAACTGCTTTTCTACTTCCTGCGCCATCATTTTTCCACTGAATGCCATGATTAGAAATGCCGCTGCTATTGTAGTTATTTTCATTTTTTGTTTTTAGTTAAATTATAAATTAGAGAAGATAATAGACGAAGATGAAAGACAAGGAATTCAGGATTTGCATTTAACCTTACTTGTCAATATTGAATTTTGTTTTGCAAATGAATCGTCAATTGCTATTGAAACGGTAACAGTCTCACTATTGAATTTTGAATGATTCTGCCTTTCGCTCTCAGACTCTCAGATCCCCTCACTCTCAAACCCAGCCTATCCTTTTGCTTTACGAAATACTCTCTGAATCAACAGGGTAATCCATGTTCCGGCTACAAATGGGAATGTAAATACTCCCCCTACTGCATCCAGGTAATGATTATCAATCAGGAAATCATCAATAATTATGGTTAAAAGAACAGCGATCAAAACCCATAACCCGTCTGTTTTTTTGATCCCAGAAAATACAATGGCTGAAAGAACAGCATTAAAGCCGAATAACCCCATGTGAATCTCTTTTACAGGTTCCCCATTCAATTGTGAAAGTCCTGCTCCAAGAATCGATGCTGCAAGGCCGTACAAAGCAGCTATCGGCGAGCTGATAAAAACGGCAATGAAGAAAATCATTCCTGAAAGTACACCACCCCTGAATATGACTTCACCAAAACCATTGGTACAGGTAAGAAAATCATCATATTTTGTAGAAACTACCTCAGCGTTCAACATCGCAGATGGCGGAATATGGGTAAAGTGGTGCAACGTAAACACCAATACCCAGGTAATGATAATAAAAGGAAAAGTGAATACCGGAATTTTCTTTTGGATAAAGAAATGTTGAATAACCGCAGCCAATGCCCCACCCAGTATAATAAGAATCCATATCAGCCATGTAGTTTCGAACAGAAAGGCTAGTGCTACTCCTACCAGCGCTGCACTGAAGCCATATAATCCGGCGTCAATTTCTGATCTGTTATATTTTAGCTTCATTGCAGTAAAAGTTCCGGCTGCTGTTGAAAGCAACACCGCTACTCCACACTGCCAGCTTCCCATAAAGATTCCTACCAGGAACAGCAACCCGGTCCATCTGTTTTCCTGAAGCATGATTTGCCCGATTCCTTTTAAAATATGATCCAGAAAAGGGAATTTTTTGAAAAATTCGTCCATAGTTTTTTTAATTGTATTAATGATTGTAATTAGAGAGATGAGAGATAACAGACGAAGAGATGAGAGACATTGTAGACTTAAAGGTCAATGATCAATTTTGCTTCGCAAGTGAATGGTGAAGCAAGAAAAAATCCTCAATCATCAGTGAAAGGATGATAAACCTGAACTTTAAACTTTGAACCTTAAACATTCTCCCTCTCAAACGCTTCTGCTCTAAAACCCTTAAAATCGTTTACCAGCCCAGAAAAACCATTCCGATTCCGCAGACTGTTACCACCGCACCGCTTACGACTCCCATATATCTTTCCAGCTTTTCGGTATTGAATAATGTTGAATAGCCATAGCGTCCCAAAAGAACCATTCCAAGCATCGTCAATACGGTAGTGATGGTAAACGAAGTCACCAAAACTGCAATTTCAGACATAGAATGTTTGACCCCGGAATAGAATAATAACGGGATTAAAGGTTCACTGGGTCCCATTACGAAGATCATAAAAAGAACAAGCGGGGTCACTTTTATTCTTTTTTGAGGCATTACCATTTCACTGTGATTGTGTTCGTACACATAGACCTCATCACCCATGACATCAAAATGTTTGTGAGGTTTATTCCTGATTGCCTGGATAAGGCCATACACCAGATAAACGCCTCCAAAAATAAGCAGCGCCCATCCTGAAAAATTACCTCTGATATCCTGAAACCACGAAATTTTATTCAGCTGCCACCCCAAAAACACCCCGATAAAACCTAAGATCAGAGAGCTGAAAACATGCCCGAAACCACAGACAACGGTTAAGATCGCTGTTTTCATTCCGCTCCATTTTTTAGATTTTGAAATTACGATGAAAGGCAGGTAATGATCCGGCCCTGAAGCAGTATGTATAAAACTTATTGAAACGGCACTCAAAAGAAGCGCCCAAACTGTACTATCCATTTTTTAATTTATTTTTTCAGTAGCCTTGTAAAGGGTTAAAATCTTGATAAGGCTACTCTGCGTTACCACAGGATTTCCTGCACATGAAGAAAGAAATTATACATCAATTCTCCTCCATGGCCCAACGCTCTTACGACAAATCCGTTTTCTTCCATCGCAGAAACCCCTACTTCCATGTCTGCATGATGATGAGCAGCAGCTTCAACAATTTCTTCAATCAGGCCGTCTTTGTCTACATTCTCTTTTGTGCTGTAGAAAATTAAAGTTCCCTGATGGGTATATTGCTCAAGATTACCAATGCTGCTGATTGGGATCAGATCCGGCTGAATTACCACATTATCTTTAACTATCAACTTATTTCTGTGGTAGATTTCCATAATGTTCTGGAAGCGTTTTAGTTTAAAAACTTCTCCGTAATGCTTTCGTCCGCAGGTAATGATCTCGCTGATAATAATCTGACTGTTTTCCCCGATATGAATATGGGCTTTACTCTTAAAATTGGAATCTTCATGCGGAACAATAGGGTGCGGAACGTAAGCAAAAGAAGTTTCATCTTCCATAGTGACATTCAGTTCCTGAAGTGCCTTATCTTTCATATTAAACAGTCTTTGGTAAGACTGCGACTGCAGCTGAAGGGAAGCTCCTTTTTCAATCGTTACATCCAGGTGGTAATGGTCTCCGTCCAGAATTCCCGGAGAGGAGCTCATCACCATCTGATAAAGCTTTTTGTCACTTTTTCTCTGTCCTACAGAAACTACTCTGAACGGTAGTGAGACATAAAGATCTTTTACATATGATTCTCCCCCTTGAATCCTGCGATAATGTTTAAACGACTATCCATTTATCTTACTAAGTTCGGTTCTTCAATTTCTTCAAGAAGTGCATATTTTTTGATCCATCCGATCACTTTATCCAATCCTTCATCCGTTTTAAGGTTTGTGAATACGAAAGGATTTCCTTTTCTCATTCTTCTTGCGTCATTTTCCATCACTTCGAGGCTTGCTCCTACGTGTGGCGCAAGGTCAATTTTGTTGATGATCAGTAAATCTGATCTGGTAATACCGGGCCCTCCTTTTCTGGGAATTTTTTCCCCTTCTGCCACATCAATAATAAAGATGGTAACATCGGCAAGATCCGGGCTGAAAGTAGCTGAAAGGTTATCACCTCCACTCTCGATAAGTACCAATTCAATTTCCGGGAAACGGGCTGCCAGCTCGTCTACAGCTTCAAGGTTCATACTTGCATCCTCACGAATAGCCGTATGAGGACAACCTCCTGTTTCTACTCCTATAATTCTGTCATGAGGAAGCAGACTGTTTTTAGCCATAAATTCCGCATCTTCTTTTGTATAGATGTCATTCGTGATTACTCCAAGATCATATTTCCCGAATAGTTTTCTGCTTAAACGTTCCAATAATGCAGTTTTTCCTGATCCTACAGGACCTGCAACTCCTACTTTTATATATTTTCTGTTTTCCATTTTGTTACATTTTACTTTGTTGTTGTTTAACGCTGAGAGCGTTAAGATTTTTTGATTGATTGTGAATATTTTCCGTTCGCCAGGGCGTTTCATTCTGCAAGGTTATTCACATTAGCCCCTCCGCCTATTTGTTTTTTTAAGACATATAAAGTCTTGAATACAGTCTTTCATGTTGCATACATCTGATATCAAAAGCCGTATTACAAAGCCCTACCATATCTCTGTCCAGCTCCATCGTTTCCCAAACTGTTTTTTCCATTACCGGATACAGGGAAAACAGGATGTCCTGTCCGTCGAGTTGACCCAGAGGCACCAATTTTACGGCATTGGTGATCATTCCGGCTACAGAAGTGTAATAGAACCCCAGAAGTGCTTCGTATAAAGGAATTTTCATCAGATAAGAATAGACTCCAAAGACGATACAGTAATGAGAATTGGCTTCTTTATTCCGGATTGCCTTTTCAAAAGCCTCCATAAAAGGGAAGTTCTCCCTTCTTTTAAAGATCTTTATTAATCTGAGACCAAGCTTCTGACTGGCCTGACGGATTTCTTTGGGACATTTGATCGAATTGCATTCATTATCCAGATTGATCAGTGCCTGCAAATCTCCTTTTTCTGCGGCTTTATACGCCAGTTTTACAAAAGCTCCGTCATTGAATTTAAGATTGTACTGAAGCATGTTCTGCACAAACTCTTTGGCAGTATCCACATTATGGACGATCCTTTCCTGCACATAGGTTTCAAGCCCGTTGGAATGGGTATAACCACCGATCGGGAGCGTAGGATCCGCAAGATGAAGCAGTCCTGATAAAAAATTGATATTCATATTATTCATCTTTCGGAGCAGCCATTTTTAAGATTTTAGTAAAAATTGTGGAACCGAGACTTCCGTGTCCGTGAGGTTCTACATTGGATTTAAGAAGATTCAGCAGTTTTACAGATTGTTTTTCCGGTTTAAAGCCACTTGCTTCCAGCCATCTGAACATAGGCATTTCAAACGGAAGCAGTACTTTGTCCTCCTGAATGAAAAGCGGAATATGTTTGTTTCCGATTTCATAGCAAACCGTTCCCATTTCTAAAAGAGAAGCCGGTGCCATTACGATAGCTTCTGTTTCTAAAACATTGATGGCTATCACTTTTTCTGCATCTTCGAAAAGAATATCACCTTCACGCAGGCGTTGACCTTCTTTCAGAAATCTGATGGCGACATCAACTCCCTGCCTGGTCTTTTTGCGTTGGATTCTTTTGGTGGTTTCAAACCATTCCAGATCCAGATAATCTATAGTCTTTTCCGTTGGATTTTCGGTAAGATTGCCTATGGTTTGATTAATGATCATTTTTAGCCGATTTTTTTCTGAAGTCTAAATTTTTAGAAATACCAACCCCGAATGTTGATCCGCTGATTCCGGCTACATAGCTTTTCGTCCAGCCTTCTTCTTTGGTTTTAGTCTGAAGCATTGAAAGTTCTGCAAATTTGAATTTCAAAGCCCAGCCTCCACCTAGTAAAATCCCGATCAAAGGATAAGCACGAAGACGGAATCCGTTAAAATTCTGCATAGCATCCGCTGTTGTTGATTGTTGTTGCCCCCAAACATAGTGAGCATCCACTTGCCCGATCAGTACAAAATACTTCCCAAGCATTACAGAAGGGCTGTACCAAACTCCTGCTTCATTCTGTTTATACATGACATGATGATCTACAGTGTTTTGCGAATACGCATAATTAACTCCGATGAGATCATTATTATTGATAAAATATCCTACTCCCAACGGGGCACTTGAAACCGTGCTGCTACTGCTTGATGGTGTAGTGATTTTTGAGTAATCCAAAGAACCGTACACCATAAATTGCCCCTTTGGTCCCTCTTCATCGCTTTTAAGCCTGTGTCCTCCTAAAAACTGAGCACTTACATTACACGACAGTAATGACATTCCGGCTACAGCAAGAGAAAAAACTGTTTTATTTAAATATTTCATTCTGAACGTAGTTCTATCATTGTTTTTAAATTCTATAGGATCTATCTTTTTTGTTGTTAAATAAACCTAACAGGTCTTTGAAACCTGTTAGGTGTTATGGATAAGATTTATCTTAGAACAAATAATACAACTGCGTTAAAGGAAGTGTCTCTGCCGGTTCGCAAGTGATATATTCACCATCTACCGTTACTTTGTAGTTTTCAGGATTCACTTCAATTAAAGGAGTCTTATCATTATGGATAAGATCTTTTTTCCAATATTTCTACAGTTTTTCACCGGAAGGATCATTTTTTCTAATCCATAGGAAGCAATCGTTCCGTTATCGATAGAGATCTGGGATACGAAGTTGGCACAAATACCATATTTTGCTTTTCCGTGGGCACCGAACATATTTCTGTAGATAATCGGCTGAGGTGTTGGAATAGAAGCATTCGGATCACCCATTTTAGCTGCGATAACAAATCCTCCTTTGACTATCATTTCAGGTTTCACGCCGAATAATGCAGGTTTCCAGATGACCAAATCCGCCAGTTTTCCTTCTTCAACAGATCCTACGTATTCTGAAATACCATGTGCAATCGCCGGGTTAATGGTGTATTTAGCCACGTATCTTTTAGCACGGTAATTATCGTTTCCGCTACCCTGATCTTCAGCTAAATCACCTCTCTGTTCCTTCATTTTACTTGCCGTCTGCCAGGTTCTTGTAATAACTTCTCCTGGTCTGCCCATTGCCTGAGAGTCTGAACTCATGATACTGAAAACTCCCATATCATGAAGGATATCTTCTGCTGCAATCGTTTCAGGACGGATACGTGAATCTGCAAATGCCACATCTTCAGGAATGTTTTTGCTTAAGTGATGGCACACCATCAGCATATCTAAGTGCTCATCGATTGTATTGATCGTGTAAGGACGCGTAGGGTTTGTAGAAGCCGGTAATACGTTTGGATACATCGCCGCTTTGATGATGTCCGGCGCGTGACCTCCACCTGCACCTTCCGTGTGGAATGTGTGGATTACTCTTCCGTTGATCGCTCTCATTGTATCTTCAAGAAAGCCACCTTCATTTAAAGTATCGGTATGAATGGCAACCTGAACGTCATATTTATCTGCTACTTTTAAAGCGGCATCAATTGTTGCAGGCGTTGCTCCCCAGTCTTCGTGAATTTTTACGCCTAATGCTCCGGCCTCCACCTGCTCTTCTATTGGTTCTTCTGCTGAACAGTTCCCTTTTCCGAAGAATCCAAGGTTCATCGGATATTCTTCTGCTGCTTCTAGCATTTTCTGCATATTGAATTTCCCTGGAGTTACCGTCGTAGCGTTTGTTCCGTCGTTTGGTCCTGTTCCCCCACCAATCATTGTAGTGATTCCACTATATAAAGAAGTTTCAATTTGCTGCGGGCAGATGTAGTGAATGTGCGTATCAATTCCTCCGGCAGTTACGATATATCCTTTTCCACCATGCACTTCAGTAGAGGCACCAATAATCATGTTTGGAGATACTCCGTCCATGGTATCAGGGTTACCAGCTTTACCGATTCCTACGATTTTACCGTCTTTAATTCCGATATCACCTTTTACGATTCCCCAGTGATCGATGATTACTGCTCCGGTGATACAAAGGTCAAGAACGCCTTCATCTCTTTTGGCAGTAACATTTTGTCCCATCCCGTCACGAACGGTTTTTCCTCCTCCGAAAACGGCTTCATCTCCGTAATGGGTAAAATCTTTTTCAATTTCAATAATAATTTCAGTGTCTCCCAGTCTGATTTTATCTCCGGCTGTAGGACCTAATATATTGGCGTATTGTTTTCTGTCTATGTGTAAGCTCATCTTACTGATTTTTAAAGTTTAATTCCTGAACTTTTGCAAGGCTTGCTTTTTTCTGATCTTCAGAATCTACCTGTCCATCAACAAGATTATTGAAGCCCATTGCTTTTTTGGTTCCTCCTATTTCTACCAATTCCACTTCTTTTTCTTCTCCCGGTTCGAAACGTACTGCAGTGCTTGCTACAATATTCAGTCTCTTTCCGAAAGCTTTTTCGCGGTCAAAGCTCATTGCTTTATTGACTTCAAAAAAATGAAAGTGTGAACCTACCTGGATGGGGCGGTCTCCTGTATTGGTAACTTTGATTTTCACCGTTTCTCTGCCTTCGTTGCAGATAATAGTGCCTTCTTTTACAAAAATTTCTCCTGGTATCATGATCAGTAGGGATTAGCGGATTGGGTTGTGTACGGTTACCAGCTTCGTTCCATCAGGGAATGTCGCTTCAATTTGCACATCGTGGATCATTTCTGCCACGCCTGGCATTACATCCTCTTTGGTCAGAAGATTGGCGCCTTCCTGCATCAGCTCAGCAACTTTTTTCCATCTCTTGCTCCTTCAAGCAGGAAGTGACTGATCAATGCAATGGATTCTGGATAGTTTAATTTTAGGCCTCTGGCTTTTCTTTTCAGAGCGAGTTCGCCTGCCAGAAATAGCATAAGCTTTTCCGTTTCTCTCGGTGTTAAGTGCATAGTATGTTTATTTAAAATTGGACAAACAATATCCTGTTCACCTTTCTGAAAAGGCAAATAGAAATGTTCAGAAAATGTAAATTGGGAATGAGTCTGATGGATCCGTATTTATGCAATACAAACCATAACAAATCATTACAAGTTTAAAAAATGAGGGATTAGCAGCCCGCTATTTGAAGAGAATGATACAGAATGTATCTTGGTGCTGTAATGTAAATACGGTTTTGAACGGCCGCAACCGGAGCAGTAAAAGTATACTTTGCAAAGAAATAGTGCAACCATTGCTGAGCAAGTATGGAATAATCAAATTTTACCTTCTCCCAATCATTGGAATCCTGAATATCCTGTGCGTCCGAAAAACTGTAGATTTCAGGCTGGGAATGTTCATCCGATTTTTGTTGAAGAAGATGTATTTTTGATAAAAGGTCAGAATAGGGTTGAGTTTTTGCCTTATGTACAAAATGACTTGTGCATAAAGTTAAAAAAAACAATATAAAAGAGAAAAATACGACTCTTTTTTTCATACCCTGGAAATAATGATGTAAAATTATAACAATCTCCCATCACAGGCTATCAAAAAAAATATTTAAAATGTTCAAAATCGCAACAAACGTAATTTTACGTATTTTTAACATTTAGTTATAATTCCTTTATTTACAATACTTAATCAGGGTTGATGAACTATGACAAATATTTTATTGTCCCATTTCCTATAATTATGGAAAACCAGAGCTTTTTTTGCAACACTTGAATAAATACAACAAATACATTCATTTTTTTTATTTTTTCTTATAAAAAAAGCCACCATTATCCAAGCAATACCTATAATTTTAGTTTAATTGATAAAAAGCTGTAGTATTTTTTCTTTCCTTATAATTATCGTAAATTTGTATACAAGATACTTTTAATAAAAAAATAATACAACGTAATATGTCAAAAGCAATTTCGCAAGTACCATTAGCGGTAAACGAGCCGGTAAATTCATACGAACCGGGATCTCCGGAAGTTAAAAGCCTTATCGACACCTACAAAAAGATGTGGGCTGAGAAAGTAGAAATCCCAATGATCATCAATGGAAAGGAAGTAAAAACTGACAATAAAGTTCAGCTTCAGTCTCCTCAGGATCATGCTCACGACTTCGGATTTTACTACCAGGGTGGTATGCAGCATGTGGATGACGCTATCAACGCGGCATTGGCAGCTAAAGAAGCATGGAATGCACTAGGTTGGGAACAGCGTGCAGCTATTTTCCTAAAAGCAGCTGATCTTTTAGCAGGTCCTTACAGAGATGTTATTAATGCAGCTACGATGATCGGACAGTCTAAAAATGTTCACCAGGCTGAAATTGATTCTGCTTGTGAATTTATCGACTTCTTAAGATTCAATGTAGAGTTCATGACAGAAATGTATGCTGAGCAGCCGGTTTCTGACAACGGAATCTGGAACCGTGTAGAGTACAGACCATTAGAAGGATTCTGCTTTGCAGTAACTCCGTTCAACTTTACAGCTATTTCAGGAAACCTTCCTACTTGTATGGCTATGTTAGGAAACGTTGTGGTATGGAAGCCTTCTGATAAGCAGGTTTATTCTGCAAAAGTAATCATGGATGTATTGATTGAAGCGGGTCTTCCTGCTGGTGTTATCAACATGATCTTTACAGATGGTAAAGAAACAGCTGAAAAAGTATTGGCACACAAAGACTTTGCAGGTCTTCACTTCACAGGATCTACTAAGGTATTCCAGGGAATGTGGAAAATGATCGGTGATAATATCCACAACTACAGAACTTATCCTAGAATCGTGGGAGAAACGGGTGGTAAAGACTTCGTTATTGCTCACCCTTCAGCTAACGTAGAAGCTGTGGCTACTGCTTTGGTAAGAGGTGCTTTCGAATATCAGGGGCAGAAATGTTCTGCAGCTTCAAGAGCTTATATTCCTAAATCTCTTTGGGCTGATGTGAAAAAAGTAATGGAAGCTCAGATGAGCACGATCAAAATCGGTTCTCCTGAAGATCCATCTAACTTCGTGAACGCTGTAATTGACAAAAATTCTTTCGAGAAATGCAAAGGATATATCGACAGAGCGAATGCTTCAGGTGAAGCTACAGTAGCTATCGGTGGTAAATACGACGATGCTAAAGGATGGTTTGTACACCCTACGGTAATTGAAACTACAAACCCTCAGTACGAAAGTATGGTAGAAGAAATCTTCGGACCAATCTTATCTGTATTTGTATATGAAGATCAGGACTGGAAAGAAACACTAAAATTAGTTGATTCTTCTTCTCCTTATTCACTAACAGGTTCTGTATTCTCTCAGGACCGTTATGCAATTGCTGAAGCTTATAAAGCGTTGGAAAATGCATCCGGTAACTTCTACATCAACGACAAGCCAACAGGTGCTGTAGTAGGTCAACAGCCTTTCGGAGGTGGTAGAGCTTCAGGAACTAACGATAAAGCAGGTTCGAAAATGAATCTTCTAAGATGGACATCTGTAAGAAGCATAAAAGAAACTTTTGTTTCTCCTAAAAACTACAAATATCCATACTTAGGATAATAAGTAATGAGTAATAGGTAATGAGAATTGTTGCCTGTTCTTTCAATACAGCCTCGGAATTTCGGTTTCGGGGCTTTTTTATGAATGATGGGGTTTACAGCATTTCAAGATTCAAAGTACAAGGTTTAAGATTAATTGTCTTGATAGAAATCAATTTGGTCCGCACCTACTTTAATACTCTAATACCTCTAATCTCCACTTACCTAACATCTTTTAACAAACTTTACCTATATTTTACGACTTTATAACCCATATTAGGAATAATAGTTGTTTTTTCATAATACACCCCAAAATAAAATTGTATGAAAAAGTTATTGCTAACAGCTATCGGAATAGGCATATTTGCAGTGAGCTGTGGAACCAAAGAGTCATCTATGTCGACCGGTACCCGTGATTCTGCAATGGACAAATCCAGAACAATGTCACCAGTTGCCACAGACACGATGAAGACAAAGAAAATGAATCCTGACAGTATCAAGATGAAAAAGGATTCAGCGGTGATGGCTCCTGTCAAATAGATTTTATATCGTTTAATTTAAAATGGAAAATCTGCAGATGAAAGCTCTGCAGATTTTTTGATGAATAATATGAGGATAAAGATTGTAAGAGGTTTGGGCTAAAGCCAAATGAAATCATTTAATTATGCTGAGATCCGAATATATAGTAATTATTTAACAACAAGATCTTTTATCTTTTATAAAATGCTTATATTTGATTAAAACCAAACATTCAAAATAATAGAATTATGAACAAATTATGGATAGGAGCCATTCTTGCACTTTTTTTTCTGGGAAGCTGTGCTCAAAACAAGGAGAAAAGAGAAGAATTTAAGGATGCTCACAATAAAGATTCTTTAAGAAACAAAATGGGAGACTCTGCAGTAGCTAATTCTGAGCCGGCAACAGCCACTCCCGATACTACCCAAGCAAAAACAGACCGTACAAAAACGAAATAAAAAACCACAAATCCGCAGATGTTCTGCGGATTTGCACTTAAAAAAACTTGACTGAAAAAAAACCGGGCAATCAACCCCGATTATATTGTTACGAATCCCTTATCAGAATATCTTTTTAACCTGATAAAAGAGGAACTGAAGTTATCCCAAATAATGAAATACTCGCGAGCACCTTATATAAAGTTTCATGGTTCGGGCTGGTGTTTTTGTTTTAAGTATGCTTTACGTTCTGAAAAAATTCCTTCAGAAAAATAAAGAAATCAGTTGGAGTACACTGCTAGACATTCCCTCTAAAACTGCCACAAAGATAGTGTAGCAGGCGCATCAGATAAAATATTAGGTTAGCCATTTTCGCGAAAATAGCAAGTACGGATGAAAAAAATCACCTGCTTTTAATCATTTTCGCGAAAATGGATATTCCGGTCTGAGCCATTTTCAGCATCAAGATGCTTGATATAGGCTGAAGGGGAAAAATCGGTGACCGCTTTAAAGACCGCCGCAAACTTACTGTGTGAAGAGAAGCCGCACTCATCTGCAAGAATACTGATTTTGTATTGTCTGTACTTCTCATCATTAATCAGTTTATCCACAATATAATTGATTCGTAAACGATTGATATAGGTTTTAAAATCGGTATTTTTGTGTTGATTAATGACGTAAGAAAGATATTTGGTATTGGTATTTAGTTCTCCGGCAAGAAAAGACAGGGACATGCCTTTGTTGTTGTAAAGCTGTCCTTTTTCAAATTCTTCAAGAAGTTCCAGTAATTTTGATTCTGTTTCGGAAGTCATCAGTGAATCATTCCTTCTCCTATCGGCTTCGCTGTCTTTTTCATCAATTTCTTCCACAGAAATATTGGCAAACTCAAGATTATCATTCGATTTGAAAAGGTGTACATTATGGGTAATCGGGCGTAATTGTGTTCTGATAATGCTTCTTAGTTTTGAACGTTGCCGTTTCTGAGTAACCCTGAAAAAGATAATCAGTCCGACGAGCGATACGAAAAGAAGAAGAATAGCCGTATTTTTCACCACATTCATTCCGCTAGTTTTTTTGGTATTTTTAGTGAGCGGAGCTTCGAGATCTTTCATTCCGAACCCCTGGTTACGGGCAGCAATACTGTCATAAGCCCTTACATATTTTATCGCATACAAAGAAGCCTTGAAGTCATCACCCGTTCCTTCGTAATAATCGTTGATGTTAGAATATACTGCTTTCTTAAGTTTAAGGCTACGGGAAGTATCTGCAATTTTTTCAGCTTTTTTTAAATACAGTTCGGCATCTTTCCAGTTTTCCTGTTTCAAGCGTATTCCTCCCAGGCCGTTATATACCAGGCCTAAAATACAGCTTCCTTCCTTCAGTAATTTTTCGGCCTTTCGGTAATAATTTTCAGAAACGGGATAGTCATTAAGTTTAAAATAGATATCACCCAACAATTGATAAGAAGCTGCTTCCGTTCTATCTTCCCGCTCGCTTTCTATTTTCCCGAAATACTGTAATGAGGATTCAATAGAGCGAATGGCATCCGTGTAATGTCCCATTTCCATCTGGTAATAGGCCATTTCCTGATTGAGCAATCCTGCCATTTCACTTCTTTTATGGGGATCGGTAATTTTCAGAGAGGCTTCGAGGCCTTTTACAATATATTTTTTTGATCTTTCCTGAAGACCTACCTGACGGTATTGTTTTGCCAAAAGCCGGTTGATGTATGCCAACCATTCCTGGCTGTTCATCTGATTGATTAGTGAATGCGCATTTTCGCTGTAGCAGATGGCTTTTTTAAATTCTCCTGCATAGTGATAAAGTTCCGATGAAAGAATCAGGCTTCTCACCTTTTCCTCCGGTTTTTGGGCGGCCATATAAAGGGAGTCAGCAGTTTTTAATGCTTGGGGCAGGTTTTTATGGGAGGTTACCACAGAAGTTCTCTCACAGATCTGTTCGAAACGGTCTTTTTTCTGTGCAAATAGGGGAATTGCTGTAGCAAGCAAAAACAAAAATTTCAGTAATCTTTTAGGCATAAAAAAACAAATTATTACTTTTATAATAATTCATCATTTTTTCATTGGGTGTCTTTTTTGTTTTTTACAAAACTACTAATATTTTAGTTTTAATTAAAATATTCCACTGTAATTTAATCATTTAACTAAAAAATAAATTTACATTAATTTTAATAATATGTTTAAAATAGTAAATGATTTTTTTTTTACCATCTTAAATATATATTAAAAACAATCTTCTCACCGAATTATTTTTGATATGACCAACTTAATTGTCATCATATTGATTACATTTGCATGGAATGAATAAAAAGTTTTATGAAAAAAATAGCAATACTTTCATCCCTGTTTATAGGAGCTATAGCCTTTGCACAGGGAATTAAATTTGAAGACGGCAACTTTGCGTCTATCCTGGCAAAAGCAAAAAAAGAGAACAAACTTATTTTCGTAGATGCCTATGCATCATGGTGCGGACCATGTAAGCTTATGGTAAAAAATATTTTTCCGCTTAAGAACGTGGGAGATTATTACAACTCGCATTTTATCAATGCTAAAATTGATATGGAAAAAGGTGAAGGTATTGATCTGGCTAAAAAGTATAATGTTAAAGCCTTCCCTACCTACCTGTTTATAGACGGAAACGGTGAGGCCGTACACAGAACGCTGGGTTATGTGGAAGAAAAGGATTTCATCCAGTTTGCAAAAGATGCTGAAGATCCGGGTAAAAGATTAACAGCATTAAAGCAAAAATTTGAAAATGGGGAAAAAGATCCTGAATTTTTGAAGAATCTGGCGATGCTCACCATTTATAATGACACTGATTTTGCAGGGAAGGTCCTCAACCGTTATTTCCAACAGAAAGCATCTCTTGATCAGGATGATGTTCAATTACTTCTTGCAGCCACTCAAAGTACTGAAAGTCCCGTATACAAAATATTCCAGGACAAAAAAGCTGATATCACTAAAATTTTCCCGGAGGATCAATATAAAAAAATTGATAAGAATATCCAATTAAATACAATAGCAAAGAAAGCTTACAATGCTGACACCAAAACATGGGATGATACCTATTTCCTTACAGAAACTCAAAAGTTTTTAAGCAAGGAAGAAGCTGATAAAGTGTTAAAAAGGATGAAGGCCAACAGAGCTTTAAAAAACAAGGATATTCCAACATATGAGAAACTGGTTCTTGAGCTTTATAAGGATATCTCTGCTACAAGTTCCGAAGAATTGAATTCACTGGCCTGGAATTTCTTTGAAAATGTAGATAATAAAGCTTCTCTGGATAAGGCTGTGGCCTGGGCACAGGAGTCTGTTAAAAAAAATCAGAACTATGCCAATACAGATACTTTAGCCAATCTTTACAACAAGATCGGAGATAAGAAAAATGCAAAATTATGGGCTGAAAAATCTATTGAACTGGCGAAAAGCACCGGTCAGGATTCTTCTGATACAGAGAAATTATTGAAGAGCCTCTAAACACGGCTCAGGATAAAAAAGTAAAAACCGCAGAATAGTTTCTGCGGTTTTTTTATTGTATTGATAAAAACAAAAATCAGCTTATATTTAAGTCAGGAATTTTATTCCTTCATTCTTTCCGCCGATTAATATTCAAAAAGAACGCTTCCCCATGTAAATCCGCTACCGAAAGCAGAAAGAAGGACTAGGTCTCCTCTTTTAATTTTTCCCTGCTCAATAGCCTCGCTTAAAGCAATCGGAATAGAAGCAGCAGTTGTGTTCCCGTATTTCTGAATATTATTAAAGATTTTATCGTCCGGTAATCCGAATTTCTGCTGAACAAACTGAGCAATTCTCAGGTTTGCCTGATGGGGAATAAACATATCCAGATCTTCAATTGATTTTCCGGCTTTATTCAAAGCTTCCATCATAGTCTCAGGGAATCGTGTTACCGCATGTTTGAATACAAAGTTTCCGTTCATAATAGGATAAACTTCTTTGTTGGTAACATTTTCCGGCTCTTTTCTCATTCTGTCGCTCCAACCGAACTTGGATCCCGGGAACTGTGTGCATAGCTCGTCCGCATATTTACCTTCGGAATGCATATTTACAGCTAATACATCTCCTGCATTTTCATCTTCTGTGGCAGAAAGAACAATAGCCCCTGCCCCGTCTCCGAAAATGACTGATACTCCTCTTCCTTCGTCAGAAAAATCCAGTCCGAAAGAATGAACTTCAGCTCCTACAACCAGTATATTTTTATATGTTCCTGATTTAATAAAGGCATTCGCAACGCTCATCGAGTATACAAATCCTGAACATTGATTTCTTACGTCCAAAGCACCAATGGTATCGCATCCCAGCATATCCTGAAGCAATACTCCACATCCCGGAAAATAATAGTCCGGAGAAAGAGTGGCAAAAACAATATAGTCAATATCCTTCGCAGTGAGCCCTGCATTTTTAATAGCTTTTTCAGCAGCTTTATACCCTAGGTAAGCTGCTGTTTCCTGAGAATCATTTCTATTTTTACGATGTCTTCTTTCTTTAATACCTGTCCTTTCCGTAATCCATTCGTCATTTGTGGTCATTAGTTTTGCCAGATCGTCGTTGGTCACAACATTATCCGGAACATAAAATCCTACACCTTTTATGGTACTTTTAATCATATAGTTTTTTAATTTTGGCAAAGATAAAACTTATTTAAAACATAGTATTTCAAAATATTAGTATTTTTACTTTATGCCAATTGAAACAATATACAGAAGTGCCCACTGTGAGTGGGTAGATGTAGAGTCTCCCACTGCAGAAGACCTTAGATTCCTTCATGAAAGATATGAGATCAACAACCTCCTTCTGGAAGATACCATAGACCCCAACCACCTTCCCAAGTATGAGGAAGACGGAAATGTAAAGTTTTTCCTTCTTCGTGAAAGTACGGAACTGGAAAGGAAAAACCTCAATACGATCAGTGATATCAGCACTAAAATAGGAGTTTTTCTGCTTGGAAATACTATTATCACGGTACACAGGATGAAAACGCGAAGTATTTCCGATACTAAAAAGACGATTGCAACGATTCAGGAAGATGTCACCCCACAAAAAGTACTTTTAATGATTGCTATTCTGATTATGAAAAGTTTTGATGATGAATCTTTGAGCCTTTTTGAAACTATGGATAATATTGAGAATGAGATTTTCCTTAAAAATACAAACCATACAAGCCAGATCCGAAGATTGTATAAACTGAAGCGGAAATCCGGGCTAAACTCACGGGTTCTGGTCATTTCTACAGATGCTATAGACAAGTTTAAATTATTGGACCTTCAGGATTCTGAAATTGTCGATTTAAAGGATAAACATAAAGATGTTGTCGCCGATTTTGATCACTTGAATATACAGATCACCAACCTTATTTCTATGTTTTTGGCTCTTTCAGATCAAAAGGCCAACCAGGTTATGAAGGTTCTTGCCATTTACTCGGTATATTTCTTACCTATTACCTTTATTGCCGGAGTGTACGGTATGAACTTTGAAAATATGCCCGAACTCCATCATAAACATGGTTATTTTATTACTTTGGGAGTAATGGCAACGGTAGTGATCAGCACTTTCATCTATGTGAGACGCAGACAATGGTAGATTTTTTAAGACTGCGCAAGGCTTAAAAGTCATTATAATTGCCAGTCATTTTGTATCCTCTATTTGCAGCAGAATATTAGTGTATCTGACAGAACGGCTGAAAAAGTGAACGGTTTTTGCCACGAATTCACGAATAATTTTTATTCGTGAATTCGTGGCAAAAACTTTATGTATTACGAACTTTGCATTAAAAAACACTCTTGATTTTACAAATAATTAAGTAATTTAGGGACTGCTTCCCCCAAGGCACACCATAAAGCAACACGCCAAAATAAAATACTATGAAAACTGAAGACCTGAATACAATTCTGGAAGATGATTCTCTATCCGGAGCCTCCAAAGATAAGCTAGTGGCATTGCATCAGAATATTTCTTCTAAAGAGTTCTCAGATCTTTTAGATGAATATGGTCATCAGTATGTGGAATTTGTACAGGAAGGCGGTGGTGTCTGGGGAAGTGCACTGGTAGGTTATCTGTATGGACTGGAAATCTTCGGGGTCCGTTTTCTGAAAGTTGCCGGAACGAGTGCAGGAGCAATAAATACCATGCTTATAGCCGCCTGCAGAACAAAAGAAGAGGCTAAGAGCGATGTTATTAAAGACATTTTGTTCAGCTGGGATTTTTCAGATTTTATGGATGGAAAAACGTATGTAAAGACGACACTCCATGCCATGCTGAATAATAAGAATTTCTTTAAAATCAATGCTATCCTGGCTATTATTTTTATTGTCATTCTTATCATTACTCCTTTTGCTATTCCTTCAGGGACGATACTGAATGCAAAGCTGATGTTCCTTATTCCATTAGTTCCAGCCTTAATCTTATTTTTCTGTATCAAAAAACTGTATCATAACTTCAGGAAAGAAAACAGCGGTCTGAACCCCGGAAATGTCTTTTTAGATACCATGAAAAATGCGCTTGATGGTTTCGGAGTAAAGACGGTAGCCAACCTCAATGAAAAATTCATCCAGAAAGAATATAATCTTAACCTGAATTACCGGTACGGAAACAGGGATGAATATTATACCATTGCGCTTCAAAGTATCGAAAAGATTAAGGTTAAAAATCAGGAACACATTGATGAAACTAGGTACAAAATATTCTATAACAGCGTTGTAAACAATGATTATTACAGAAATAATCCTTTTTACCAACTCAGATCGGAATATGTGGTCATCACGACGGATATTAATGCCAAAATAAAGGTAGAACTGCCTACTATGGCGAATTTGTACTGGTCGGAAGAGGAACTCAAGCACATCAGCCCGGCTGAATTCGTGAGAGCATCCATGTCTGTTCCTTTCTTCTTTGAACCTTTTCAGAAAAGCATCAACAAAAATGATGATTCTGTAAAGTATGCCTGGAAGTTCTGGATGAATACCAAACAGGAAGATATTAATTCTGTGGGTGTATTTATCGATGGTGGCAGTATTTCCAACTTTCCGATTGATCTTTTTCACGCAGATGAAGTGTTCTATCCGCGTCTTCCTCTCTTTGCGGTACAGCTCACCAGCGATTCCGGTATCCTTTCTGAAAGAGGAAAAACAAGTGAAGAAATTATGGCTACTCCTTTCAGTTATGCCGGGAATATCATCAGTACCCTGAAAGGTTTTAATGATAAGACTTTTCTCACCAAGCACAGTTTTTACCGACTTTACAGTATACAAACCGTTAATTGCGGAACCAGCAGCTGGCTGAATTTCTTTATGAAAAAGGAAGAAAAAGAAGATCTTTTCAACAGAGGTTTCCAGGCAGCCCTGGATTTTTTGAATCAATTTGACTGGGAAAAATATAAATATGAGCGAATGATGCTCACCATGAAAGAGAAAAAAATTCTGAAAGAAGAAGATACGCCAACTGTGGGATAAGGAATTTTGAGTATTTCAGAAAAAATATCAGTTGAAACTAATTATTGAAATGCAATGATCACCATAGAAAAGAGGGGAATTAATCAATATTCCCCTAAATTAAAGAACAAGGGCTAATCAAGTAGATTCAACTTACAATACAAAAAAAATAATTAGCTTTTCTACTTTTATATTCTGATTAGCCTTTCGGCTGATTATAACTTATCCAAAAACTCCAGATACATCGGAACACTCCTCTCAATCCATTCATCGGAAGAATCTCTTTCTATTCCGTAGTACACGAAAGGTTTGATATATTCTGCTTGTATATAATCAAAGGTCAGTTCATAGGGTCTGAAAAGCTCGTTCATCGTATATTTATATTCTCCCGAGGCTGAATAGCCATCTTCATCGATTCCGGCTGTGACAGCCAGCGACATTTTCTTTCCTGCCAGTTTAAAACCACTATTGCTTCCATAGGCCCAGCCGTATAATACAACCTCATCGAGCCATTGTTTTAAAAGTGGCGGACTGCTGAACCAGTAAAATGGAAACTGAAACACCACTTTATCATAAGCTTCCATGAGTTCCTGTTCCCGGCTCACGTCTATCTTTCCGTCGGGATAGGCTTCATATAGTTGATGTACTGTATATTTTTCAGGGTATTTCTTCAGTTCTTCAATCCATCTTTTATTGATGACGGATTTCTCAATTTCAGGGTGAGTGACAATTATTAACGTTTTCATTACTTTACATTTCTGATACAAAAATAATATACGTAACTTACATTTCGTATATAAGCTACCCATTGTAGGGTACTATAAAAAAAGTAAGTATGACTAAAATAAAGGAAACCTCAACCAATTTTGCCAATAAAAAAGCCCTTGCTGATGAATGCCCGGAAATCTACGCTTCGAATCTTATCGGAGGACAATGGTCACTGGCTATTTGTTGTTATCTGGTTAATGGTAAAATGAGATTTGGAGAACTTAAAAAGAAGCTCCAGAATATTACGGAACGAATGCTTACCCTACAGCTCAGAAGACTGGAAGAAGATAAAATTGTCACCAGAACAGTCTTTGCTGAAGTTCCTCCGAGAGTAGAATATGAGCTTACAGAAATCGGCTACAAGCTGAAACCCATCATTCTGGAATTCGAAAAATGGGGTAAAGAACATAAGGCTTTACTCGAAAATGATTGTAAAAACAACAATAACTAAGGTTTCATTTCATCAAAATCCGACAACAAACTAAGGTTCGTTGGTAATTTTTCATTAAAATTGAATATAATTTTTATTTTCAGTATTATTGCAGTGTTTATTTTACACAAAACGATATGATCAAAAAAATTATTCCACTTTTATTAGCTTTTGCTTTAGTGTTATCTTGTAGCAGAGATAATAATGAATTTAACAACGGTACATCAGATTATAATCACTCCCGTTCCGTAGGAGCGTCTGCTAATGATCTTTTAAGCAACAACAGGTATAACTCGTTGTCAATAGAGATTCAGTACATGCCCGGATATGCACCGGATTCACAGGCTATAGAACATGTAAAAAATTTCCTTGCTACCTCCTTGCGCAAAGATAACGGGATTAAAATCAGTCTGCGGGAAATTCCCGGCACTTCTGCTTCCACTTTGTCTGCCGAAGATATCAGAAAGATTGAAAATACCAACCGTACGGTGTTTACCAATGGTACTACAATGGCAGTCAATATCCTGTATACCAACGGACAATATACGGGTAGCGCCAATACTTTAGGGATCGCTTACCGAAACACCTCCATTGCCTTATTTGGAAAAACAATACATGACAATTCCGGAGGAGTGGGACAGACAAGCAGAACTAAGCTGGAAGCAACCGTTCTTGAACATGAAATCGGACATTTATTGGGATTAGTCGATTTGGGATCATCAATGCAGGTTGACCACAAAGATTCATCGAATGGTAATCACTGCAACAATAAAAACTGTCTGATGTACTATGCCTCTGAAACTACAGATATTTTAGGGTTTATTATCACAGGTTCCATCCCACAGCTGGATACGAACTGTAAGGCAGATCTTAAAGCCAATGGTGGAAAATAATTTTAAAATTATAGTTTAAAATACAATAAAAATCAGGACGTGAGATTTCATGTCCTGATTCTTGAAAAAGTAACCGTTTCCCGGGAATACTGGTGATCCCCGAATATTTATACTACTTCTTTATCGTTTGTTTCCACAGAGGTTTCCGGGCCAACACTTTAGAATGAATGGGACAAGTCTCTGCATGAGCACCTTCTAAATATCCTGTACTCATCAGAAATTCGTTCACAATTTCACCACCTGTGAATTTGAATGTTTTTTTGAATAATTTCATCCATTCCTGTAATGTTTTAGGATGGTGATGTTCAAGCCATTTTTGAAAGGAACCAAATTCATCCTGCAAAGCAATGATAGTTCTGGCATTTTCAATGGCGGCATTTACCTTTAGTTTATTTCTGATAATCCCGCTGTCACTCAGTAGCCTTTCGCGATCACTTTCTGTATAAGCTGCAATTTTCTGAATATCAAAATTATCATAGGCTTTCCTGAAGTTTTCTTCTTTTTTCAGGACCGTTTCCCAGCTCAAACCCGCCTGATTTATTTCGAGAATCAGTCTTCCGAATAATTCATTATCATCATGAATTGGAAATCCGTAATAATTATCATGGTAGTTTTTATGCAGCTGTTTTCGGCTTTCGGGCTGCATCCCTTCTATAGCTAAACAATAACTCATTGAAATATCTGTTCTAGTTTGACGATGTAAAGATAATACAGGATTGTGACAACTGTTAGTCAGTAGGATTTATTTTTTGAACCTTAAAGATATTACAGGGATGAATTTGCACAATTTATTAAGCTAAAATTAAAATAAAGTGTAGTTTTGCAATAATGTCAGACACCAGAATCCATATCAAAATGTACAAAGCAGTCATTACGATGCTTATACTGGTGTTCTCCCTATCGCCATGTTCTGTAAAAAGAAATGTTCTTGATATTTTCGACATTCAATATATCAGTGGTTTAAACAAGGTAAAGGTAACCTCCGGACTTTCCTTACACTGTGATATTTCTACAACTTCCTCCGGTATCTCCCGTGCAAAAACCAAGGCAGAAAACGAATCCAAAGGATCTTTTTGGGAAATTAATGCTGCCATAAGGAATCCGGGACAAGAAAAACCTTGTCTCAATAAATATTCGGGGCATACTACAGGAAACAGCCCGCCAAAGTATATTTTATTTAAAAGACTGAAATTGGATCTGGCTTAAAATTCCTTAAGCCTCATCATCAGTTTTTTACAATATAATATCACTTCAATGAAAAATACAAAAAACAACCAGTCTTATGACCTGGCTGGATTATACACTTTATCGCTCCGAATGGTTATCGGATGGACCTACTTTTCAGCATTCTGGCGAAGACTTATTCTTGAAAACAAACTTACTCCCGATGAAAACGGATATATCGGAGAAAAATTCAACCATTTTCTACCCAATGCTCTGGGAATCAAACCTATCATTGAGTATCTGGTCACTCACCCGGATTCTTTACAGAGGTCTATGATGACCTTTACCATTATTGAGGCCGTTGTAGGCTTACTGATTATACTTGGATTTTTCACCAGACTTATGAGTATCGGAATTTTCAGCCTAGCTCTGGGAATCCTTCTGGGGTCGGGCTGGCTGGGAACGACCTGTGTAGATGAATGGCAAATTGGTGTTCTGGGAGTTGCAGGTGGTTTTGTATTGTTTCTTACAGGAAGCAGTACCTATTCCATTGATCATTATTTCATCAAAAAAAGCAAAAGCTTTACATATTCAACATGGTTCCGATGGCTAGGTTCTGGCCCTTTACCTGTAGTTAACGTAAAAAGTTTTGTACTGGCAGGTTCCCTAATCATTTTTGGACTTACCTTATACACCAACCAATATTTCCATGGAGGCGTATGGGGAACGTTACACAATAAATCTGTACAACCGAAGATCGAAATTTCGAATATTTCCCATGAGAAATCGCTTCTGAAATTTCAGCTGTACAGAACTGAAGGAGCTGATGTCTACGGTTCATTTTTAATCGGAATCCATATTCTTGACAAAAACGGGAATGTTTTAAAGGAACTTTCGCACACGGATCTTTCAAAATTTGCTCAAGAAAATATCGAAAACCATTATGTGGCTAAAATCCGGTCCGGGAAACACAGTCTTGTAATTCCTCTTGGTGCTAAAGCTGATATCAGCATTAATATTGGAGATATCATTCAAAAAAGTGAGATCCATACTTTAAAGCTGATTGATATCAGTGGAATTGAATGGGTAAAAACTCTCAGATAATCATAGCTGGAGCGGGCCTTAAGGCCCGCTCCAGCTAATTTTTGCACACATTATTTCTTTAATTCGCATTTTTCAAAGCAATAATCCTATAGATACATGAACTGTCCGGATCAAGCTTCAATACTTCTATATGCAGTAAAACATCCAGCCCCATAGTATCGCATACACCTTGTATAAAAGGTTTTATAACCGGCCATTGTAACAGATCTGCAATTTCCAGATTCTGTGTGATTCTATGGTAGCGGTCTGTTCCTTTTATCAACATTTCAACTTTCTGATCATTTAATTCTTTAAATTCAAAATTATATTCGGGACTGGATGTAAAAATTGCTGCAATAAATATTTTAACCACACTCGGAATCCCAAAGGGTAAGTCCGGCTTTACTCCTAAAGTTCTGAGGGTCATTTTCGTTCCAAGATCATACATAAAGGCGCTCGAAAGCTGCTCAACCGACTCAGGACCAAAAAGTTTTCCTGATTGTTTAAGCAACCCTCCGTAGAATAATCCGGTGATATCGGACAAACGCTGTATTAATTCTGTAAAAGTTCCGGGAAAAAAATCTGAGATGATCTGATCCTGATCCATTTCAGGAAGATAGATATCATTTTTTCTGAAACTGGATAACGCCAAAAAGGTTTCCGGCAATTGTTTATTATTCATGGTAAAGCTTTGTAAATGTCATGGGATAATTGTAGGTAAGAAATTGAACTACCTTCATTTCACATTCTGACAGGAAAAACCTTTCGTATCATCCTGTTTAGTCTATCCGGAAACCGACTTTCAGAAACCGGTAACACACCTTTACATTGATGAAAGGCAGCAATACCATTATGCCAACGGTATCATCAATCTGATCTAGGAATCATTTTTATGACAAGCATTGTGAAGCTTGCACTCGTCTTTGCCTGTGGGAAAGACATGATGAGAGTGAGGGAATCTGTTCATATTTTTTCATTTGGTGATGTAAAGCTAAAGAAAATAAATAAATTCTCCAATAAGTGACATTATTTTTACCTTAAAATAATAATAAATTAATATGAAGACTTACATTTTAATTGAATATGAAAAACAAAGGCTTAACGGGTCAAAAAGACGCGGTTATTCCATAAAAAAACCTCCGAAGTGTTTCGGAGGTTGTCATAAAATTTAGTGCATGGCTTCACTCAAATCTATTTTTTCTTTACTCTTTCTTTCTTTAATAAATAAGATAAACGGAATACATATTAAAAATATTACTCCAAGGTAAAGAAATACATCCATATAGGATAATACTGTTGCCTGTTTGGTGACTGACAAATCAAGCATTTTATACGCCGCATTCATTGCTGCATCAGGAGTCATTCCTTTAGCCATAAAATTGGCTTTTAATGCGGCAAGTCTTTGCTGGACATCAAAGCTGTTTTGATCCAGATGCGAAATTAAATTATTCCTGTATTTCTGGCCTGCATTAGCGATGAAGGTGGTAATGGCCGCAATACCGAATGAACCGCCCAACTGTCTCATCATTCCTGTAAAGGCTGCACCCTGTCCGATTTCCTGGCCTTTCAGTGTACTTAATGACAAGGAAGTAATCGGAATGAAGAGCAATCCAAGCCCGGCTCCCCTTACAATCAGCATCCAGAAGAAAGCATCTTTACCGGTATCAGGAGTCAGGATTTTATATCCCCAGAAACTATAGACAAAAAGATAAACAATCCTAGAGATACCAGGATCTGCTGTTTAGCACCTTTTGCAAGCAATCTGCCGATAATAGGCATCATGAAAGCGGTCGTCAGCGCTGCCGGAATCATCAGTGCACCAGACTGCAGCGCCGTCCAGCCTAAAATACTTTGTGTATAAAGAGGAACAATGAATGTCGAACCATACAGCCCGAATCCCAACACAAATGACATCATTGTTCCGATTCTTAAATTACTGTTTTTAAGGACTCTAAGCTCCACAATCGGATACTTAAAGGTAAGCTCACGCCAAAGGAATAATATAAATCCTAAAATGGCCGCTATGGTAAACGCTACAATCATTCCGCTTGCAAACCAGTCTTCTTCATGCCCTCTTTCCAGGATAAACTGTAGAGATCCGACTGTTATAGCCAGTAAGGCAATACCTATCCAGTCTACATCCGATACTTTACGTTTTTCCGCATATTTCGGGCTTCTTACGAACTGAAGCGTCATCAGAGTCGCTGCAATACCAATCGGAATATTGATATAGAAAATATAAGGCCAGCTGAAGTTATCCACGATGTATCCTCCCAGTGGCGGACCTAACGTTGGGCCGATAATTACTCCCAACCCATAGATAGCCTGAGCCATACTTCTTTTTCAATCGGATAAGATTCCGTAATGATCGTCTGTGAAGTAACCAGTAAGGCTCCCCCACCGATTCCCTGCATCAATCTGAAAAATACGAGTTCCCAGATATTGGTCGCATTTCCACACAGAAATGAAAATACGGTAAATATAATGATGGAGGCCGCAAAGTAATTTCTACGCCCAAACTGCTGAGACAACCAGCTCGTCATCGGTACGATAATTACGTTCCCGATGGCATAGGCTGTAATTACCCAACCTACTTCAGAAAGTGTGGCTCCAAGGTTACCCTTCATCTCGTTCAGGGCAACATTCACAATCGTGGAGTCCACAATCTCAAGAAGGGCGCAAAGAATAGCCGTAATCGTAATGATTACTCTTCGGGCTCCATATTCTACTAATGAATCTTGCATAATTTTATTCGAATATTTGTATTAATGTAAAATGTAGGATGTATTAATGATTCAATTCATCAAGAATACATTTTACGTAAGTACATGAATACTATTTCAAGGAAACTTCTGCTTTCACGTTCATCCCTGTTCTTAATCTTTTTGCAATATTTTTATCTAGGTTTACAAAATCGATCTTTACAGGAAGTCTCTGCACTACTTTAACGAAGTTACCACTTGCATTATCCGGAGGCAGAATAGAGAACGTAGCTCCTGTTGCCGGAGAGAATGAGCTTACCACTCCATCAAACTCCTGATCAGGGAATGCATCAATCTCAATTTTCACCTTTTGTCCTTCGACCATCTTATCCACCTGTGTTTCTTTGAAGTTGGCAACTACCCATTTCTGGTCGTTTTTCACCAAGGCAAACAATTGTGCACCTGCCTGCAGATACTGGCCTGCCTGGGTAGGTACTTTTCCTACGTATCCGTCTTCAGGAGCTACAATTACAGTGTATGATAAATTTAATCTTGCATTTTCAACATCTACTTCTCTTTGTTTTGCCATTGAACTTGCTACACTGATCTGTTGAGAACTTGCCGCAGTCTGTGAAGAAGCGATCGTCGTCTGCTGAGCAATCTGGTTTCTTTGTTCCACCAATACCTGAAGCTGCTTATCTGCTGATTGTTTTGCCGCCAAAGCCTGCTCATATTGTTGTTCTGTAATCGAATGATCTTTTACAAGATTAGCATATCTTTTTAAATCTTGTGAAGTTTTCCAAACATTTACTTTTGCCGCTTCAATCTGTGCGTTTGCTGTAGCTACAGCTGCCTGAGAGCTGTTGATATTTTTAGAAGTCGCCGTAGTAGTAGCTTCAGCAGTTGAAATATTGCTTTTTGCTGTTGCCAGTGCTGCCTGTGACTGATCAAGGGCCATCTTCTGATCTCTGTTGTCTAAAATAACCAATGTATCTCCTTTCTTCACAAATTGATTGTCTTTCACTTTTACTTCAGCGACATATCCTGAGATTTTAGAGATTACCGGTGCCATATTGGAAGCAATCTGAGCATCGTCCGTCTCTTCATGATACTGTCCGTAGGTGTAAGCTCTGTAACCGTAGATTCCTCCCCCGATGACAACAGCTGCTAAAATGATAGGAAAGACTAAACTTTTTTTCTTTTTAGGTTCAGCTACCTGTGTATTATTATTTTCCATTTTGGTTTCGATCTGATTATTTAATTGTTAAAGTTCCTGTTGTTTGTAATAGTTTTCTATAGGCTAATGCAGCGTCTGCTTTTGCATTGATTACTCCTACGTTAGCGCCTATTTGTGCAGCGTCTGCATCCAGTAATTCTGTCATGGTTGCAAGACCGTTGTCATATTTATTTTTTGTAATCCTGAAATTTTCATTTGCCTGCTCTGCAGATTTTTCATACACAGAAATCCTCTTTTTAGAATAATCTGTATTCTGGTATTCTCTGTTTACATCAAGCTTAATGTTGTCATTCAGTAATTCATCGGTAGCTGCCAGCTGCTTTTCTCTGGCCTGCGATTGTCTCAACGATGAGTTTTCTTTCCAGATATTTGATAAATTATAAGAGATTCCCACTCCTACATTGATAGCATTGTAAACCGTAAGAAACTTAGGAATATCTGCTGCTACATATCCTCCTGTAAATGCAATTGACGGAAGATTTTCTGCTTTTGCTGCTTTTGTTCCCAGCTCGGCCGCTTTTCTCTGTTGTGCTAAAGCCTGTAAATCTTTACGGTTTTCTCTCGCTTCGTTTATATAAAAATCAACCGGTTTTATATCTGTTCCCTCTTCGATATAATTCTGATCCACTTCAAGCTCAGTTGTTTCAGGAAGGCCTAGCAATAAGTCCATATTGATATTGGCAATATTGTAGTTATTTTTCGCTTCCAACAATTGAAGTTCGATATTTGAGGTCTGCAGGTTTGCCTTTAATCTGTCGTTTCTTGCAATCAAGCCGTTGTTTTCCATTTTAAGGAAAGTTTCATCTCTCTTTTGAGATGCAGCAAGGTTTTCTTCAAAAACTTTAATAGACTGATTGGCTTTAAACAAATTGTTATAAGCCTGTGCTACATTGTAGGCAATCGCTATTTTATCATTTTCTGTACTCAGCTTGGATGCTTCTACCAGATATTTTGCAGATTGAATCCCGTACTTGATTCTTCCCCCGCTGTAGATAGGAACACTAAGATTGGCTGAACCGTAAAGAACCTGATGTATTTCTGGGCCTCCTGCTCCACCGGCAAGACCCGGCAATTTGATATCCACATTCGGCTTTATCGGAAGGTACATATAGCTTCCTGAAACCTTTAATTCCGGAAGCTGTCTGTTTTTAGCCTCCAAAAGATCAGCTGTAGCCTCCTCGATCTTGGCTGCATCGATCTTGAGATTCTTGCTGTTCTGGATTCCCAGCTGCACAGCTTCGTCAAGAGAAAGTGTTTTTTTCTCCTGGGCATTTGCATTTGCTATTCCTATGAATAGTGATAATGCAATCACTGAGTTATTTATTCTCTTCATAACCTAAAAGGTCTTTTAGTAAATATTTTATATGTTTATTAAGTTCTGTATAGTATTTTTCATCAAAAACCTCTTCATCTTCTGTATCATTCAGGAACTCCTTGTACATTTCTTTCGCGTTGAATGCATAGAATAAAGTTCCGCTGACGGTAGAATGAAGCAGATAAATTGGAGGGTTTTTGGTGAAAATTCCATTTTTAAGACCGCTTTCCAAAATTTGGGAGTACATAGAAATAAATCCCATTTTGGTTTGTTTCAAAAATTCTACAATCTGAGGATTCTGAGTATGCAACTGCTCCCTCTGCATAATTCTGTAAAAACATTTTTGTGTCCTTATCCTGCTTGAAAACTGATCAATTACTTTTTCAATCTTCTCCCATTCGTTGATATCAGTTCTTCCCAAAAGATCTTTAGAAAAAAACTGGCCTTCATTCATTCTGTATTCAACTAATTTCTCATAAAGCTTTTCCTTAGAGCCAAAATAATATGAGATCATAGAGATATTTACCTGAGCCGCTTTTGCTATTTCTCTGGTGGAGGTTCCTTCAAACCCCTTTTCAGCAAAAAGCTTTTCGGCTGCGAATAATATATTTTCTTCTTTTGAAATCATGTTAGTTGTCCATTTTTCAGGGCGCAAATTTACACAAGTTTTAAATAAGATCAAACGATTGATTGATTTTTTAATATAGATTTAATTAATTATTTACAAAGACCTTCTCTATAAATAAGTTACAGAGCATTTTACACCCGGAGTGTGAAGCCAATATGAAAAGTCTGGAAAATGGATGAAAATGTAAAAACGATACCAGGATCTTTTTGTAAACCTGCTAACAATTTCATCATAAAACAACTGCTGCTTCGAAGATTTATCTGAAAATCCGGCAACAGGACAAAAAAGATATTATATTTACAGAAAACGAATTCTATGGGCTTATTTGATTTCCTTTTTAAGAAGAAGAAAAAAAAGATCAGACAAACGAAATGACTTCTACCATTGACGCGCCAGAGGAAGTGACAGCCGTTTCAATACCTGAAAATACGGATATGATACTGGAAGAACGGGTTCCGCCGGTGAATGAGGACGGAAATCGTTTTACCCTTGAGAGTATTGAAGCATTTAGAAGATTTCATTCTGATCCGGGCCTTGATTTCAACACTCAGGGTAAAGATGGTAACGGAAATAGTATTGATGTTACATATCAAACTCACAGGGATCTTTTCAATGAGTGGACGGGTATCCAGTCAAAATGGGATCGTATATCATTATTATATCATTTCTGGGATCAGACTCAATTTGAAAAACTTGAACCCTGGCAGGTAATTGAAAGATTTGTAAAAGACCGTTATCCTAAAAAGGCGCTTCAGTATTTTGAAAAAAACATGTCAGATAAAAGAGATTTTACTGTGGAAGAGCTTGTTTCGCTTTCAAAACTTTACAGGGTATTACTGGATAATGTCACGGCAAAGGAATATATAGAAACAGCCTATCAAAATCATCCTGAAAACGATTCCGTAAAAGTTGAATATGCCACGGTTCTCCATATAATCGGCAATCATTCTGAAAAAGAGCTTTCCCATACATTATTTCATGAGGTACTGGACAAAAAGATAGAAAGGAATGATACAGACTCCGTTCTGGATTGTTTCATATTCTCTGAAGGATATACTGATTCTTCTATTTTTGCGATGCTCTACCTGATGAATACGGAAGCTGATAATGATGCGTGGGATCATGTATCTGAAGAATATTACTATTGCCCGGTCTTCCGGTATGAGCACGCCGTACAATTATCACAAACCGATAATTCTCTGAGGGCTTTGGCAAAGCTTACTTCCTTGTGCCAGGAATTTCCATGGTTTAAAACGGCTCTCGAAAGTACTATCGGCAATATTAAATCTATGCGAAAGCAGCTCAATAACCCGGATTTTATGGAAAAAGAACTTCAGGAATTTCAAACATCATTACAAAGTTTATAATGAGACCAAAGCTGTCAAAATAAACAGAATTATAAAGACATAATCCGCGAGCCGGTGAATGGATGAAAGACAGATCTGTTTTCTCCTTTTTTTCAGGCATCTGCTGCCTTGACTGAATTATGAATTTTTATGGATATATCTTGACAGTTTTATTCCAAGGTCGGTCCAGACAATTTTAGGATTTCCGTTTCGGGTCAAATGTAAATCTGCAGTACTTATTTCTTCCAGAATACTTTGAATATTGGCCCCACTGATGAATTTTGAAAATCCTGCCCAGTTGAATCCGTTGGCATCTATTTTTTTATACACCAGGTTTTCTGATTGATAATTCTGCAGAAGTGCCAGTCTGAAAATCTCGGAACAATAATTGAGAAAGTTTTTCTGCTTTTCTCTGTTCCAGCCGGCAATCTCTCTTGCCCAGAAAATAATACTTTTCAGATATTCGGGTTTCTTTTTTACCATAAAGGCATCACGTACCCATTGTACAAAGAGCTTTTCAAATTCATTACTTTTATCTCCTGAATTCAGAAGTTTTATGGCATCATTCAGGTTTCCCTGAGCTTCGTGAATAATTTCTCTTATTTTCTCTGCAGAAACGGAGAAGTTTTTGGTAAGGTATTTTTCAAGATCTTCATCGCCAAGTCTTGGGACCTCTACAATCTGTGTCCTGGAGAGAATGGTTGGCAGTATATCATTGGTACTTTCTGCAGTAAGAAGAATAACAGTCTTTGCGGGAGGTTCTTCCAGGAATTTTAAAAACTTATTGGAAGCTGCCACGTTCATTTTATCGGCTCTCCATACGATCAGGATCTTGGTTCCTCCTTCATAGCTTTTTAAGGCAAATTTCTGGTTTTGGTCATCAATTTCATCTGCAGAAATAAAGAGCTGTTTATTTTCGGATTCTAAAAAAGCAGTCCAGTCATCATAACTGGCATAAGGAGAATCGAGAATCATCTCTCTGAAATCATCAAATTTATTTTTACTCAGAGAGTTTCTGTTATCAGTAAAAACGGGGAAGCTGAAATGAAGATCCAGGTGGTTAAGATGCTCTACTTTGGAAGCGGCATGCTCATTTTCCTGACTTAGTATTTCTTTTGCATAAGCCAGTACCATAGGCAGGGTCCCGTACCCTTCCTTTCCTACAAAAAGCTGGGCGTGGCTCACCCTGTTTTCGGTAATGCTTTCTCTGAGAAGTTTTTTAAGATGATCTTGTCCGGCGATGTTGTCCCAATTCATGTTTCAAAGATAAAAATCTTACTTCAATTTATAAAATTAAGTCTGTTAAATATATCTTTCAGTGGCATATTCTTTATCATATAACCAGCGGTAATGCGGAGATCGACAGTAGTATTATTTACAGAAGCCGTCATTAATTACCTGGGCGGCGTGGGAATCTTAGGGATCGCAATCCATAAAAAATACAGTTTTTATAACTTTAATACCATTATAACCGTACTCCAGTTGTATTTTTATATGCTTTGTTACTATATAATGATCGTGTATTCCTCTTTGAACGGCCTTTTTACTCCCTCATAAAATCAGCTGTTTTGCTAAGGATAATTACGTTTTTCCTTTAAATATAAGGCCTTAACAAACTTTAACCACATATAATTTTTACAATTCATTAATATTTAAGATATTTGCGCATTGTTTTAAAAATAAAGAATGAAAAGAATCTTTGTAGTATCATTCATATCAGTTGGATATTTTCTAAATGCGCAGAGTCTAAGTAACTCTCCTTATGCAGCATATGGAATTGGAGATGTAAAATATGATAATACGATCGAAACTGCTTCCATGGGGGGAATATCAACCGCTTTTATTAGTGACTTCACCAGCAGTTTTAATTTTGCTAACCCGGCAAATAACGCCAACTTTGAACTTACAAGCATCAGACTGGAAGCTACCAACGAAAACAATTATTTCAAATCGAATTATAACGATATGAAATCTACAAAGCATTCTACGTATCTATCCAATATCGCTTTGGCATTTCCTTTATCTTCAAAAATGAAAATGGGAATTTCTTATCAGCCTTATAGTTCAAAAGCTTACGATATTATAACCAAACAGACTGCCTCTGACAATGGTAATGATGTAACTTATCAGAACAGATTTAACGGTAGTGGTACTTTGAATACAGCCCAGGTTGCTTTATCTTATAAAATCAACCAGGAATTCTCTGTAGGGGCAAGAGCGAATCTTTATTTTGGAGATTTATATGACCTTAATGAATTCAGTGCTTCGAATTCACAGTACATCAATGGATACGAAATGAAAAACAGGGTACGGAATTTTAATTTCACTCTGGGGACAAGCTATCAGAAACTCAATCCGCGTACTGATAAAAAATTAACAATCGGAGCTACCGCTACTTTTGGAAATACAAGTAATATGACAACCGAGTATACCAACAGTACATACAGATTTACTGATACAGCTGGAAACAAGGTTGATCAAAGTATTCTTGAACAAAAGTCTACGAGCTCTAAAAACCTTCTTCCACTTCAGGCCTCATTAGGGGTTGGTTATGGAAGTGAGAACCATTGGTTCCTTTCAGGACAGATTGATTATAAAAAAGGCGAAGAGATTACGTATTTCGGTCAGACGAAAAAGTTTCAGGATACATACCGAGTTTCTGCTGGAGGATGGTATCTTCCGAATTACAATAACTTCAGAAATTATTTCTCAAGAATTATCTACCGTTACGGAGCTTTCTATGAAAGAGGAAATCTTGCCATCAACGAACTTGGTGAGCTTGATGCCAATGGAAACAGCATCAATAAATTCGGTATTTCTGCCGGTGTAATGCTTCCATTCAAAAACAGCAGTATTACCAGAATGAGCGGTCTTGAAATTGGAGTAGAACTTGGTAAAAGAGGAACTCTTAAAAACAACCTGATCAATCAGAATTTCATCAACCTGAAAGTCGGCTTTAACTTTGCTGATAAATGGTTCAGAAAGGCCCTTTATAACTAGAATGAAGCTTTCAAAAAAAATATCATATAAAAATATAGCATGCCTTTTTAGTTGTGCTATATTTTTTATACTGACTTCGTGTGAAGAGGATCTTACCAAGCGAAAAGGCAGCGAAAGTAAAAACTTCCCTTCCCAGGTCATTAATAATGCTAATATTATACAGCGTGATTCCGGCTTTGTCACCATGAAAGCCAAAGCCCCCATTATCGAAAAATATGAACTTATAGACAGCATCTACACTGTAGCCAGAAAGGGAATTAGTATTGAGTTTTTTGATAAGAAAAAACCTAAAACACCGGGAACCATCAAAGCCAAATATGCTAAGTTCTATGACTATAAAAAGTTCTACGAAGCAAAAGGAGATGTAAGAATCACCACCAATGAAGGGCAAAAGTTTGCCATGCAAAGTATTTACTGGGATCAGAGAAAAAAAAGAATCTATACCAAGGATACAGTCTATGTCACCATGGAAGACGGCTCCACACTGGTAGGCGCCAATGGAATGACTGCCAAAGACGACTTTTCTGAATATACTTTTTATAATAACTCCGGAGATTTTAATTCTAAAAGAATTTCTGAAAATAAAAAATAACTTCTGCTTATCATGAAAACTCTTGCTATTGGACTGATGTCAGGAACAAGCCTGGACGGATTAGACATCTGTCTTGCAGAGTTTGAACAACAAAAAAGAATGGACCTTTACAATCCTCAAGACTGAAACAATTCCCTATTCATCCGTTTGGGAAAATAAGCTTAAAAAATGCTATTCATTTACCTGCAGAACAACTTCTGGAACTCCATTCAGACTACGGTTTTTATCTTGGGCAACAGGTTAAAGATTTTCTCAGAAAGCATGAGCTCAAAAAGGTAGACTTAATTGCTTCACACGGCCATACGATTTACCATCAGCCTCAAAGAAAATTTACCCTTCAGATAGGTGACGGAAGAGCTATAAAACTGGAGACCGGATTACCCGTAATTTACGACTTCAGAAGCCAGGATGTCCTGATGGGAGGAAATGGAGCTCCTCTGGTTCCCATAGGGGATCATCACCTCTTTTCTCAATATAATGCATGTCTTAATCTTGGTGGGTTTTCTAATATTTCGCTGCAATCTGCCGGTAAAAGAATTGCTTTTGACATTTCACCTGTTAATATCGTTCTAAATTCGCTGGCCCAACAATTAGGTGAAAATTTTGATCATAATGGAGATATGGCCAGAAGGGGCAAAATAAATCATATCTTGCTGGAGCAGCTTAATCTACTGGATTTCTATCAGCAACCTCATCCAAAATCTTTAGGAATAGAATGGTGTAACCGTTATGTATTTCCATTGCTTACCAATACGGATCCACTAGATTCGTTGGCAACATTTACAGAACATATCGCAGACCAGATTTCTTATGTCATTAATAAGAATATGATTGGAAATATTCTCTTTACCGGAGGAGGTGCTTACAATACTTTTCTCATTGAAAAAATAAAGTCAAAAACAACATCTGAAATCATCATTCCGGACAAGGAAATTATTGAGTACAAAGAAGCACTGATCTTCGCTTTTATGGGAGTTCTGAAAATGCATAACGAAATTAATGTTCTTTCTTCTGCTACGGGAAGCATTTCGGATCATTGTTCCGGTCTAATGGCATAAATACCCTATATCTCCTACTCTTTTCACTTATAAAATCCTATCCTGTACTGTTATTTGAGGGTGAGGTCTTCTTTTCTGAGGTATTCCCATTTTAGATCAGGCCTATCTCCTGCTTTTTCAACCTTTTAAAATTCACGCAACCTTATACATAATACGACACTGTTTGTCGCATTGCATCAATATATTTGTAACAGAGATTAAGAAAAATTATACGATTCACAATCCTTGGAAGTATAAAAATGGTATCTTATGCCATTCAAAAATTGATACAAAACATGAAAAAAATCTACTTGGGATCTATTTCCCAATATCGTTTCAACAGATATAGAAGTAAATTCAAAACTTTTATAGTTGTTTAGTTATTAATAACTTACAATTTGCAGATTCATGAATTTTGCTTGATAAATTCATGAATCTATAAATCATTCATTTGTATCATGATCCATCTTATCTCATCTTTACCCAACAAAAAATTATTAATCTCAAAAAACAATATTTATGAAGAAACTTTATCTCGGCGCATCTGTAGTATGCGCATTCTTACGGGTGTCTGCCCAGGAAGTTCTCTGGCAGAAAGACATCAAATCTTCCACTCAGGATTTTCTAAGCCAGGTCACTACGACAATTGACCAGCAATATCTTATCACAGGCAGTTCTATCCGGTCAGCAAGCACGAAGCTAGAGGCTGGAAAACAACAGAATAACGGTTACGATTTCCATGCAGTCAAACTCAACCAACAGGGAGAGCAGGCTTGGGAAAAGTATTTCTCAGGATCAAATCATGATTATCTATCCTCTACAGTAACCACTCAGGATGGTGGATTTCTGTTGGCCGGAACTTCTTATTCCGGGAAAGGATTGGACAAAAAGACGATTCTAAGGGTGGCTCGGATATCTGGCTGATCCGAATCAATGAGTTTGGAGATGAATTATGGCAGAAAACGCTTGGAACCTCGGCGGATGAAGAAGCCAGGGCAGTTATTCAGACTACCGATTTAGGATTTTTTGTAGCCGGAAATGTACAAAATTCATCAAAAGGATATGGCTCCAAAGATGTCCTGATCATCCGATTGGACAAAGACGGAAAAGAATTGTTACAATTGATTGTAGGGGGCAAAGGTCTGGATGAAGTTGAGAAGATGATTCCGACCAGGGATGGAGGAGCGTTACTGGGAATATATTCGAGGAGTTCTGAGGTTCGTGATACAAGGTCTACCACTTCAGACCTGAATAATAAAACCCCAAATTCCGAATCCCGTTACTCAAAATCCAGCAGCAATTTCGGTGAAGGTGATTACTGGATTGTAAAGCTCGACAAAAATGGAAAAGTAGAATGGGAAAAGGATTTCGGCGGCAAAGGAGATGACCATATCAGAACGCTGGCTCTTACTGCTACAGGTTTTGTTATCGGTGGAGAATCAAGATCCGAAAGGTCAGGAAACAAATCTGTAGGAATTGAAGAAGGCACAGATCTATGGTTGATTGCTGTAAACGAAAGAGGTGATGAAGAGTGGCAAAGATCCTACAATTTCAAAAACCGGGATATCCTGATGGGAATGAATGTGATGTTGAAGAGCCAAGAATCAAGATCCAAGAATCAAGATGTTACCACAGGAATTTTACTTGGTGGTTATACCCAGGCGGAAGGAAGAGTTCAAAAGGACGATGAAACCTTCTGGATGCTCTATCTGGATGGCAACGGCAATGAACAGTGGAGAAAACATGTAAGCGGAGAATCGAGACAAAAAGAAGAGCGACTTTCGGACTTGAAACTGAATAGAGACGGCTCTATCATTCTTGCCGGAACCAGTGCCACAGAATTAGGAAAGGAAAACTGGAAGATCGTAAAACTGGGAGATAAACAGATAGACCAGCTGATTCCAAAATATGATATTAAAATCTATCCGAATCCTGTTTCAGACTATGCATACGTAGAAATCGGCTTTGATTTCAAAGAAACGGAGATAGTGTTGTACGATATGAGCGGAAGACAGCTTCAGAGTTTGAGAACAAAGAATAAAGTGACTAAGATCAACACGCAGGCTTTAGTTCAGGGAGCGTATCTGGTGACCATAAAAACGGATAACAATAAAACGGCGAATGCTAAATTGATTAAAAAATAAACACTTATGAGAAAAAACATAACATTGGCAGGAATTGCTATTTCTGCTTTGATGTACAGCCAGAATGCTCCTCAGGATTATACCACCAATACCAATAATGCGGGAAAACATATTCCCAAAATATCACCTACCAGTCCTGAATCATTTAAATTTAGTCAGTATGGAAATGTTCCTATAGGAATGTTTACGGGAGCTCCTAATATCAATATTCCCATTACAGAACTTTCAGTTGATGGTACGAGCATTCCCATCTTTTTAAACTATTCTTCTAATGGAATCAATATTGATGAAATGAATGGTTCTGTAGGGCTCGGATGGACTTTTATTTCAGGAGGGGTGATCACCAGAACCATCAGGGATAGAGCTGATGAAGACAGTAGTTTTGGAAGCGGAGATGTTCCGCTAATTGACAACTCTCCACAGTTGACTGAATACTTGAAACTCTGTGAAAATGATGATTTTGATTCCGAACCGGATCTGTACACCGCCAATTTTGGGGGATATAACGTAAAATTTTTGATAAGTAAAACAGATAAGATCGTTATGATCGATCAGAAAGACTACCAAATTCTAAGAAATGATAATGGAAATTTATTCTCCATTATACTGGATAATGGGGTAAGATATAATTTCAATGCCACAGAAAACATACAAAACCGAACCCTTAATACAGGAAGCCATCAGCCGCCACAACAATATATACAATCCTGGTATTTGACCTCTATTGTCACCACCAGTGGACAGATCCTGACCTTGGAGTATCAGGATGTAAATTATACGACCATTCTTTCGCAATCTCAAACGATGGCCTATACTAAAACAGTGCAGCAGAAGTATAGCGAGTTACAATATGACGATCTAAATGATTTATATTATTGTACTCTTAAGCCATATACAATACCACCTGATCTAGGCCTCATTGCAGATTTAGAACAGTATGCAGCGGGTAAGCAGCTCAAAAAAATATATGATTCGAATAATAACTCCATTGTTTTTTCCTATTCAGCCCAAAATGGAGATTATTCAAAATTGACTAATATCAAAAAGTATCATCAAAATATTGCTGTAGATGATTATAGTTTTAATTATACCACAACAGGTGCTTCAAGGCTTTTCTTAAATGAAATACGGGATAATAAAACCAATTCATCCCATAAATTCACCTATTATAGCCCTGAGATTTTACCTTCCCGATTGAGCTTTTCCAGGGATATGTGGGGATATTATAATGGGGCAATCAATACTAATCTTGTCCCGCAGTTATTTGTAAGTACTGATCCCATAGCTCCTCAATATAATGGAGCTAATCAGGGTGTAAGTCAAACTAAAGGTTATTATGGTTTATTAAAAATGATCACCTATCCAACGGGAGGCAATACTTTGTTTAATTATGAAAGCCATAAAAGGAAGGAATATGTTTTGATTCCGGCAGTAAAAACCAATGTTCAAATCAATACATTTACTCCTCAAAATGACTTTTCTACTTCTAAAGAAGTTATTATAACTCCTAATAAGACAGGGCCTGTTGAGATTAATCTTTCTAATTATCTATATCCTTATGGAAATTGTCAGGGTAGTTCAGATTTAGAAACTGAAAAGCAAGAAGCTCATCTGGAAGTACGAGACCAGACGGGTAATCTTATAGCGAATTTAGATTCAAGTTTAAACAACAGCAGTCAGATTATTGTAAATGGGGTAAAAAATCAACCGTTGAAATTCACCCTGACAGCCATGTTTTTTGTTGTAATGCTTACGCACAGATATATTACTATGATCAGGATGATAAGTATGAGCTACAAGATGTTCTGAAAGGGGGATACAGGATTTCATCAACCGTAGACACTCCGAGTGATGGTCTCCCAGTTACTAAAAAATATCATTATATCCAGGACAATGGAGAATATTCTATTAATGTTACCAGAGACCCCGTATTTATTGAGGACAAATGGACTGCTTCTCTGTGTATGGGTTCTAAGAATGGAATACCTGTATTTTCAAATTATACAGCAATCACCTCCTCAAATATAGCAAGATTATTTTCTTTTAATCCTAATATTTTTTATAGTACAGTTCAGGAAGAAATAGAAGGAAAAGGAAAAACCATCCACCACTATAGTTCTTATAAGGATAACCCAGGAAGTGCTCTTAGAGGAAACTTCATGGAGTCAGCTCCCTGGACGAATCTTGGCTGGAATAACGGAAAAGAATTATTAACCGTTTATAAGGACAATGCAGGAACCACCCTTAAAACGGTTGAAACGAAGTATGCGGAAGATCCCACAAGAACCTATTACTTAGGGGGTATCAGCCGTCGTAAAATTTATGAACCTATTATCCACGACAGCACTTGGTTTGATTTTCAAAATTTAGATGCTGTGTATTATAAAAACATCAGTCGTTTTACCTATTTAGAATCTCAGAAAACGACAGATTATTTTAATGGCACTCCTGTTGAAACGAAGACGGAATATTTTTATAATAACCCTTCACATTATCAGATAAAGAAAAAGAAAAAACACCCTGCCCGATGGCAGCATTAATGAGACGGAATACAGCTATGCTCATGAGAAAAACAATCAGCTGATGATTGATAAAAATATGGTCGGTATTCCGTTGGAGACCAATATTCAACAAACGATGGGCAACACGACCAAAATGCTTTCCCGAGCACAAACTATTTATCCTACATCACTCCCTCAGTCAGCAAGTGGAAATCTGATACTTCCCTTATCACAATATTCTTTTGACAACCAGAATCCATCTATTTCTTATAAAGAGGTAAGCTATGATAAATATGACGAAAAAGGGAACATTCTGCAATATACAACTAACGATGGTACCCCTGTAAGTATTGTATGGGGATACAATAAAACAAAACCTATTGCAAAAATTGTTGGGTCTTCTTATAGCCAGTTGGAAAATCTGATTGCCAATATTGTCGCAAAATCTGATGAAGATTCCGCTGATCCTGCTAAAGAAGCAGAGCTTTTACTGGCTTTTGAGAGTTTCAAACCAACAGGAATGGTCACATCATACACCTATGATCCTTTGGTGGGAGTTACTTCCATCACCTCACCTTCCGGCATCCGGGAAATATATGTATACGATAATGCCGGCCAGTTAAAAGAAATTAAAACACGGGAAAAAGACAATACAGGTAATTATGTTATTAAAGTTGTCAAGGAATTCAAATATAACTATAAGCAGTAAACACAATGAGAAAAATAATAACCCCTATAGGAATCCTGTTGGCAACAGGTGTTGCAAAAGCCCAGCTTAGCCCGCTTCCTAATAACGAAAACTATATACAAAGTAAAACCTATCTGGATTACAATGGTAATACTTCATCCAAATCATCCGAAACCGTTCAGTATTTTGACGGACTGGGAAGACCTAAACAGGTTGTCAATGTAAAAAGTTCACCTCTTGGAAAAGATGTAGTTACCCATATAGAGTATGATGGTTTTGGAAGACAGGTAAGAGAATATCTTCCCGTTCCTCAGCCAGGAACTCTGAATGGGGGCATTGTTCCCCTGTCTCTTGCTAATGCAACCCAGCCTGATATCTACGGACAGGAAAAAATATTTGCAGAAAAAATACTGGAAAACTCACCCCTCGACAGGGTTCAACAGCAGATTCAGGTAGGAAATGACTGGGCCGGCAAACCTGTCAAATTTAATTATGATGCCATTACTGTAGCAGATGGAGTAAGAAAGTTTGTGGCTACCACCAATATGGTAAACGGTACCCTTCAATCTGTACTTTCTGAAGACTGGCTATATAGAGACAAAGAATTGTATAAAAATACCATTACGGATGAGGACGGTAACAAAACCACAGAATTTAAAAATGGTAAAGGAAAGACTGTGGTCGTGAGAAAAATTGTAAACGGCGAAAATGCAGATACCCACTACGTATATAACGAATATGATCAATTGGCCTTTGTATTACCTCCCTGGCCAGCATAAGAGGCGATATTGTAGCCAATACCGTAAAACACGATGAATTGTGCTACCAGTACCGCTACGACGGAAAAAATCGCTTGATCGAAAAAAAGCTTCCGGGTAAAGACTGGGAATATATGGTGTATGATAAAGCTGACCGGTTGATTCTCACCCAGGATGTGAACTTACGTAATCAGGGCCAATGGTTATTCACCAAATATGATCAGTTTGGACGCATTGCCTATACCGGAATCATGCCCGGATCGACCCGTGCAGCCATGCAAGACCAGATCGGAAATCAGGTTATTACTGAAACGCAAACCAGCATTGGTTTTTCAAAAAGTGGAACAATTGCCTATTACACTAATGCTTTTCTCAGTAATTTGACCACACTTTTGAGCATCAATTATTACGATGCGTATCCCAGAGACAGCAGGAAATTTCCTCCGGCAAAAATCTTGGATCAATTCGTTATCAATGCTGATGGAGCCTCCAACAGTGGTATTTCAACACTGGGTTTACCCACCGCATCTTATGTAAAAAACATTGAAGATGATAAATGGACCATGAATTATATGTACTATGATACCAAAGGCAGGGTAATAGGAACTTACTCCTTCAATCATTTGGGAGGCTATACCCAAACAGAATCCAAACTCGATTTTGCAGGACTAGTTCAAAATTCAGAAATAAAGCATCTGCGAAAGCCCGATGAAGCTGAGGTAAATATAAAAGAACGTTTTGAGTATGATTCCCAAAACAGGTTATTAAAACATTATCACCAGGTAGACTTCTGGCCTGAGCAGTTATTGGCAGATAATACCTACAATGAATTATCACAGCTTAAAAATAAAAAAGTAGGAAATAATCTGCAAAATATTGATTACGCCTACAATATCAGGGGATGGCTTACTGATATCAACAAAGGTCAGATGTCAGTTCCTGATTTGGGAGGAAAATTATTTTCTTATGCCATAAAATACACCCAGAAAAATGGCATTACCAACCCCGATCCCGTTCTGTTTGCGGGAAAAGATGTACAGCCAAAATACAATGGGAATATTGCAGAAGTAGATTGGAGAACAGTGGAATCTATTGGAGCCAATCCTCCTCTGGAACCTAAAAGATATGGATATGCTTATGATGGACTGAACCGATTAACAGCAGGTTATTATCAAAATCCAAATAATCCCGGAAGTAAGGAGAATACGGAATCATTAAGCTATGATCTCAATGGTAATATTACCGGTCTTTACAGAACCGGCGTTACTGATAATAGTAATACACCTACCGTAATAGATAATTTAACCTATACTTATACAGGTAATCAGGCCATCCAAATCAAAGACAATAGTAACAATAAAACAGGATATGAAGGGATTTCAGGCTTTCCTATAGAATACGATCTTAATGGAAATATGAAAAGTATGATGGATAAGGAAATTACAGCGATTAATTATAATTACCTCAGCCTTCCAAATATGGTACAAATCGGCTTTGATCCTATAACCACATCCATTAAAACAAATTATCGTGCTGATGGCCTTAAACTAAGAAAAGAAAATACACGGACTTCGATAGGTTTTGGCGGCACAACCTGGACAAAAGAAATTACCGATTATCTTGATGGATTTCAGTATCTGAACAAAACATCGTCAGGAGGCAATGAGGAAATGTTCTCGTCCGTTCCGCAGGAAACCCGGTATGCATTGGAGCAACAGGCATTTAGTCTCAATGATAAGGTGGTGGCTCCGGACCCTGGTACCGGGAACGGGGGAATTATCAAAAACCCACACCATCCTGAGCTTCAGTTTTTTCCAACAGCAGAAGGATTTTATGATTATCAGAAAAAAATGTATATTTATCAGTATAAAGATCATTTGGGAAATGTAAGAATAAGCTATGGCAGAAGTAACGACACCGGGCTCCTTGAGATCACCGATGTGAATGACTATTACCCTTTTGGAATGAATCATCTGAAATCGGGAAATGCTTTCTTTGGAGCGGGTACTTATAAGAATTATAAGTATCAAGGACAAGAACTGCAAGAGACAGGGTGGTATAGTTTTAAGTGGCGAAATTACATGCCAGATACAGGAAGATTTTTTAATATAGATCCACTTTCTGAAAAGTATGCTTTTCAATCTCATTATAATTTTTCTGAGAATAGAGTTATTGATGCAAGAGAGCTTGAGGGGCTGGAAGCTAAGTTAATAAATGAAAATACAATTGAGTGGAGAGTTAAAATAAGCAATAACTTAGGAAGAGAATATAGTAAAACATTACTAGATGACACTTCAAAAATATTAAGTCAAAATGGAATACAATATAATATAGTTGAAGATTCTAGTTCACCTTTTACTCTTAATTTATCTCTCCCAAAATTAAATATAAAAACCTTAACTTTTACTACCGGAACATCAGCAATGGATGGAAATACTTATGATGGAGAAGTCACATCACAAGATACTCCTCGAACTGTAGCCCATGAACTAGGCCATAAGGCAGGACTAAACCACATATTTGAAAATAGTAGCAAAGTTCCTAATACAAAAGAGAATATGGACAACCTGATGAATTCAGATTCGAAAGATCAAGTCACTGAATTAAGAAATTCCGAAGGTACTAAGCTTAAGGATGTACAATCTCAAGATATGAAAACGCACATAAAAATTAAATATGAAAATAAAGAGAGAGAAGTAAAACAAAATTTAAATAATAAAAAGAATAATACAGAATGAAAATCCATATATTTTTAATAACAATGTTTTGTTTACTATCATTTAATATTTCTTGCCAAACGAAAAAAATATTTTATACAAAATATGAAGATCTTCCTTATAAAAAGCAAGAAATGGTAAAAACATATTTAGACCCAGTTAAAGAAACGTATCCAAAAAACGATAATGAAATAGGATTAATGCTTGGGTATAATTGTTTTTTAGGGCAGACAGTAACTATCAATAATAAGATAAAAAAGAATTTCAAGAAAAAAATGACAATCAGGATTATGGGATAATGATGATTAATCTTGAAAAAAGAAACAAGAATATTAAATTAAAATTTTCTGATGGAAAGAAAATTACTATTAAGCCAAAAGAAGGATATGATTACATTTTTTTATGTTATTACAAAAATTTTAATCAATGGAGTATTGAATATTATAATTATCCACACCTTCATCCATCAGAATAATCACTAGTTCCATATTTATCCATGTTAGCGATAAAGTACTATTCTTGCCAAGTTTAGAAATAAACAGGTTGCTTTTCAAAGCCGCCTGTTTTTGTAAAATAAGTATTTTTACAACTGTATGGATCTTCTGGGAAATGTACGTTTAAATTATATGAACAGCGGATCCGGACTAGAGATCATTGAGGAAAGTAATTATTATCCGTTTGGGTTGAAGCATGAAGGGTATAATACTTCGGTTGGAAATGCTGCGTATCAGTATAAGTACAACGGTAAGGAGCTTCAGGAGACCGGAATGTATGATTATGGTGCGAGAATGTATATGCCTGACTTAGGAAGATGGGGAGTGGTGGATCCACTAGCGGAAACTTCCAGACGTTGGAGTCCTTATACTTACGCTTTTAATAATCCTTTGAGGTTTATTGACCCAGATGGAATGCAGGCAGAAGATAAGATTAAGATCTTTAACAATGGTAACATAGAAAGAACAAAAGACAATAATGCCTATGATACTATTACCAACGAAGATGAGTCTAAGTCTATCCAGATTGCCCGTACAAATGTGACAAAAGATAATCCAACAGGTGATTCACAGATAGGGAATATGAAATCATTAGCTTTTGATTTGCCAGAAAGTGATGGGATGGAAGGTAGCGCAAGTTCAACATACAGCTATTTGCAAATACAGAACTATGATGTAGCAACTCAGTTCTTTGAATTTGCAGCAGAAAACACAAAAGTGGAATTTTCTCAAGATACATTTAATTTTAGTGATGGATACAGTACAAGCATTATAAGTACTAACCATTCTGTTAATCAAAGTGTAAATGCAGGTGCTATGTTGGGAGCATATAGTTTTGGAGGACATATTATACAAGATGGAACCCATTTTGAAAATGTACACTCCCATCCGCCCGGTGCAAACGTGGGTCCATCGGGTTGGAATGATAGGTTTATAAATAATGTTCCAATAATGACTTATGGTTTAAAGCAAGGAGATGCAAACTTTAGAAGTAATAACCCTCAAATTACAAATACGTATCAATATGGTACTTGGAAATGGCCAACGCCAGGGAAAGGGTATTTTAAATATGACTCAAAAAATGCAACATTTATTGGAGGTAAAAAGAATTAAAAATGAGAAAGAATATATATTGTTTACTAATCTTCTTTGTTTTAATAATTAGTTGTAGTACAGCTGTTTTCAATAAAGAGGATAATACAGCGAGAAACATTGTTACTGGCTATATAGAATTTAGAAATCAACAAAAGGTAATAAATCCAAAAACGAATATCATCATTATCGGTGCTCAAAGTGATAATGCTAAAAATGGAAATTACTGGATTGATTTGTGTTTTGTAAATCCAGCATTATTAATGGATTTTAAATATTCTAAAGTGTATGAAGTCAATGGATATAAATTAATTATTAGTGAAGATTTAGATAAGTCTTATTTGTTAGAAAAAACATTTAAAGAGATTCCTTATGAAAATCTTAATTTAGCTAAAATGGCTATTACATATAACACAACAAACTGGCATATTACGTTAAATAGTAAAAACGAAGTTGTTGAAATTTTACCCCAAGAAAAATCAAAAGAAATTAAAAATATTTTGGAAAAGAAAGGAGTGAAATTTTCAAAGAATTATACAGATTAGTCTTCACTTAAAATATAGAACCACTGCGAAAGCAGTGGTTTTGTATTGTTCTGTTTTCAAATACAAAACAGAACAAAAGAAATAAATCTTTGGGATAGTATTTAGAGCTAGAATAAAAGGGCTGAATGGGTTGCAGATCTTCTGGCAGAAACATCAAGAAAATGGAATCCTTATGTTTATTTATAAGAACCCATTACTATTTATAGCCCCCGATGGAGATGCAAGGACTGCAAGTGAAAGATAAAATGAAGATCATGAATAGTGGTAAAATAGAGAACAAAAGATAACAATCCTTACGATACCATTACTAATAAAGATGAATCTAAATCTATTCAAATTGCCTGTAATAATGTGACAAAAGAATCCTGAAGATAACCACCCCACTTTTGCCCAACATATAAATAAACCTTCGCTATCGCGGAGGTTTTATTTATTCTTCATTTTTCGGTTTAAAATTTCTTCCTACACCTTGCCGAAGAAAGGTGATTTTTCCTTGTACTTTCTTTGCTTTTTCAAGAATTTCCAGCGCTTTTGTTCTCTCGTTAATTTTGCCAGCATGTGTTATATTATCCTGACGTTCAATTTTTTTCATGCTTTAATATAGTGAATTTATTTGAGAAAAACAATTTTTTCACCTAAGCATTGTTTTTAATAATTTCTTAGTATTGATCATTTTCTACTCTCAATACGATAAACACTGGAAATGTGTAGTTTTATCTCATTAGTAAAATAAATAGACAATACAAAAGAAATTTAGCCAATGATCAGCCCTGCAAATAATCCACCGTATAATTGATCTCTGAAAATAATCTACGTACATATCCGTGACTGATACTACACAAATATTGTATACAAGACTTAGTAAATACCAAAAACCAGCATTATTGCAGAAACAAAAAACCATTGCAATCGCAATGGTTTTTATTATTTATAAACTTCGATCTTGTCGGTCAAAGTGTTGATAAAATTCTGGAGTGGCTTTTCTACCATCATTTTGATGAATGGGTTAAACTTCCCTTCAAACAACATCTGAACTTCAGTCTGGTTTTCATTGATAGGGTTTAAAGTGGCTGTTAACGAAAAATCTAAACTTGAACTTGCAGATCTTAAAACAGCTTTCTGATCATCTACCTCATCAATTTTCAGAGCAATTTCCGGCATTCCCTGTAATCCGAATTTAAAACCGTTATCTCTTGTTTCAAATTTCTGAAGACCGTCCGGCATAAATTCCTTGTAATTTTCAGGTGACTTCAGCAATTCTGAAAGTTCTTTAGATGATTTATTGACAATAATTTTTCGTCCTTCTAAATTCATTTTTTATTTTTGTATTTAAATTCTTAATTCTTACAAATGTATAAAGTTTTTGTCAACGAAAAAAAATTATTGATATCTAAGCACGCCGAAGAACTCGAAAAAAAGCTTGTGTATGAAAATTACACAACTTTAGAGATGGCCCTGGATCTCTTAGAAAATACTTCCGTGCAGGAACTTAATATTTTTGGAGAAAATATCGATGAAATATGGAGTGAATTTCAAAAGCTTTTCAGGATTATTGAGGCTGCAGGAGGCCTCGTCAATAACCCTAAGGGAGAAACGCTTTTCATCAAAAGATTAGGCAAATGGGACCTTCCGAAAGGCAAAATGGAAAAAGGAGAATCCAGGGAAGAATCTGCAGTACGTGAGATTGAAGAAGAAACCGGATTAAAAGAGGTGGAACTGGTAAAATTCATCAATACCACTTACCATATCTATATTGAAAGAAACGGTGAAAAGATCTTAAAATGCACCCATTGGTTTGAAATGAATTTTGACGGTGAAGACACCTCAAAACCTCAGATAGAAGAAGGAATTACAGAAGTGGCCTGGAAAAATATTTCACAGATAGAAAACGAAGTTTTCCCAAGCACCTTCAAAAATATTGAACTTATTGTTAAAGAATTCTGGGATTCAAAGAAATAGTTTATTTAGGCCGGAAGCCGGAAGAATGGAGCTATAGGTAACACCGGAAATTTACTTCTGGTGATCAGCCAACGGTTTAAAAAGAGAAAACATTTGTAGTTCTCTTTTTCCGCTATTTCCCTTTTCCGGCTTCCCGCCTCAAAGCCTATATAAAATCAATTATTTTCTCTAAAGCGACACCTCTTGACCCCTTCAACAATATGTTTTCGGAAGAAATTTTATTTTGTTTCAGGTATTCTATCAGTTCTGCCGTACTGTCAAAAGAAAAACCCGAAGGATTAACGGCTTTAAAATGTTTTCCTACCGTAATGATTTGATCAAAACCAAGCTCCTGAGCCATGTTTAAGATATTCTGATGCTCTTTTTCGCTTTCATCACCTAATTCCAGCATATCGCCGATTATAATCGTTTTACGCCCTTCAAAACTGATAAAATTATTCAGTGATGCCGCCATAGAGCTCGGGTTGGCATTATAGGTATCCAGAACCAATGTCCTGTTGTCTTTTTTCACCACCTGGGAACGCATATTGGTTGGTGTGTACTGCTCTACTGCGTGTTTGATTTTTTCAAAGCTGATGCCGAAATGAAGACCAAGACTTGCTGCCGCACAAAGATTGGTAAAATTATACTCCCCGGTCAGTTTTGACACAGCTTTTACTCCCTTATAGCTCATTCCCACAAAATGCTCTTCTGAAAAAGATTCATAATTGTAATCTGCTCCTTCCTTGCCAAAAGTGATTGTACTGGGATAATTTTCTGTCTTTTCGACCTGAATAGGATCGTTTTCATTAACAACGATGACTCTGCTGTTGTTTTTCAGGTAATCATACAGTTCAGATTTCCCCCTGATAACCCCTTCAAAACCTCCGAATCCCTCCAGATGCGCCTTTCCGAAATTGGTAATATACCCGAAATCAGGCTGTGCAATGGTGCAGAGAAGTTCTATTTCTTTCTGATGGTTGGCTCCCATTTCTATGACAGCCATTTCGTGCTCAGGTTTGATGGACAGGATTGTTAACGGAACTCCGATATGATTATTTAAATTTCCGAAAGTGTACTGGACATTAAATTTTTCCGAAAGAACGGCATGAATCAATTCTTTGGTCGTTGTCTTACCATTACTGCCTGTAAGTCCTATCACAGGAATGGAAAGCTGATTTCTATGATGTATAGCCAGTTGCTGCAAAAACTCAAGAGTAGACGGAACATAGAAAATATTTTTCTCTTTATTTTCAAATTCAGGCAGTTCCACAATGGCAGCAAGCGCACCATCATCAATGGCTTTTTCTGCTAAAGTTGCGGCATTAAAGTTTTCGCCTGAAAAGGCAAAAAACAGATCACGCTTAGCTATTTTTCTGCTGTCGATTGTTACTTTATCAGCCTTTAAAAATAAAGGATAAAACTGTTCTATATTCATGTGGAAATATATATTATTTTTTTTAAAGAAATCGAATGCAACCGCCAAATTTCAGGCTTTTCATTCAAGGGGATTTCACGATTCAAAAATAAAAAAAACCTTCCGGATTTCCGAAAGGTTTTTTTATAAGTATTTTTTGATAAATATTATCTTCTTGTTCTATTCTTATCGTTTGTTCTGGCATCCTGTGCAACACGGAAACCAATCCAGCCGTAAGCTCTTCCCTGATTTTTATATCTTCTTTGTCCCGGATCCAGCCAATATGCCGTATCCTGCCATGAACCTCCTTTCACTACCCTTATATCGTTAGACATTGCAGAAGTTCTGTCTTTAGAATCTTTCTGCAACTTTACTCTACCTGAAGCATCTACAATAAATCTTTTTCTAGGAGAATTGTACATATCGAAAGAGGAAGCAGAATCTGAAGCTCTGTAGTATTCTAAAGAAGATTGTCTGTCACCGTCTCTGAAGTTTCTGTAATCAGCAATCGTTTCTCTTTCAAACTGTCCCGGAAGTCCTTTGTAGACTAATCTACCATCAGCTAAAGTATCATATTTAATGGTACCTTCGTCGATCATTTTGTACGTTCCGTCACCATTCTTAACTACCGCCTGAGGCATATTTCCTCTGTAATAGTTGAAATCATTGTAATCTTCATCAATGATAGGTCTGTACACATCAGCAGTCCATTCTGCAACGTTACCATACATACCGTAGATTCCAAGATCATTGGATGGATATTGTCTTACATCAGAAGTCTGTGCGGATCCGTCATTTTTCCATCCTGCAATACCTGAATAATCACCTTTACCCATTTTGAAGTTTTCAAGGAACATACCTCTGTTTTTCCCTTTGGTACCTCTTAATCTTTCAATTTCAGGCTTTTTGCCCAAGTATTGGTTATATTCTCTGTTTTTTGCCATTCCCAAAGCTGCATATTCCCATTCAACCTCTGTAGGAAGTCTGAATTTCTGAACCATTGCAGAATTCGGAGCTCTGTTGGCAGACAGCAATCTTTGGTTGGTTGTTTTCATACCACTTTTCTGCTGCATTCTTTTTTCGTTAATATATCCTTGCATTTCAGGATCATTCGCTTTGAATTTATCCATATTAAATGCAGTTCCTCCCTGGTTATTGGATTCGTTGATATATAAATCTTTAGCGATAACACCTGCCTGCATCAAAGCTTTTTCATTCGCTCTGTCAGTCAGCCATTCGCAATATCTGTTGGCTTGAGTCCACGAAACCCCTACTACCGGATAGTAGTCGAATTCCGGAGAACGCAAATAAGTCTCGTTATAATCGTTTCTAGATAATTTGTTGTCCCATAATAAGGTATCCGGCAAAGCGCCGTTGTAGATCTCCTTATAGCTAGGGTCACTTGGAGGGAAAACATACTTCAACCATGTCAGGTATTCACGGTATTCATAGTTAGTAATTTCAGTTTCTCCGATAAAGAATGAACTTACCTGCATTCTGCGAGGTGTATTATTCCAATCATGCATAACATCATCTTTCACTAATCCCATTGTAAAAGTTCCACCTTCTACATATACCATTCCTGGCCAACCTTTCTGCTTCTGTTGCTTTCCTGCAAAAAACCAACCCTGTTTTTCGTTTGGTTTCCAACCTGTTTTACTGACAAATTTTTTGGTACCGCCACCTTTGCTGGTCCCTGATCCGCCACAGCTGGTTAATGCAAGTGTAGAACTTAATGCTATTAATGAAAACAACTTTAGTTTTTTCATAGTCGATATAAATATTTTCAAGAGTACAAAGAAAAAATAAATTATTCAATAAATCAAATAAAGATTTGATTTTTTTGAACAACGTTAACAAATTAATTTTATTGTATCACAATTTAATTCTAAAATTTTGATTTATTTTGTAATTTAGCAATTTCAATAATAAACATGAGACGAAAAATCACGCTTTTATCCCTAATCGCTTTAACATCAACACTATACGCCCAAAGAAACACCATCGAATGGAATGGTTCTAAAATCCAGGATTTTGGTGAAATAAAATTAAATCTTCCGAATTTTAAAAATGAGGGCTTTTCTTTCAGCCAAAATAATGTTTTTATAGCAACCAAGCAAAAAATAGGCGAAAAGCAGTTAAAGATTTCAGACCTTATTTGGGAAAACGTTTCTAATCAGGATTTATTTGAATTGAACGGAAATAATCTTCCGGATTATGATATAGCAGATGTTTCATATTATACATTAGAAGGTGACAGATACGCCAATATCAATGTCGCTCTTTTTAAAAATGTAAAAGGCCGTGTACAAAGACTCTCTTCATTTACGGTTTCAGAATCTTCCCTACCTTTAAATACTAATGGCAGCGTCAATAAAATAGGAACTCAGGGTAACCCGCTGGCAAGTGGTAATTTTTACAAAATAAAAGTTGATAAATCCGGGATCTTTAAAATTACCACCCAGTTTTTACGCGATAACGGCATTAACCCGTCTTCTGTAAATCCGCGAAATTTCAGAATATATGGCAACGGAGGAGTGATGCTTCCGGAATTTAATCAGGATCCCAGATTCGATGCTTTACAGGAAAATGCCATTCAGGTCGTAGGTGAAGATGACGGCGTTTGGAATGACAATGATTATGCACTGTTCTACGCTCAGGGTCCCAACGGATTTAACCTTTATGATAACAGTAACGGGAATGGCTATAAAAGAAGAGACACCAGAACTGACAGAAGCAATGGAGTAAAAAATATCTATGACGACTTCTCATATTATTATATCAACTTTGATAAAGGTGCCGGAAAAAGAGTGCAGCCTGTTGACGCCAACCTGCCTGCCCAATTGATTACCCGGTATGACAACTACCAGGTAATCAACAACGACCAGAAGAATCTGCTCAAAGTTGGAAGAATCTGGGTAGAAGATACACCTTTTATCAATGAGAAAACAGTAACTTTTACAACCAATTCAGCAATACAGGCCAATGATGTGATCCGTTTCAGAACCCAGGTAGTTGCGTACAAATCGCAGCAGAATTCCATGGGAATCACCATCAATAACCTGGCTCCCTATAATCAGACGGTATTACCGGACAGCGGAACCTATGAATACAATTTTGTTCCTTTAAACCACAGCGGAACACTGACTAATTTAACAGGAAATCAGATTACATTTAAATATAACCCTGATATTTCTAAAAATCCAAACGGAACCTTCTACTTCGATTACGCTGAAGTACAGTACAAAGAAAACCTGGCTTTTAATGGTTCTCAAATGAATTTCAGAGATTTCTCTATTTCAAGTGGAAGCAATACGGATTATGGATTCAGCATTGCTAATGCATCAAATATAGAGCAGGTATGGGATGTCACTGATATCACCAATGCCAACAGAAGGGTCAATAAATCAGGAGGCGGCTTTTTTAATTTTGCATACACCGCAGCCGATCAGAATTTCAATAACGAATTTGTGGCATTCCGGTCTGATGCAGCATTCAGTCCGCAATTTGTTGGAAGAATAGGAAATCAGAATCTTTCGGCCATCCAGAATATAGATTATCTGATCCTTACCGTTCCTGAAATGATGGGTCAGGCACAAAGGCTTGCCAACTATCACCAGACAAAAAACAATTATAAGGTAGAAATCGTAGATGTTAATAAGGTCTATGAAGAATATTCAAGCGGAAGTAAAGACCTTACGGCCATAAGAGATTTCGTTACCAGACTCAATACTCCGGCCGGAAGGTTGAAATATGTTTTCATTCTTGGAGATGCTTCTTACGATTATAAAAACAGGGTTCCCAACAATACGAATGTAGTTCCCAGCTATCAGAGTGAGCATTCTTCAGACTATGTTGCCTCTTTCGTTACCGATGACTATATCGTAATGACTATGCCCCAAACGGCAAGTATCATTGAAACCAATATGCCGGACCTGCCGGTAGGTAGAATTCCTGCAGCTAATGTTACTGAAGCCGGTATTATGATAGATAAAACACTGGCGTATTACAATTCATTGCCCGGACAATCCAGTCCTTTTGGAGAATGGCGTATGAGACTTGATTTCGTAGTGGATGATGACAGAGAGGGAGGCGGCCCCTTCCATGATGTAATGAATAAAACGCTGGTGAATGTATTTGAGCAGCCGGGTCAGCAGGAGCTTAAAGAATACAATGTCAAAAAATTATACCTTGACTCCTTCCCTGCTCAGAGTACTGCGGGAGGACAAAGATACCCACAGGTTAACCAGTCGATTTCCAATGCCATCGGAAACAGCTTATACCTTTTCTATTTCGGGCATGGAGGAATCAACGGCTGGGCACAGGAAAGAGTATTAACAAGTACTGAAATTCAAAATTCCAATAACTTTTCCAATGTATACAGCAGATTTCCGTTTGTTTCTACGATAACCTGTGAGTTTACATTATGGGATGAACCGGATACAAATTCTGCAGGAGAACAATTCATTAAGCTGAAGCAAGGAGGTGCAGCAGCGATGATTACTTCCAGCAGAGCAATCGGAGTAGACTACGGACGTGATTTCACCAATACATATACCCAAAATATTTTTAAATTAACCAATGACGACTTTAATTCGTTAGGTTATTCTCATTTACTGGCAAAAAAGCAGAAAGGAGCAAACAGCAACCATTTAAAGGTAAATTTATTAGGTGATCCTGCCATGAAACTCAGCAGACCTCAAAGACTTCTGGTGATTGATAATATTGAAACTCCGGTACCGGGACTGATCAGAGGCTTGGATTTTGTTAAAATTAAAGGCCATATCAATAATCCTAACGGGACTCTTAATACTACTTTTAACGGAAAGGTGGCCATCAATATTTTTGACAAAAGATTAAATAAAAAAACATTAAATAATGATGGTGTGCTTACTC